>NZ_JTEO01000004.1:0-300000 GCF_024500045.1 Methanolobus chelungpuianus
CACTTACACTTAATACTTCTTTTTTCTTGAATGACCAATGCGCCAGCACCGGAGGGTGTGTGGGGCTGATGAGATTGTTCTTTGTTCTGAATGTGTAGCGCGTGCTGTACATGACTTTTTGCGTGTATACCATTCATGTTTCTAGGCGACCGCTTCTTGATAATAGTTTCACTAATTTAGCTTCACGCTTCTATTGATTTAATTGTATATTTTTATGCGTATATTCAAAAGCATCTTTATACGATCACTCCCTCTATTCACATGCTTCTCTCTCGTTCGAAAGTAAAGGGGTCTACAGGCCCTTTTTACTTTTTTGGCATCTTTCTCTTTTCCGCTTGCTTTACTGTAGTCTAATAAGAACTCTATCCTGCATAAGGAACTAATAAATGCTTGAACAGATAAAAACAAACATACAACTTGTTCGCTTGTGGGGTACCCAAATGAAAGAATACGATCTCATTATCATCGGCACAGGCTCAGGAACCAACTATCTTTATCCTATGCTGGACGCTGACCCTGATATGAGGATTGCCGTCATTGATAAAGATGAACCTGGCGGCATCTGCCTTACCAGAGGCTGTATTCCCTCCAAGCTGCTCCTTTATCCGGCAGAGCTTGTAAGGGATATCGGGACTGCCGCAAACTTCGGCATCAGTGCACATATCGAAAACATAGACTTCGGGGCCGTAATGCACAGGATGAGGAGCATCATATCCCAGGATATTGACAATGTACGGCACAGTCTTACCCATAACAAAAGAATAGATTACTATAACGCGACAGCCAGCTTTGTTTCACCCTACACCCTGGAGGTCGGCTATGAGGTCATAAAGTCAGAAATGATTTTCCTGAGCACAGGCTCAAAACCTTCGATACCTCCGGTCAAAGGTCTTGAGGAAACGGGCTACCTTACCAGCGACACAGTTCTCTCAATGGAAGAACTTCCCGCAAGCCTCGCAATAATAGGAGGTGGCTACATCGCCGCCGAATACGGCCACTTTTTTTCGGCCATGGGTGCAAAGGTCACGATAATAGGAAGGAACCCTTACTTCATTCCTGACGAGGAACCCGAGATATCAGTTCTTGCAAAGCGCATGATGTCTGAGCATATGGAGATACTCACAAATCATGAAGTGCTTGAAGTCTCTGCCTCTCCCGAGGGTAAAAAGGTCCTTGCCAGGGATCGCAGGACAGGTGAGGAGAAGACCATCGTAGCCGCCGAGATTCTGGTAGCCACAGGCCGCTCTCCCAATAACGCTCTCCTGAAACCCGGTCTCGGGGGAATAGAGACAGATGCCCTTGGCTGGATAAAGGTCAATGAGAACCTGGGAAGTTCACAGAAGAACGTGTGGGCCTTTGGGGATGCCACCGGAAAGTATCTCTTCAAGCATGTCGCAAACCATGAGTCCACAGTAGTCTACTACAATGCGATCCTGGGCAGGCAAGCCAAAGCTGATTATCACGCTGTTCCCCATGCAGTCTTCAGTTATCCTGAAATAGCCGGTGTGGGAATGAGCGAACTTGCAGCCGCAGAAATGTACGGGAAGGATAACATCGTCATCGGCTTCTACCGTTTTGAGGACACGGGCAAAGGAAAGGCAATGGACCTGAAGGATGAGTTCGTGAAGGTCATCCTTGAAGCGCCAACTCAAAAGATCCTGGGTGCCCACATAATAGGCCCTCACGCCTCCGTGCTCATTCATGAGATAATTCCTCTCATGTACACCTCGAAGCAGGATGCAGCCCCGCTAATGTATGCAATGGACATCCACCCCTCTCTCAGCGAGGTTATCAAGAGAGCCTTTTACTCAAGGATGCCGGTGGATGAATATCATATGGTCATGCAGGCACTGGGGCTGGAATAGATCCGTCAGATTTTACCTTAAGCTGCATGGAGGTACTCTGAATCCTATTCCCCGTCATACACAAAGGCCATTCTATTGCTTCTTTTTTGCATAGCTTGCACGGGCCTTGCATTTCTCCTTTTTCCTTGCTCTCATGATTCACTGTCAGCTCCATACTTTCTCTAGCAGGAGACCAATTTCTATGAAGCCTCTCAAATAAAAACTAATTTTCCATAGTATTTTTCTTTTTGTATCCGTTTTCTCCTTTTCTTGAAATGATATCGAAAGTCAGAATGTCCTCATCATTATCATCATACTCACTTACTAAAATATATCAGAATGATTAAATAGATAGAATTGCATGTATTGTATGGGGTTATTAGTTAAGAAACATTACTAATAAGTTTTCTTCCCGTACTACCCAGAAATGCGGAATGTGCGTTTTTGGTTGCCTGGTATTAACTTTGTCGTTGCTTAGCTGAAAGCAACTTCTAGTGGTCAAGGAGAGGTAATTTATGATCAAATTAAAAAAAGAATATTTTATCACAATACTGATAGCTGCCGCTGTAGTATTTTCCATGGCTCCTGCTGCAGTAGCCGCCACCGAATATTCGCATTCGGTGAATTGGACAGGCCATGGATCAGATTCTCAGCGCTGCGGAACACCGGATGAAGACGATCCACGCTATGAAATTTACACTGAAACCGGTGGTTGGATGCACTGGGTATTTGCTAACAAAGGTGAATCAACAAATGCAACACTGGTTGTAAATGGTGTAGTGTATTATGCAGGAGAGCCATTGAATGCTAATGTATGGCATTTCTACACTCCATTCTATAACCTGACCGGACTCACGGCCACCATCTATCTGAACGGAGAGCCAGAAAAGCCAGCCAGGCTTGTTATTTCCGACTATTGTCCGGGCGATGGTAATGGTAACATCTCGGAAATATTAACAGTCCTAAAAACCGTTAATACATCCTACAACCTTACTCACAGTTGGTCTATAAACAAGTCTGTTGATACAGATAATGGACATGAGCACAATGGCTTCCCCAAGATCTGGCTCTTTGCTGATGGCAGCGGCAATGAGAATGCCACCTGGACCGTGAATGTGAACTATACTGGCTCTGATGAAAGCGACCACATGATCTGGGGCGAAATTACAATTATAAATGGAGGTAATGTAGCTGCTAATATCACCAGTGTAGTGGATGAACTTGCCGGCACACCGATCTTTATAGACTGTAATGTGACTTTCCCCTACACCCTTCCCGCAGGTGAGAGCCTTACATGCACTTACAGCAACAGTACTTATGCAACGGGCTTCAATAATGCTACTGTAACGACTTTCAATGAGACAAGGGAAGTGCAGAATTTAACATATACCTCCTTGCCGGAGCCTATTACATGGGGCGATCCGGATAACGAGTTCTTTAAAACCATCAACGTCTCTGATCTAAGCGATCTCTTTGGTGAAGTGGCTTTGGGCAATGTTACTGCTCCGAACAACATGACATTCACCTACGACAAGGAGTTTGCTTGGGATGATTACGGCAAGGACAGCTGCGGTGACTTTGTTTATAACAACACAGCCACCATAGTCGAGACAGGCCAGTCTGCAGATGCCACGCTCAAGGTCAATGTCCAGCCTCTGATCACGGTTGAAAAGACAGTGGATACTTCATACAACCGTACGCACAACTGGTCTATTGACAAATCCGTTGACACGGAGAAGGGATATGAGCACGAGGGCTTCCCCAAGATCTGGCTCTTTGCTGATGGCAGCGGCGATGAGAATGCCACCTGGAACGTTAATGTGACCTACGAGGGCTACCAGGACAGCGGCCATAAAGTCTCAGGAACGATAACCATAATCAACGACAATAATGTCAGCGTAGAAATCACTAGTGCTGTGGACGAACTTAATAATAGCAGCCCAATCAACGTGAGTTGGGATATAGATGGCACCCCTGTCACTATCCCGTGTACCCTCCCCGCTTATAAGAACCTTACCGGAACTTACAGCGAAAACGGCTATGTAGAGGGCTACAATAATGTGACTGTCACAACCTTCTATGGATGGGATGAGTTCAACTCAACAGCTACCGATTCAGCAGAGATTGTATGGGGCGATCCGAACAATGAGTTCTTTGAAACCATCAATGTCTCTGATCTAAGCGAGCTTTTTGATGAAGTGGCTCTGGGCAACGTTACTGCTCCAGCGAACGCGACATTCACCTACGACAAGTTCTTTGCATGGGCTAACTATACTTGTGGTGATCACTCTTTTAATAATACCGCCACTATAGTTGAAACAAACCAGTCTGCAGATGCAACACTCAAGGTCAATGTCCAGTGCTATGATTACGAAACAGCTTTCGCTAAGCTCGATAATGAGAAAGCGATTTGCTTCCTTGATGAAGGCTTCGACAGATGGGGCTGGACCAACAACATAACGCCCGGCAATTACACGATGGAGCTGTGGGCCGCTGCAGGACAGTGCGATACCAGCAAAGGCACTCTGGTAGGTAATGTGACAGTGATTTACACTCCAGGTTCTGTGAACGTGACATATAATGTGACTCCGGGATATCTCCTGGAGGAAACTCACGTCTATGCAGGTACCAGTATGTTCCCGCAGGTTAAAGTAGGTAAGAAAACAGTTGATACAATTGCGCCAGGACAGTACTACATTAGTATTCCATCCGGTTATGACGGGGAACTCTATGTCATCGCACATGCTGTAGTGGGAATTCCTGACCCGACCTTTGGACCATAAGCATAGTCAACGGATACCTGGCACTCTTTCAGAGAGCTGAATTAGAAATGAAGGCCCGGGGTGCCTCCCGGGCGGCTTTTTTTATTCATTATTCCCTATGGAGATATAAGGGTCTGAATGATACAGAAAAATTATAGTGATTCTCTATTTGATGTTGAATAATGAAAAATTGCGCTTGCAATGCGAACTTCTGTCCTCTGCTTATCCTGGTGTTAGCTTATCTTAAGTAAGCTCAGGGGAGCAATCTTGGCTGTTGTTGGTGCAATGGCTTTAACTCCTGAATACATGGCATTATACAATATGCAAGGAGTGGAATTGGAAGTTGTGCGGCTGTGAAAATATCTAAAGGCCGATGGCCTTGCTTTTGAGCTGGCAATTCCTGCAAACAATGTTCAAATTCAGGCTTGAACCGCTGACCATAGAGCCCGTATCCCTGGAGATCATGTCTACAAGTTCAGGGATGATAGGGTCCATCCAGTCTGATACTTCTCCACACTGCAGGCAGATCAAATGAGCGTGCGGGTTCATGTTTGGATCGAATCTGTTCTGCTGCGGCATGTTCAGTTCATGCACAAGCCCTATCTCCTTGAGTATCTTGAGGGTCGTATAAACAGTCGCAAGGCTGACCGTCGGGTGGGTCTTTATGATCTCCCTGTAAATCCTGTCGGCCGTGGGGTGCTGGTCAGTGTTGAGCGCATATTTAGAGATAGCTATTCTTTGAGGCGTGGCCTTGTAGCCCCGTTCACGCAATGCCCGCGCAATATTCTTTTCGGCATTTTCAGATTGTATCATAATCTTATCACTTGATAAATGTTCTTATTTATAAAATCTTTCCATATTACATTGTTAGGAACAAAGAACACATATCTAACAAACACTGATCCTATATGGGCGTAAATATGTGTCCGGGAATCAGGGGTATGCTGATAACTATGGGTAGTTCCGGGAGAATGAAAAATATTGTGGAATGCGTTAGAGGACTTGCAAAGATTTACAATGCAGGAATCAGTGCGATCTATGTGGTCTCTCCGTCAGGTATTGCTCTTGCTATGCATGGTGAGATGTGGTCAAAAGTTCTGGACAGCCATCTGCGGGATGAAGGCAGAAAGGCTATTGAGTATGTGGTCGCTGCAGGCGAGAAAGAAGGAGTTGAAGTGGAACCCTTGATAGTTGAAGACAAAAACCCCATTGACGGGATAGTGGACTTTGCAAAGCAAAATGATGTCGATCTCATAGTGATGGGCACCCTGGGGAGGACCGGGCTTAGCCATCTCCTGCTGGGAAGTGTTGCAGAGGATATTGTCATGTATTCAAAGAGACAGGTGCTCAATATTCCGTGAGTTTCCTTCATTTCAGGAAGTTTGGCGCCGGAAGTGAGATCGCTTTGGGACAGGAGGATTATATCTCTGTGAACTCAAAGGGTAAGTGTGCCCCATGGGCAGCTTTACCAAAAAGATATCCCGGGAGAAGATGCATCCCGGGTTTCCTTCCTCACTTAATTCTAAGACAAAGTCAAAGATTCGTGAGTTATGCCTGAGGACCGAAGTCGGGGTCAGGAATGCCTACAACCGCGTGTGCGATAACATAGACCTCACTGCCGTCAAACGGACCATTATTGGTGTACTGGCCAGGTGCAACTGTCGGATTACCTCTGCGGTCTGTCGGGAACTGGTCGTAACCTGCATAGACGTGAGTTTCCTCCAGGATATAAGGCTCCTCCACATTGTAAGTTACGGACACTACACCGTTTGCATCATAAACCACAGTTACTGTACCTACCAGTGTACCTTTGCTGGTGTCGCACTGTCCTGCAGCTGCCCACAGATCCCACTCATAGGTACCGGGCTCGATTGGATTGGTCCACCCCCAGTTAGTGAATGTGGGAATGAAGCAGATAGCATCATCGCCCTTGGCATAGGCTGTCTCGTAATCATAGCACTGGACGTTAACTTTGAGCGTGGCATCTGCAGACTGTCCCGTTTCAACTATAGTGGCAGTGTTGTTGTAAACGAAGTCACCGCAGTTATCTGCACCATAGTCCGTCCAGGCAAACTCCTTGTCGTAGGTGAATGTCGCGTTGTCAGGAGCTGTAACTGTGCCGAGCTCTACTTCACCAAAGAGGTCGCTTAAATCAGTGACTGTGACTACGTCATTTATCTCATTGGTTGGATCACCCCAGACAATATCAGCCTGCGCGGGGAACTCAAATCCATTCGCAGTCGTCACTATGACTTCATTTATCCCCTCTACATAGCCATCTTCACTGTAGGTACATGTCAACGTCTCTCCTGCAGGAAGGGTGTAGGGGAAGGTCACATTACAGTCTATGGAGATAGGAGTGCCACTTAATTCATCATTGATACTTTCAATCTCAACGTCCTGCGCACCGGTGTTGGTGATTGTGATAACACCCGAAACACTATAGTTGCTGTCTTCGTAGCCCTCATAGTTTACATCCACGGTCCAGGTAGCGTTCTCATCACCGCTGCCATTGGTGTAGAGCCAGATCTTATCGTATCCATCTTCGGTATATCCATTTTCAGTATCAACGGACTTGTTAATTGACCAGTTGTGGATGCGATCGTAGGATGTAACGGCTGTCTTATTAACTTCTAGTGTCTCTTCTATTTGACCATTACCATCATCACTGTAGCAGAACTCAATGTGACTAATGTTATATGGCTGCCCATTGGCAGGGTTAGTCGGAGTAACAAGTCCGGTATCGCCCATGACACCACCGAAATCTTCATAGCAATAGACATTGGCATTAGGGCCACCCTTTACAATAACTGCGCATACTGGGTAGTTTGAGCTCCAGTCAAAGTAAGATCCACTCTTGTTACTGATTGTAATATTACCATTATCGTAAGAACCCTCATCAGGGTCACTATCTATTTTAAAGCTTGTAATATTAGTTCCATTACAACATTCAATATCTCCGCAATCCGGATTGCCAGCAATTAGAACTGGGTCCACACTTGCTGCTGTTGCTGTGCCCAATGTGCAGGCGAAGGCCACAACCAGAACAATTAAAACCCATCTGCTTTGTTTCAGTTTAATCATTAATCCACTCTCCTTGAATTGGGGTAAATCCCTTTAATTGTCTCCTACCTTTACATGTGCCATTCTCAAATGTCAATATCATTAACTGAAGTCCAAGTATACCCTACTTTGCTAATGATGTCAGGAAGAAACATTAGCGGTTACCCACCGATAATTCCCAGTGGATACTAAAACTTATTATTATATGCTATTAGTGAAACTATCGTACTGATAATGAGGCGAGGGCTTCATATTTTACTGCGAGTGCCAATATATTTTACATAAAAATGGTTCTTACTTACGAGGTCACTGGAGGCGGCTGACATCTGGCGCAGAATCGAATTTTTTGATGGGACTGCCTGAAGTACCCAATATCAGCCTGAATTAAGTGGTTTGTTTATATGGGCAACCGGGCGACCTGCATAAAACACAGTCTAAGTGCAACTACTCTCAAGAAAAATGAACATTTTGTCAGATCCGGGGTGACTATGTGCTGAAGATTAATTTGTTTTGAAAAGTGAGAACAGCCTTTTCTCATCTCACGCTTTCCTGATATTGCTGTAATACATGCACTCATCCCTGCTGAACAGGGGCATTTCCATATCAGTATCTACTACCCGCGCAGGCGAGCCTCTTATCAGTACTGCGGGCACGCTCTCTCCTGCCTCTCCCATGAGCAGCTGGGCGGCGGAGACAAGGTTGTCTGCAACGGCCTTGCGTGTGATCTTGAGCTCCTTGCCGAAAAGGTCAAATGTGCCCCTGGCATCTTCCACGGGTACGATGCCTGAGGTACCGATGGCGATACCCACGCAGCCGAGCCTGAGAGGCTGGGTGCGGCTGTCGCCTATGATAACTCCGATCTTGCAATTGCACCTGTCCTGTATGTACCTGCGTATCCCCGCGGCGCTCTCCTGTGGATTCTTTGGGAGCAGCACCACGTAACCATCAGGGGCGTTGGAGCTGTCTATTCCTGCGTTAGGTGCGAGCGTTCCTCTTGTGATGGTCAGTGCAGCGCCGGGCACGCCGCCGAATATCTCATCGCACTCCTGCAGGATGAGCTCCATCTCCCGGGGATCGAGCTGGTACTTTTCGGCAAGATGAACAGCTTTCTCTGAAGGTCTCACATCATCAAGCAGGACCAGCCTGTGCTCAGAAGTGGCAACGGGGGATTCGGCGATAACAAGGACATCATTGTCCTGTAACTGGAGGCCCTGCTTCTCGAGGGAGTTTGCTATGATTTCTGCAATATTGTCTCCCGGCTTTATAAGTGGGGTTTTTATGCCAAAC
This sequence comes from Methanolobus chelungpuianus, assembly GCF_024500045.1. Classification (NCBI taxonomy): domain Archaea; kingdom Methanobacteriati; phylum Methanobacteriota; class Methanomicrobia; order Methanosarcinales; family Methanosarcinaceae; genus Methanolobus; species Methanolobus chelungpuianus. Next base: position 8,957 of record NZ_JTEO01000004.1, read on the forward strand.
ATCTGCAAGAATGGGTGATCAGTCTTCATTTAGCTCGTCCCCGAAAGGTAATCTTTCATGATCTTGATCGCGCAGTAATCTCCGCACATGGAGCAGGGTCCTTCCTGCGGGCACATCTGGCCGGGGCGGTCGGGATCCAGGGCAAGCTCGGCCTGGCCTTTCCAGTCAAAATCCGCTCTCTTCCTGGCAAGCATCAGATCCCGGTCATCCAGTCCGTACTTCATGGAATCGCCAATATGGGCCGCGATCCTGAATGCAATGAGGCCCTCCTTTACCTGTTCAGGGTTTGGGAGTGAAAGGTGCTCCGCAGGTGTGATGTAGCAGAGATAATCCGCCCCTGCACCGCTTGCAAGGCTTGCTCCCACAGCTCCTGCTATGTGGTCGTAGCCCACGGCAATATCCGTCGGAAGCGGTCCTGCAACGAAGAGGGGAAAATCTCCCATCTCCTTGTAGAACCTGACACTTGCAGGGATACCTGAGGCTGGTATGTGCCCCCCCATGCCGTTGACGATTACCTGCAGGCCTCTTTCGTTCGCCATTCTGGCAATATCAGCGTTCCTTCTGGCTTCCATCACCTGCGCTTCATCCTGCAGGTCATGAATGCAGCCGCTTCTCATTGTGTTTCCCAGGGAAAGGACAACGTCGTTCCTTCTCAGGATATCGGCGATTTCATCAAAATGCTCGATGAAGGGGTTTTCGCAATTGTTGAGCAGCATGAAAGTGCTTGTAAAGGATCCTCCTTTTGATACCATGCCCATGACCCTGCCGGAACCCCTGAGCCTTTCAAGCATGCCCCTGTCAACGCAATGAAGCAGCACGGAGCTGACGCCTTCCTGCACATGCTTCCTGAGATAAGAGAGTATATCATCAGTTGTTGTGTCTTCCATCCTGCATTCCACGATTGTCTGGTAGATGGGTACCGTAGTCACGGGGAGTCGGGTGTTCTCGAACACCATTCTTCTGATTGCTGAGATGTCCCCTCCCATGGAGAGGTCTGTAATGGTGTCTGCCCCATATTTACCGGCAACCACTACCTTTTCAAGCTCTGAGGCCGGGTCGATCGAGGCGGAGGAAGTTCCCAGGTTCACATTTATCTTTGTACGTGCACCCTTGCCAATGGCAACAGGAGGGCACCCCTTCCTGGTCATTATCACAAGGCTGCCGCTGGCAACCCTTTCAAGCACAAGTCGCTCGTCAAGGCATTCAGCCTGTGCGACATGCAGCATCTCGGGGGTCAGGACACTGTCCTTCGCGTGCTCTACCTGCGTCTTTAGCATCAATATCCCTTCCTGATACCTGCGATTCTTAGCAATTTTGGTGTCCTGTCGTGCGTTCCTATAGGCATTACATGAACACCCCTGCAGAGCTTCTTGATCTCAATAATAGTCTGCGCGCATATGGAAATTCCTTCGTCAGCCGGATTCTCGGCTTTCTCCATGCGCTCGATCATCTCCGGCGGCACCCTGATTCCCGGTATGTTCCCGTTCATGAACCTTGCCATCTTTGCAGACTTTAATGGTATCACTCCCGCAATGACAGGAACGTCCAGATCGCCTATCTGCTCCATGAATACCTCGAACTGTCCTGCATCGTATACTGCCTGGGTCTGAATAAACTCAGCTCCCATCTTAATCTTTTTCCTCAGTTTCAGCATCTGCATAGGCTGGCCTGGATCGGCATTGGACACCGCTCCCACTGTCAGTCCTTCCAGATGGCCGATGGCATTTCCAGACAGGTCGAAGCCTTCCTTCATTTTCCTGATAGCTCCCAGCAGCTGCACGGAATCAATATCAAACACCGGCCTTGCCTTAGGATGATCCCCTCTGGTGGTATGGTCTCCTGACATCACGCAGATGTTCCTCACACCCAGTGAATAGGCTGCCAGCACATCTGACTGGAGCGCCAGACGATTGCGGTCCCTGCAGGTCAGCTGCATGATGACCTCATGGCCCTTGTCCAGCAGCGCCTTGCTGACCGCAAGAGGGCTCATTCTCATGACCGCCCGCTGGTTGTCTGTGACATTGAGAGCATCCGCCAGCCCCCTGAGCTTCTCTGCATCTGCAAGAGCTTCGCTCAGGTCTGTTCCTTTTGGAGGAGTGATCTCCGCTGTAACAAGAAAATCATCAGACAGGAGTTTTTCTTTAAAGGTTCCGGGCATCGTGGGACTATATGCGGGTCTGGCTTTTAAAATCATCGCAATACAAGAATATCCAGTCTCTCTTTTAAAAGCCTGTATTCCTCCTCATTTTTGGGATAAAGCGTAATCTTCCTGTCAGTTGTATCTATTTTTATAGTCGTGTGATAGCGTGATGTTTGGTATGCTCTGTAAAGCAGGAATATAAGAATCAATATTGTAAAGGACGGCAGTCCGATATTTGTCGCATTTTGCAGGCCATAGGTATTGACTGCCCTGTATCCGCCATGGATCTGCATTAAGGCAACTGTCAGGATCAGCAAACAAAGCATTCCGTTATACGGGACCCTGTATTTGTACATGCTGTTACTGGCTGCGGTTACTTTAGTGATATTATCCTTTGGGAATTCCTCATCAATAAAAAGAGAGTCCTGTATCCGTATATTCTCGTGGTTGACAGATATTCTGTAGCTACCCATTAAAAAGAACACTACCGGTATTGCAGTGGCCAGTAGTGCAACACCAAAGTAAGTCCATGTGGTTTTGCAGAGGTGATCGATCAACGATAGTATCATCAGTAAGGAAAACAGTCCTAAGATCACTGCCGGTGTACGCAGTTCCACCATTCGCAGAGCTATGCGCATCCTGTTTATGGTTTGAGTACTGGTTCCGGTAGTGCTGGCGTCGCTGTGGGAATCCAGGGCTTGCTTTTCTTTTTGCAGACTCAGGTCAATCAGTCCCCATTTTACTGTCAGTGATTATTCTTTCGAATTCATCAGGTCTGTCTAGATAAAAAATGAACTTACTCGCATTCGTTTCCACTCGAAGGGAAAACGGGAGACTCAATCGTGTTCTGATATTAAAAAATAACACCAGGAACAGGAATAATATCAAAAAAGCTGAAAATGTATGATTTATTATTACTTCTGCTGGGATTGTCCGCATCTGATATTGGATGAGAATGTCATAAAAAGCATCATAGGCAAGATATCCCAAAGAAAGCAACATCAGAAGATACATAAATCTTCGATATGCATACAGTTTGTTCTTCCTGATAAAGGTCCTGATTATGTCCTTCCGGTTAAGAACCACAGGGCCTAAAAAGTGTCTGTGCACTATGATTATACCATGAGTGAATTCTACTTCTGTACGGTCCTGCAGGAAAAGCGCCAGTATGCCCGCATACCACACTACGGTGATCAGTATTTCACAGGCCGGGCAGTGGAAGCTTAAAACAAGAAGGATCAAGTTTGCTGCTAGTACAGGGACGATGATTGCCAGCATGCTGATGTCAAAGGCAATATCCACAGGGATTCTTGTTTTAGCATAGTTCTGATCATTCATTCAACATCCCTGGTTTGGTTAATTCCTTTGTGCTATCCAATTGCCAATGAGTCAGTAATTTAAACAAGTAAATCTGGAGGTGCATAAAAAAATCTATATGCTTAGTATAGAATTTCAAGCAAAATATTAAAAGATTGTGGCTTTATCTTCCAACTATAAAATCATTCATGACAGAATAGCAGCATAATAATGCCAGTTAATGGCAAAACAAAAAATTCTATTCCAGGCCTTTAGATAACTTGAACTCCTGCAGAATGGCCAGCAGGAAGAACAGGATCGCAAGTAGTGCTATGTGTGGATTGCCTGCGGAACAGTACGATGAAATCCCTGCCGCAGAAATGAAAAAGACAGGCATGAACCTGGAGGACCTTACATATTTGGGTCCAAGCATTCCGATTGATGCAAGCAGTGCTGCTGTACTCGTAAATAGAATTGCCAAGTCCAGGCGGACGAAGAAACTGTATAGTCCCATATATCGAGGGATCTGGCTATTAAAAGAGGCAAGATAAAGGGTATTTTCCGCCAGCCGTTCCCAGTCAACTGAGCAGAACATGCTGTGCCTCCACCTGAGGGGTGATACCCTCAAGACCGTCCTTGATGTGGTCAGGGAACCGGGTGTCACGGGACAGGATTATCCTCCAGGCTCGGATTGGATAAAAGCACAATACACTGGCACATCAGTGAACTCCTGGATGATGAGATTGTCAACATTGAAAAAGACGGGCGCTCACACAGGTATTATCCGCGGGGAGACCTGAAAATGCATTCCGGACACAAAAACCCGGCTTTTTCAGGCTAATTATTTTCCAGTCTCTTCCATGGTCCATATCCTTTCCAGCATATCGAGTCTTCCTATCCTTTCCAGCCGCTGGTAGATCAGCCTCCACACACAGTCCTTCTGCGGATCAACTTCACATTTCCCCTCCATGGACCCCCCACAGGGACCGTTGAGAAGCTGCTTGGGGCACTGGCCTTTGGGACATATCCCGCCGAAGTAATAGACTGTGCAGTTCCCGCACATGGCACAGAGTTCCGGCAGCACCTCTCCCTGTGAGCGTCCTCCCAGGGAATCCGTGTTGTTCGAAGGGTAGACCGGCAGGTCCGCAACCCTGGATATGGTGGAAACCCCGCTACCGCATGCCATGACAAGAATAGCTTTTGCTTCATTTATGGCGGGGTTCTTTTCAATGAGCGAATCAAAGGATACCACGCTGCAGGCAGCGCTTGGGACCAGATATCCCGCTACGCGCTTCCCCTGCTCTTCAAGGCGCTGTTGCATGATGATAACTTCAGGCTCGCCGCCAACGTGTATCTTTGCAGCGCAGGCATTGCAGCCGATGATAAAGATGTCATCCTCGTCCTTCAGGAGTTCCAGTATCTCTTCAAAAGGCTTTGCGGACGAGATTATCATAGCTCCCTCGAATAACGGTATTCTACTTCCATATCTTGCTCCAGGGCCTGTGCTATCATTTCTGCGATGAGTGGAAGCTTGCGTGCCTGGTATGAGAGCTTGCGGACAAGCTTCTGAAACTGCAGGAGCGTGCCTATGATGAGCACATCCGTCCTCTCGGTCTCATGGGACACTGCATCGCGCTCAAGGGCTGCATCCCCTCCCCTGGCCAGCATCTCCTGCTTGATTATCAGGGCTTCGGTGGTTGTGATATTGTTCACACGTATAAGCTTGCTCACGGTCTTGTTCTTCATGACCTTCGCACCGGTGCCGGTGACCCCTATCCCCTTCATCAGATATTCCGCATCGTCGGGATGGGTTACATCCAGGACGGATACCTCGAAATCCCCTGTTCTCACATGGGACTGCCTGCTCCTCATAGCTGCTGCGACCTCCACCACATCCCTGGTCTCACGGATGTCATGTGTCCTTATGATATGGGCTCCCTTGTGCACAACAATGGCCGTGGCCGCAAGGCTTCCATAGAGCCTTTCGCTTGCGGGCTTGTGCAGTACCGCATCAATGCAGGATTTCCTGGATATGGCGGCAAGCAATGGTTTCCCGAATACTTTCAGGCTCCCGAACTGGTCGATCGTCTCAAAATCGTATATCGGATCCTTCTCCGGTACCCACTTTCCAATGGCAGGGTCCAGTATGAGCCTGTCGGTATCTATTCCTTTTGAGCGGGCCCGGTCAATGATGGATGCGAGAGATCCCATAATGGCATCCATGCCAATAGGGTCGCCAGGCACTTTCTCCGATGCCATTACAATTGCAGGGCAGGCGTGGTCTGCCACGATATCTATCATGCGTTCGTCGGCAGTAAACCCGGAAACATCGTTAACAATATCCGCACCATGTTTCAGAGAACCCTCAGCTACGTCGGCATAGATGGTATCCACGGAAATAAGTGCATCCACGTTATCCCGGAGCATGTCCAGTGCAGGAAGCATGCGTTGCAGCTCTTCCTCCCTGCTGACGGGAGGTTTTGCAAGGGGCCATGTTGAGCGTGCTCCTATATCTATTATTGTTGCACCGTCATCAACCATCTTCCGGGCAACCTCAAGAACGGAGTCTGTACTTACCACGGAACCCTTATAGAAGGACTCCTTGCTCAGGTTGATAACACCCATGAGTCTCACGGGATGCCCGTCACCTATTTTCAAGCCGCATATATCGACATCAATAACCATAGTTCAACCCGGCATGACCAATTCAAGATCAGATAAAAGAACATTGCCTGTTAAAATATAAAAGCATGTGAGAGTGCTCATCATGCATTCTTTGCTGCCGTAAGCACGTGCTCCATGAGTATGGCTATTGTCATGGGGCCGACACCACCGGGAACCGGGGTGATGAGTGAGGCTTTCCTGACCACGTTGTCAAAATCAACATCCCCGTAGACCTTGCCATTCTCCTCGGTAATGCCCACATCGAAAATGACCGCGCCTTCCTTGACCATGTCCTCTCTGATGAGGTGTTTCACGCCTGTGCCCACAACAAGGATGTCGGCGTCCAGCGTGTATTTCTTCAGGTCGTCGGTGAAGACATGGCAGACCGAGACGGTAGCGTTGCGGTTTATCAGCATCGCAGCCATGGGCTTCCCCACGACGTTGCTGTGACCGACCACCACGGCATGCTTTCCCTGTACCTCTACATTGTACTCCTCCAGCGCCCTGATGACCCCCTTGGGTGTACAGGGCACGAGCCCCTCCTCGCCTATCAGGAGCTTTCCCATATTGTAAGGATGGAACCCGTCAGCATCCTTTGCGGGATCTATGGCCAGCATGGCAGCCTTTGAATCAAGGTGCTTTGGAAGGGGTAGCTGCAGCAGTATGCCATGGACATCGTTTCTTGAGTTAAGTTCCCTGATAACTCCCAGGAGCTCTTCCTGCGTGGTGGATTCCGGCAGGTTCCGGTCCTCCGCATGAATACCGACCCTTTCACATGCCTTGTGTTTCAGGCGGACGTACATCCTGGAGGCGGGGTCCTCTCCCACAAGTATCGTTGCAAGGCCCGGAGTCACATTCTTCTCGCCTTTAAGCTTCTCCACTCCCTGCCTGACCTGCGCTTCTATCTTGCCTGCCAGGCTTTTACCATCGATCCTTCTGGAATCATAGTTCTCCTGAGCCATAACTCACCTCGTTGATGTTTTCAGATCAAGTTCATTTGTATATGGGGAAATTGCTGCAGAGCTGCTCTACATCGGAATTGACGCTGTTGAGCACAGTCTCGTTGCCAAGGTTATCGATAACGGTCCTGATATAGCCGGCAATCTCTTTCATTTCCTTTTCCTTCATGCCCCTTGTGGTGGCTGCAGGAGTACCGATCCTGATGCCGCTTGTGATGAACGGGCTCCTTGTCTCGAAGGGAATGGTGTTCTTGTTCAGTATGATGCCTGCCTTGCTCATCCCGGCCTCTACTTCCTTTCCGGTCACATTGAACCCGTTAAGGTTCACTAGCATGACATGGTTGTCAGTGCCGCCTGAAACTATGTTGCAGCCGTTCTGCTTCAGCTCTTCGGAAAGCACCTTTGCGTTGGCGACGGTCTGGAACTGGTCCTTCTTGAACTGCTCGCCCATAGCCTCCTTGAATGCCACAGCCTTTGCTGCAATCACATGCATGAGCGGCCCGCCCTGAAGTCCGGGGAACACTGCCTTGGCGACATCCTTTGCGTATTCCTCCCTGCACATGACCATGCCGCCCCTGGGTCCCCTGAGGGTCTTGTGGGTGGTGGTTGTCACGAAATCACAGTGCTCGACAGGGCTTGGGTGTGCTCCTGCTGCCACAAGACCGGCAATGTGGGCAATATCCGCAAGCAGGTAAGCATCCACTTCATCAGCGATCTCCCTGAACCTCTTGAAATCAAGGGTCCTGGAATATGCGGATGCGCCGCAAACGATCATCTTTGGTCTGTTGGCCTTTGCCATGGCAAGGAGGGCATCGTAATCGAGGGCCTCGGTCTCCTTGTCAACCCCGTATGGAACTATCTTGTAGAGCTGTCCTGCGAAGTTCACGGGGCTCCCGTGTGATAGGTGACCGCCGTGTGATAGGTCCATGGACATGATGGTGTCGCCGACCTTCAGGACCGAGAAATAGACTGCCATATTGGCGCCGGAACCTGAATGAGGCTGGACGTTAATATACTCTGCACCGAAGATCTTCTTTGCTCTCTGGACTGCAAGGTCCTCGGCTATGTCAACATAGTCGCATCCGCCGTAATAGCGTTTGCCTGAGTAGCCCTCAGCGTACTTGTTAGTCATTACGGAGCCCTGCGCTTCCATGACTGCACGGCTTGCATAGTTCTCCGAGGCAATAAGGTTCAATTTGTAATCCTGGCGGTTCGCTTCAAGCCTGAGGGCTTCCGCGATCTCTGGGTCAACTTCCGAGATATATGACATTGTTATCAACCGTTAGATCCGTAATAGTGATAGATATGAATGTGACTTATGTGCGTATTACAATCCTGCCTTCCACTTTAAGTTTACCCTCAACGAAAAGCTTCACGGCCTCCGGGAATATCTGATGTTCCTGTTCCAGGATCCTTGCGGCAAGAGTATCTGCATTATCCCCTTCCAGGACAGGGACAGCCCTCTGCAGTATTATGGGGCCTGTATCCATGCCTTCGTCCACAAAATGGACGGTGCATCCTGATACTTTCACACCGTAATCAAAAGCCTGCTTCTGGGCATGCAGTCCCATAAAGGAAGGCAGCAGTGCGGGATGAATATTGATTATCCTGTTGCGATAGGCCTCGATGACCTCCCTGCCAACTATACGCATGTAGCCTGCAAGGAGTATCAGTCCTATATCGTATTGTCCGAGGACCCGGAGTAATTCCTGCTCGTATGCCTTTTTATCCACAAAAGTCCTGGGATCAATGAAAACGGCATCGATACCATGATTACGGGCACGCTCAAGTGCAAAGGCATTTTTTACATCGCTGATGACCACAGACACCCTGGCATCCGGGATGTTCCCGCTTTCGATGCTATCGATAATGGACTGCAGGTTAGAACCCCTTCCGGAAACAAGTACTGCGATGTTCGTAGTCATTGCTACTCTTAAAGGGATTTCTGTATATTAGGGTTTTGGAATATGCCTTTTCGTCCTTTCGTCTATCAGTTCCGAGAGCTCATCCCTTCCTGATAATTTATCCAGCTCTCTCTTTTCTATGAGGACGGTGTTCTCAACGTTCTGGGATTTTGTCTCCCCGTTGATAATGAACACCGATTTTGTCATGGTAACGCAGGAGATGCTGCTCATAAGGTCTGCACGCTTGATCATTGCGGTGCTGTAGCTGCTGATGCCAGTTAGGAGGGTATCGGAAGTATCCTTGGATATGGCCTTGAAAGGTGCCTGGGAGGTGGACATCACCTGGTATCCCAGGGCATGCAGCATATCCAGTATCCCGTCATCAGGAGTATGCTTCTCAACCTTCGGCTCTGCTTCTGCAGGTATCTCTATCATTCCCTTATGTTTCTCGAAGCACTGGAGCAGGTCGATGGACCTGGCAAGGGCAACATCCAGCAGTTCCTCAAGCTGGAGGACTATATCTATAGATGCATCCATTCCTCCATCCTCATACTTGCTTATGGTCCTGCGTGAGACGCCAAGCTGGGAGGCCAGGGATCCAAGGGACATTGCTGTGCGCTGCCGGGCTTCCTTCAGCACATCTCCGTCTATCGAAACATAGAGCCCTCCCGGCGATGCTGATACGAGCGGCGGCACGTTCTCAACAAAATAATCATAAAGTGTCTGGACATTCACCGCGGGTATGTCGTAGCGCATGTAAACCACACTGTCCTCCAGAAGCTGGTCCCTGGTCTTTGCTCCCACGAGCAGTGCAGACCCTCCCAGGCACCTGGCAAGATCCCTCATCTCCTTTGCTGTTTCCTCATTGAGGCCGTCAATATTATACAGTACCTTGCAGAAAAGGAGGGTTTCGCCCTTCCTGGCGGCGAGATCAAAACTTCGCGGCCTGATGTTGCAGCGCTTTGAGACTACAAAACCTGCCTGCTTCAATACATCGACTATCTGATGTATTAAAATCTCTTTTGTCATTACGGGTTAGCCTTTGTTTGCAGGTCTATATATATGTATCTCTTATCCGTGGCCTGCTCCGTGTGCGGACCATGCGGAACAGTTTAATTACAGGTATGAGTATGGGTTACCGATCCAATGAACTCAGACCGTAAAAGGATCATCATCGGAATTGATGATACCGATTCAAGGGAAGGGATGTGCACTACGTATCTGGGAGCCCTGCTCATGGAAGAGCTATGTGCTTTTGGCAGCCCCCTTGGCGAGCCCCTGCTGATCCGCCTCAATCCCACAATTCCCTATAAGACCAGAGGAAATGCTGCAGTGGCCTTGTGCTTTGAGTCAGACGAGCCTGAAAAGATTATCGGGCATGTGGTCTCCAGGGTATCTTCAATGTCAAGGATGGAATGCGAGAACACCAACCCGGGTGTCGTCTTTATCAGGGAAGTTGATTTTAAGGAAGCAAAGCCCCAGCTATCTGAGTTTTTCATTCGGGCTGTAAAGGATGTCATATCCATAGACGAAGCGAGAGCACTTGCAGAAAGCCTGGGCCTGGCCTTCAGGGCCTTCAAGAACGGACGCGGACTGATCGGAGCGCTTGCTGCCTGTGGTGCAATGCTTAATCAGGATTGGGAACACACTTATGAGTTCCTCACTTACAGGAAGGATGAGGCGTGCGGAACGAAACGCCTTGTGGACAATGAATCCCTCTTTGGGGCTGATTCGGAAACATATCCTGAAACATGGGATTCCGTGGACCGGTTCAACGAACTGGTCGTCTGTGTGCCCAGGTCTCCCGACCCGGTGCTATACGGCATCAGGGGAGATACCAGGGAGGCAGTTGAGAAAGCCGTGGCAATGGTCCGCTCTGAGGAGATCGAACGCTCTTGCATTTACAGAACAAACCAGGGAACGGACATGCACCTTATTCGTGCAGGTGGTGTGGACGATATCCTGGAAATGCACTCCTATATGCTGGAGGGAACAGTCGTGTCCCCTGCAGTCACGATAAGGGGTGGCCATTCCATATTCATACTTGAGGATGATGCTGGCAGGACTATTGACTGCGCGGCCTTTGAGCCCACCAAGAACTTCAGGGAGGTGGTCCGCAGGCTCGTCCCCGGCGACCGGGTAGTCGTGTACGGCAGTGTCACCGAGGACACGCTGAATATAGAGAAGATATGTATCCTCTCTCTTGCAGATGTTTCTGAGGAGAGGAATCCCGCCTGTCCTTCCTGCGGTAAGAGAATGAAGTCAGCAGGATCGGGTCAGGGATACAGGTGTCGGAGATGCGCCACCTCAGCCGCCGAGACCGAGCTGGTGCCGCTTGAAAGGGACCTGGGGCCGGGATTCTACGAGGTCCCGCCATGTGCCAGGAGGCATCTCGCAAAGCCACTTGTAAGGTTCAGATGCCCGGAGTTCCCTGTTTTCCCCGGCAGATGATCAGACAGTAATATACGAGACCCTCAGCTCATCCAGCTCCGGCATTGGAGGGGCTTTCCTTTTATGGAGGTTCCCATGGATGCGCGCAAGTACGGAATCTCTCTGCTGCGGCGTCATGCCAAGTGTGTTCTGCGCCACCTGCGGTCTCTCTCCCTCCAGCAGCATTTCCAGGAACCTGTCCACAGTCTCGTATGTGATCCCAAGATCGGCCTCATCTGTCTGTCCTGCCCAGAGTCCGGCTGAAGGTGCTTTTTCAATGATTCCCTGCGGAACTCCGATAACGCGTGACATCTCCCTGACCTCGGTCTTGTACAGATCCCCGATGGGCTCAAGATCCACCCCGCCATCACCATATTTTGTGAAATATCCCAGCAGCAGTTCGGTCTTATTGCCTGTACCCACCACCAGTCTCTGCATCGTATTGGCATAATAGTACAGTATCGACATGCGTACCCTGGCTTTCAGGTTGCCGTTCGCATGACGGAAGTCCTGTCCGCTTTCCGGGACAGCCTCCATGAAAGCTCTCAGAGGACCGGATATGTCTATTGTCCTGAACTCGATCCCAAGACGCTCAGCCACCTCCGTGGCATCCAGGACATCTTCTGCAGGAGTGAGGTTGATCTCCGGAAGATGGACCCCCAGCACATTCTCCTTCCCGAGCGCCTCCACGCAGAGATATGCTGTCAGCGCAGAATCAATGCCTCCGCTGATCCCTACGACAGCCCCTTTGCATCCTGCCTCCTTCACGCTTTCCCTGATGAACTTCACGATAGTCTCTTTAGCTTTGCCAATATCCATATTATCATGACCGGATCTTTTTAAGGGACTATCAGCGGTCAGGTTTATCTTTTTTGCCCTGGCATCCAAAGAATTAATCTGCTCAGGCCCTCTATACTGAGCGATGATCTACATCGCTGATTCGGCAGTCTTTATAATGGGAAAGGATATCGACCCTTCCACGCTGGTAACTGTAAGCTCGGTGGCGGGAGAGCTCAGGAGCCATGAGGCTTCCATGAGGTTCGAGCTCGCTCTTGAGGGTGGGGCACGCGTGGAGGCTGTTGACCCCGTCCTGAGGCAACAGGTGGTCTGTGCTGCTGGCAGCACAAAGGACTCTGAGGAGCTGTCCTCAACTGACATCGATGTGCTCGCAAAGGCACTTGAATATGGGGAGAGCGCTGTCCTCCTGACAGACGATTATGCCGTGCAGAACACAGCAAGCGTGCTTGGCATCAGATTCCTGCCCGTGGTGCAGAAGAAGATAAAGGACGTGCTGGTGTGGGAAAAGGAGTGTTTTGGGTGTCGCAGGCGTTTCCCGTCAGGCGATGTCTGTCCGGTGTGCGGTTCGGAGCTGAGAAAGAAGCGTAAAAGAAAAATATAACATGTCTGACATACATAAGGAAGAAATGAATCATCCAGAATAGCGGGGTTCACATGAAGAATATTGATAAATTGATCCAGAAGGCTGTGGAGTTGCAGGCAAACGGGCTCGTTACAAGGCAGATAGCAGACGAACTTAATGTTTCCAGGGACACGGTGACCTGGCTGTTAACACGTTCCAAGAAGGAGGAAACTTCCCCTGCTCCCAAGGATATCTCCGTGAACTGGAGCGGAATAGGCAAGAGTGCTTTCAGACTACGCCACATAGGTATCGCCCTCTGCGACATGGTCATCGAGACGCTGGAACATGCAGACACCGAGGCAGATGTGATAGTGGGTATAGGACTGAGTGGTGTTCCTCTCGCAAGCCTCATGGCCGACGAGCTGGAGCTCGAACTTTCCGTATATCACTCGTACAATGAACAGAGCGATCAGTCCCAGGTCAGGGGTGCCTTCAGCAGGAACTTTGCAAGCATCAAGGACAAGAGATGCATCATCGTTGACGATGTCATCACAAGCGGAAGCACTGTGAGCGATGTAGTGGCTCACCTGCGCAGCGCCGGTGCAAAGCCCATAGCCATCGCAGTGCTCGTGGACAAGAGCGGCTCTGAAACGATATCTGAAGTACCTGTAAGCTCTCTTGTGCGTATTGTCCGCGTGGACTGACCCTCTAAGCGGAACGGTCCGGGGACTTAAAATAAGCGAGATTTAAACTAAAAGGGCGTAGAAGTATCATTCCACTTCTACCGCACCTATCTTTTCAGCGAGTTTCGAGAGCACTTCGGTGCGCATCCCTTCTACGAATTTGATGCTGCCTACAACAAGGTGCCCTCCTCCGTTAACGCCCCCGCCCCTTACCTCTTCGTGGAGTTCCCTGACCATGCGCGGGATGTTCATCTTGACACCCCTTGACCTTATTACGGCAAAGTCCGGCCCGTAACCCAGTGTAATGACAGGCTTTCCTTCATACTTACGGCACAGCTGGTCGTGCACTTCCCCGGATGTCTTTCCGGGAGGCGGGAAGGTAAACGTGTGGGCATAGTTCTCCACATCAAGGACATTGAGCAGCGCTCCGTTGGGAAGTGTCTGTGTTTTGACATGTGACATGCATACATCTATCTGCTCGTCTATCATCTCGTTGGCCTGCTCGCAAAGCACCTTTACAAGCTTCCTGTGTATCTTTTCGTCTCCAAAATTGAGGATATCGTCAATTATGCCTTTTCCGTTGTTGAACTTTAACCAGTAAGCTTCAAAGTCCAGTGCAAGGGCCATGTCCTTCAGGTCCTGCAGGCTGTACTTATCGGACACCATCCGGATGTACTCTTTCGCTTCAGGCGCTTCCGAACGGTCGCCCACGGCAGCCACAGCTGGCAGGTGCCTGATGTCTTTCTCCACATCCATGTTGATCATGCGTGCCAGTTCGGTACAGAGCATCCCGGCCGTTATGCCAAAGTCCCCGCCCACATGCGCCGGGTTGACGTGTGCTACCAGGAACTCGTCAACCTCGTCATCCGGGTGGTGGTGATCCACAACTATCATCCTGATGCCATAAACGCCGGCCTGTCTCATTGCAGGTATGTTCTCTATCGAAGAGCCGTTGTCGACACTGACCACAAGCGGCATCTTCTGTCCGTGGCGCATCGTATCCTCAAGCGCGAAGCTGATATCACGCACAACATCGGCCATCTCATAGAAAGGCGCCTTTGAGGGAGCCCTCTTGTAGAAGTAATACTCGCCGTCCTGTCCGTTCACCTCCTTGATCAGGGGAACTACGGCTTTTTCAATCGCCATGGCTGCTGTCATGCCGTCAGCATCTGCATGGTGGCGGAGCAATATAGGTACGGAAGTGATTATTGCCTTACGGATCTCCTTTGCAACCCTGCGCATGGCCGGCCTTAGCCTCTCAAGCACCTCACTCTCGACCATATACTGGATATCATGCGGCTCCGCCCTTCTGTCAAGGGCTGCCTCGATGCGCCTGCGTATATCTCCCTCTTTAGGGCCGCTGAGTTTCTTGAGGCTCTTGATCTCCAGCTGCACGCTGTCCCCGCGGGCTGTGATCTCTCCTGTGGCGGAGACTATCATATCTGAGTTGATGTGCGGGTATGCCCTCTCGCCGGCGCTCTCAAAAGCAGCTGCGGATATCTGGCCCGTTTCGTCTGCGATGGTGAATATGGTAGGACCTGCTGTCTGCTTGACCTGTATGACCTCGCCTTCCACCCTCACGCTAGTCCCGACGAGCTTCTGGACCTCCGAGGCAAGCTTTACGGGCAGGTCCTTTTCAAGCTCCACGGTCTGGTACTCCTTGAGCTTACGTGGCACAAGGTCCATCTTCCCTTTGGGCTTGATCTCCTTGACAGAAACTATGACATCTTCGCCAACTTTAAGCTCTTCTTTCATATTGCTTGAGTGAATGAGTCCTCTGAGGTTGGAATTAAGATCCACGAAGACCCCGAAATCTGCAATGTTCCTCACAACGGCATGGTAGAGCTTTCCAACTTCCAGCTCTTCAATATTACATGAATCGTCCAGCTTGTACACGATCTGTTTTTTCGCACATGAGGGACAGACCTCTTCCCCGTTGTACAGGCCCTCGGTAGCCACTCCGCAGATCCTGCACTTGTAAAAAGCACCCTTTCCGGAACAGACAGTGCACTGCTCTGTCAACTCTATCTCGCCTGCACCACTGCACTTACTGCAGTTGGAGCCGTTCCTGAGAAAACTTCCCATATCTTTTTCCGAAAGCTTCATCAGGTCGACTGACTTGGACTTCCCTGCTCCCTTGCAATCAGGGCATTTCTTTGAGCCGACGACCTTGTATCCTTTTCCGCCGCACTCCTTACATTTTTCGCTCATTGTATCAAATCCTAAAAGGCATATATCTGATTTATGTCTTTGCTTCAGATAAGGGTCATTTATATATCTTTCATTACTATCCAAGTTATCTGATGTCGTTTTTTCACGCAACTGTTTGAAATTGTTAACGGCAAAATCAATCACATTAATAAGCCATAAGTTAGATTATTGTTATCGGGTCTGAACTTTATTGTCAAAATAACAATTCGTATCATGCTTTCGTGTACATCCCCTCAAACAAGGTTCAGGCCCATCTCCTATCAGATCCTTCAAAGCTGCCGTAAAAGGTAAGCGATGTCTTTTTAATACCCTGGCTCGTTTTAGTTATTGTGCTAGCAAGCTTTTTCTAATCTCCACAGGAGCATCGATAAAATGGTATTGGAACAAATCACAATCATTACAGCAGTCTTTATTATCTTTATCCTTTCAAAGGCAATACAGATTGTCAAGGAATACGAACGTGTAGTTATTTTCCGTCTTGGAAGACTAAGCGGAGTGAAAGGTCCCGGCCTGTTCTTCATTATCCCTATTATAGATACTGTGGTAAAAGTGGATCTGCGTGTGGTCACCATTGATGTTCCCAAGCAGGCTGTCATCACCAGGGATAACGTTACAGTTGCCGTTGATGCAGTCGTGTACTATAAGGTTATCGATCCCTCAAGGGCTGTAAACGAAGTTGAGAATTACAAGTATGCAACATCCACCCTCTCACAGACGACACTGCGTGACGTTATAGGCCAGATCGACCTTGACGATGTCCTGTCCAAGAGAGACGAGATCAACCTGAGCATTCAGGAATCGCTGGATATCTCCACGGACCCATGGGGTATCAAGGTAACAGGTGTGACCCTCAGGGATGTCAGCATTGACGATACGATGCTGCGTGCTATTGCAAAGCAGGCAGAGGCAGAGCGTGAGAAGCGTGCCCGTATCATCCTTGCAGACGGTGAGTTCATCGCAGCCGAGAAGATGAGGCAGGCTGCCAGCCTATACGAGGAAGTGCCTGTCACTATCAAGCTCAGGGAACTCCAGACACTGGCAGAGATAGCAAGGGAGCGCAACATGATAGTTGTGGCGAACTCCATCGAGATGGGGGAGATCGCAGCCATGTCCAAGGCTCTCCAGAACAAGCCCAAATAAGACCGCATGAAATAAGGGAAGACCATGAATTTCCAAAACAGGCTTCCTGTAAGCCTTCTTTTTCTTTTTATCCTGAGTGCGGTCCTTATCTCCCCGGCAATGTCCCAGGAAAGCGGGAGCGTGCTGGTGCTTGAGATATCGGGAGCCATAACCCCGGTCACGGATGACATAGTCGCTGACGCTATATCGATAGCAGAGGCTGAAGGCCACCAGGCGCTTATCATCACCCTCAACACGCCGGGCGGGGGACTGGATGAAACGCTCAGGATAACCGAGATGATACCGCAGACAAGCGTGCCTGTGATAGGATATGTATACCCTGAAGGTACACAGGCCTGGTCGGCAGGAACCCTCATACTTATAAGCACTGATGTCGCCGCAATGGCCCCTTTTACAGTAATAGGCTCGGCCCAGCCTGTAAGCATGACTCCCAGCGGCTCGGAACCTGTCACTGATACCAAGATAGTCAACGCTCTTGTGGAAAGGGCGACCGAGAATGCCAGGATGCACGGCAGGAACGAGACCGCAGCCAGGGAGTTCATCACCGAGAACCTCAACCTCAATGCCCAAACAGCTCTTGATTATGAGGTGATAGAGTACGTTGCACCATCCATGGAGGACCTGCTTGTGCAGGTGAACGGACTGGATGTGAAGGGCAGTACTCTCCAGACCGCCGGTTCTGATATTGTTTACTACGAGGCCCCTATCAGGCTCGCTTTTATGAACATCATATCAAATCCCGTTGTATCTTCCCTGCTGCTGCTGCTCGGAGTCTATGCTGTTATCTTCGGGATATCAAACCCCGGCTTCGGTGCAGAGATATTCGGGGTCGTTGCCATTGTAATGGCACTGATAGGCACAGGCTTTGACGTGAACATAGGCGCAGTCTTCCTGATACTGGTAGGCGTGGCTCTCCTTGCCCTGGAACTGCAGTCGCCGGGCATAGGGGTCTTTGGCATAGCAGGAATGGTATGCATAGTGGCAGGGAGCATACTGCTTGCTCCGACCGAATTCCCGCGTAACTATTCACCTGCGGAGTTCCAGAGGACAGTTGTTGTCACGGTGGTGGTCCCCACAATACTCGTGGGCCTGTTCCTGCTGTTCGCAATGTACAAGGTACTTGAGGTAAGGAAGCGCAAGCCGCAGTTCGGCGGGCTGCTGGGGGAGACCGCAGTCGTCCATAAGCCTATATCCCCGGAACAGGCGGGCTACGTTATCCACAGGGGAGAATACTGGAAGGCGCGCTCCCCGGAGGCGCTGGAAAAAGGTGAAAAGGTCGTCATCCTGGAAAAGGATGGCGTGATGCTGACGGTGGAAAGACTGAGAAGTGAGGCCGGGCAAGCCGGAAAGGAGTAGCTTAGCTGCCCCTTACCTTCTCTACTAT
The DNA here is from genome assembly GCF_024500045.1 of Methanolobus chelungpuianus. Lineage (NCBI taxonomy): Archaea > Methanobacteriati > Methanobacteriota > Methanomicrobia > Methanosarcinales > Methanosarcinaceae > Methanolobus > Methanolobus chelungpuianus. The sequence goes on from NZ_JTEO01000004.1 coordinate 27,128, forward strand.
TCTTTTTTTCTTTGAGACGGCCTCGCTTGCAGCCCTGTCAACCGCCTTCTGCATTTCCTCAAAGTTGCGTGGCTGCTCTTCTCCAATCATCTTCTTGATAGGCGTGTATGCGGACTCCCTGAAGCGCGGGGTGAAATCCCTCATCTCGCCGTCGATCATTATCATGGCACCGCCGCCCTGCTCGACCCTGCCGATGATCCCGATCTGCACTCCTGCAGACCTTACGGTCTCCATGATATCCTCAGCCACCTCATGCGGGGCAATGATAAGCAGGGCGTCCAGTGACACTCCGAGATAGTCTATCTGCAGGGACTCCAGCATCCTGAGCACGACCGGATTCACGAGTTTCCTCATCTCTTTTTCTTCAAAGACAAGCCTGACCCCGGCAGTTCTTGATATCTCCTTTGCGTCCCCGCGTATGCCGCCGTTTGTCACGTCCGTCATGGCGTGTATATGCTTCACCAGGCCCGAGTCAAGCAGCTTCTCACAGGCTTCGAGGAACTTGATATTGATGGTCTCGTCCACGACCTCATGCATGCCGTAATATAGCGCGGCTGTGGATATTGTGCCGCCACCTGCTCCTTCTGTCATGAGTATGACGTCCCCCACCTGTGTCTGCTGCCTTGCTGTCAGGTCGGATGAGACTCCCACCGCGCCGACGCCGCCTGTCATGCGCTCCCCGATGACCATGTCGCCACCGATCCTCAGGGTGCTGCCTGTAATAAGGGGTATGCCCGAGAGTTCGGCAACAGCGGTTATGCCTGCAATGTGGTCGAATATCTTCGCAACGTCGCCGTCATCAGCCACATGGATATCCGAGAGCATTGCCACAGGCCGGGCTCCCATGACATAGACGTCCCTCAGGGCTGCGCGGGCTACATGGAAGCCTGCAAGGAAGGGAAAATCGCTGAGCCTTGAGTGTATGCCGTCGATGGTGACTATGACATACTCGCCGGCATCCTTCGCCCTGACAACGCCCGAATCATCCAGATGGGTGGTGTCCACCACCGCACCGGTCTTGCCGATGACCTCGGCTATCTTCTCGTGGGTGTAGAAATCGCCGATACCCCTTGAGCCGACACCGAACTCTCCCATCGTCACGCCTGAGATGGTGGGCTCCAGTGCATCCCCTTTTACATGAAGGGTAGCCTTTGCCTCGACAATGGCGGCTTTCGCCAGTTTGCGGGCGTGCTCAGAGTTTGTTCTTTTCACTTCCAGTATCCTGGACGTGAGCTTGTCCTCCAGGTCGGGATCACTGTTCATGAGCCCTCTTTTTGCGTAGCCTTCGATATCCATGTAAGCCTCAGATCAGCACATATTGACAAAATTCCTGAGCATTCTCAGTCCCATATCCCCGCTCTTCTCGGGATGGAACTGCGTGCCTATGACGTTGCCTGCGTCATTGATAACAGACGCGGCGAACTTAGTACCATACTCACTGGACGCAAGCGTGTTGCCGGCGGCAGTGTCCACATAGTAGGAGTGCACGAAATACACATAGGTGTTGTCCGGTATGCCCTCAAAGAAGGGGTGCTTCCGGCTTATCCCGATGGAGTTCCAGCCCATGTGGGGCACTTTCAGTTCCGTGTGGGGAAAGCGCAGGACGCTGCCTTTTATGAGGTCAAGTCCCTGCGTGTGCCCCCCTTCCTCGGACTCGCTCATGAGTATCTGCTGTCCCAGGCAGATGCCAAGCATGGGCTTCCCGGAAGATACATAGCTGCTGATCGTGTCAAGTAAAGCCTGGATGTTCCTCATGGCATCCCTGAAGGCTCCGACCCCCGGCAGGATCACACCGTCAGCGTCCAGTATCGCCGCAGGATCGCTGGATATGATGACATCGGCGCCGGCATGCTCCAGTCCCTTGCGGACGCTCCTGAGGTTGCCGAGCCCGTAATCGATGATAACTATCTTTTTCATGTGTGATTTAAAGCAGGGTTTTGGTACATGAATGTGACGATTATTTATTATCCGGAGCTCCTTATAAAAATCAGGGACAAATCAATGAATCTATGAGAGGCTGTCCTTCTTTCCACCAGGAACAGGTTTTTGTTACGATTCCTTGATCACTCAGATAATTGGAGGGTAATATTCTCATTAGTGACATTGTGGACGTAGAACTTCTGCCTGTCGATCATGATGTATGTGGCCTTCCCGGGGAAGAACAGGTTGAGGCCGTGCCCCTGATATCCTTTTGACAGGAGAAGTCCGATGGAGAATGTGTTCTCCCCGGATATCCCGCAGTAGATGATGTCCACGGTGCCATTCCAAAAGCTGCTCTTGATCGTTTTCCTTTCTCCTGTGTTGATGGTGAACCTTTCGGCCATGCTCATGCCTCCGTGAGATGTGTGAGTACGCTTCCCGCCTTTCCCTTCTCACCAGCAGATGCCTTCGTAATCGATCCTTGCGGTGAGTTTCTCCGGCTTCAGGAGATGGCGGCCGTCGATGACTATCTTTTCTTTCATGCCCTCGAACTCACGGTCCAGTTTACCGAACTCTTCCCACTCTGTCATTACCAGGCATCCGTCGGCCCCTGACAGGGCCTCGGATGAGGTGCTGCAATAAGTGATATTGCCGAAGATCCTCTTCATGTTCCCGGCGGCCATGGGGTCGTAGGCTGTAACAATGGCTTCGAGGCGCAGGAGTTCGGCTATCACGGGGATGGAGCGTGACTCCCGGATGTCGTCGGTGTCGTTCTTGAAGGCCAGCCCCAGGACGGCTATCCTTTTGCCGTTGATGTGCCCGAGCTTGCGCTGGAGCAGCTCCACCATCCTGAGGGGCTGGCGCTCGTTCACGGCTACCACGGAGTCAAGGAGCTGAGGCTCGTAGCCCATCCCCTTTGCCTTGCCGATGAGCGCCCGCACATCCTTGGGGAAGCAGGACCCCCCGAAGCCGGCGCCGCAGTTGAGGAACCTGCGCTCGATCCTGAAGTCTGTGCCCACGGCGTCCATGACCTCGTAGGTGTCGATGCCAAGCTGCTTGCAGATGTTGCCCACCTCGTTTGCAAAGGAGATCTTGGTGGCAAGGAAGGAGTTGTTGACGTACTTGATCATCTCCGCTGTCCTCGGGTTGGTGCGCGTGACCGTACAGTCCAGTCCCCTGTAAAGCTCCGCCACGGCAAAGCCCGACCTCTCGTCGATGGCTCCCACCACTATCTTGTCCGGGTGCATGAAATCGTACACTGCCTTGCCTTCTCTCAAAAACTCCGGGTTCATGGCCACGCCGAAGTCCCTGCCGGCCTTCTTCCCGGAGAACTCCTCGACTATCGGCAGCACCACCTTCTCGGTGGTCTCCGGCACCACGGTGCTCTTGACCACGACCACATGATACCCTTCCTTCTTTCCGATTGCCGCTCCCAGGCTGGCGCTGGCCGCCTTAACTATGGAAAGGTCGATGCCCCCGTCCTCTCCCGACGGCGTCCCCACACATATGAAGGACAGGTCCGAGTTCGCCACTGCATATTCATAGTCCGATGTGGCGATGAGAGTCTTCTGCGAGTGCTTCTGCAGCAGCCCGTCCAGCCCCTCCTCCCAAATGGGCGCCTTGCCTGCATTTATCATTTTCACTTTCTCTTCATCCACATCTATACAGATGACTTCGTGGCCGAGCTCTGCAAAGCAGGCGGCAGAGACCGAGCCAACGTAACCGGAACCTATTATTGAGACTTTCATGTGTGGGATTCTCCTGTGTGAGGATTGTTGTTCTATATTAGGATGGCTAGTTTAAATCAGTTTTAGTTCTCAAGACATACTATTTGTTCTTCCTTCACTGGAGTTTGTTCTACAAATTCATTCCATATGTCTCTCATTTCCTGATCAGCATCAAGTAACTCAGCTAAGTTCTTTGGTGGTTCCACTGGCTTAACTGACCATTTATCTCTATTTTGGGGGTGCGTAACTTTAGAAGGAATCCACAAGTCAGGCAAAAATTTTGCAGCTCTTCCAAAACTCACTAGTTTCAATCTGTTATAATGCTCTTTTGTAAAGTGCTTTTTATGTTCCAGCAATTTGCTATGAAACGCTAAGTTCTGCCTACTGCAAATGTTCTGTCGTCTGACATTCTGCCTGAACTGTTTTATTTCGGCATCTGTCCAGTTTGGATTGATATAGTAATCATTGCCATGATTCTGATCTTTTAGAGGCTTATAATGATCATGCAACTGCTCTAAAGGTCTATTTCTGCAGTCTGAAATCTGCACCTTCCATTCCCAACACTTGATTCTTTTCTGTTCCATCTCTTCAAAATCTAATTTCCAGTTGTAGATCATGAATACCGTAATGTTTTTCGGATTATACCCAGAATCGACCAAAATTCTGATTTGTTTTTCTATTTCTGGCCACTGATCGTATCCCCAATCCCATGCAATTCTTGGATATCTAAACCCCGCTTTCTTAAGCAATGGAACTAAGTGTGGCTTTTGCAAGAGTACTCTTCCATCAAAGCCGCTTTGCGATTCACACCAGCCTATTTTCCTTTCTTTTCTGAGGATGGCTAACTCTTTCAATATGCTTTCTATAAAAGGATTATAAAATAGATTGTTATCGTAGAATACTAAGTTTTTAAGCCCCATCTGAAGCCCAGACTCAATTGTAGACGTGATTTCTTTTTTACCTTTAAACTCAGGTTCAATTTTCCAAGTCCCACAAAATGAACATTTTCGGAAGCATCCACGCGATGAATGGATAATTTGGTAATCTACATGATTATCGCTATTTTTCACAATGTCATACGCTGGGAAAAAGTTTTCTACCTCTTCCTGAACACCTTTTACAGGGGTTACATGATATTTTTTACACTTATATCTGAAATCTTGGTTCTCAAAGTGAAGACTTGCATATATACCACCAACTCTAATTTCAGTTACATCAGGGTCAGGAAAGTGTTCTCTATAGAATTTTACGGCATCCCATACATAATCTGACCAATAAGTAAAAAGGCTTGTAATTTCTATCAAAGAAGGAGTTATAAATTTATCTGATAACTTTTTCCCTCTAATTAAGTCTACTTCAAAATTTTGATTTCTATAATAAGAAGCAAGTTTCAATAGACCTATAGGTAGAAAATTTTTATGATTCTTGCTTTTAGTAGGTATGGGAAAATCGGGCTCTACTAGGAGTATGTTTTTCTGATACATGTTGGGTGTGTTTTTGTAGTAAATACGATTTTACATTTTAGTATCTATCAAAAATCTAATTCTATATTTCGACATAGATTCTTCAGGTGCTTTGCCAAGTTTTTGATTTTATGTTTTTTGTGATTATCTTCCTCTACTTCTAACCTGATTTGCTCTGGGCTTGCATCCCTTAATAAATTGGCAACTTCATCAATTTTCCTGTAAAATGTATCGTCAATTGAAGGATTTCTTGATTTTGCTATTCCTAAAGCAATGTCAAAATCCTCACCGCTTTTTTCAAATTTGGCCCTTGCTTTTTTGTCACTATATATTATGTGTACTTTTCTCATGGCTTGCGCATCAGGAATTCTATCTTCTTGGATCATTAGAGAAATTTTCTTCTTTATATCAGGTTCACTTTTCTTAATGCTGCTTAAGTTTTGATTTTTTTCCAATTCCAAGTAATAACTGAATTTCTTAATGTCAGGTACTCCTTCGGATTTCATAAACTCATATGCACTGATATGCTTTTTAACATCATTTTTGCTTATGTTTGTTAGTTCTGCAATCTCTTCAAATGAATATCCATCTTTTTCTTTCATTCGAAACATATAGGCAGCTTTCTCAAATGGATCCCAATTTTTCTTCCCTTTTATATGTTGTTGGCACAAAAGAGTATTGATCTCTTTATCATTCAAATCTGATTTAATTACTTTGCAACGTATTTTCTGCCATTTTGTAACTTCTGGTTCATTTTTGCTCAAGTAACGATATGCACATAGTCTACAATTTCCTTCCAATACCTGTTGATTATAAACTATTATCTCTTCTTGTAGACCTCCATTTTTCTTAATATCTTGATACAGATCGTGCGTTATATATTCTAAATTTTCCCACATTGCTTTTTGTATTTCCTCTTGTGAAGCATTTCCATACTGCTCTAATAATGAATTAATCCTTGGATTTTGAGGATAATATTCAAGATCTGAAATTTTAACTGATTCGATCTCAAAAACAATGTTTCTTCCGGCTACTGTCAAATAACTGTCTTCAACCACCGTTATTCACCTCTTTTTTCGCAGCTCCTAAAATATATAATAGTTCTGTTTTAGTAAAGTATTCTTTCCCATTAGATAAGTCTTTTGTGTCTCCCTGAAGAAATTGGGCAATCTTTTGTTTTTTATACAGAATTTCATCTATATATTCATCGATTGTATCTTTGGCAAGAAGCTTTATTATCTTGCAAGCTTTTACCTGTGATATCCTATGAATCCTATCCTGAGATTGCAAATAATCAACTAAGTTAAAATTTCTATCTAAATAAATAGCATTATTTGCAGCCGTAAGCGTTAATCCTTCTTTAGCTGCAGCTGGATTCGCTACAAGCACACGGTATTGGAAGTTATTCTGAAACAATGATACAATTCGGCTTCTTTCATCAAGAGGTACTTCTCCATAAATCATTAAAGATCCATATTTTCGATATCTATCCCTCAAACTGTTGATGTTGCCGTTAAAACTGCTCCAGATGATAACTTTTTCATCAGAAGCAATAATTTTCTCTACCATTTTATCAATATGGGTAAACTTTGAAGGTGTGCCAGAAAATGTTGGTACAACAAGTTTCGGATTGCTTGATATTTGCGTCAAACGCAATAGTTTCTTAAGTATGTTTGAAGACTCATCGATTAATGTGTCCCCATTTAAGCTAGATATTTCAAGTATTAACTCATCTCTTAGTTTGATATATACTTGTGATTCTTCAGCACTTAAATTTACATATACATTTTCATATATTTTTTCAGGCAACTCTAGTACTTTTGATTTCAATCTTCTTATCGAAACATGTTCAATTATATCTGACAAATGTTTTAACTGATCTCTGACTGTTTCTAAACTACCGCTATCATTTAATTTCACTTCATATTTTCTTTTAAAGGTGATGTAGTCATCTTGCAATAAGTTCGGATTGAGGAAATAAAACTGTGGCCAAATGTCCATAGGTTTGTTTGCAATTGGAGTTCCAGATATGATAATTCTTTTTTTTGCATAGTCTTTGAGGTCAAGAACTGCATCTGTTATTTTTGCGTCAGGGTTTTTTATTTTTTGCGATTCATCCAAGATCATTGCCAATCGCCGGATTTTCATAAAATCCTTCAGTCTCTGCTTTTCTGAAAAAAGAGCCTCATAGTTTATTATATAAAAATGAGAATACGTCATAAACTTAAACCCTAAATCCTTAGAGGTTCCCTTCAAAATAATAGGTTTTAAGTAAGTATGTTTTAAAATTTCATCTTCCCACATGGGGATTAAATATTTTTTGCATACAATTATTGCTCCGTCTATAAATTCATTATTAATGTCCTCTAACAGCGAATCAATCACTATCTTAGTTTTTCCAAGTCCTTGTTCGTCAAACAAAGGTACATACTCTTTTCCAATCATAAATTGGATAGCTTCTAATTGGTGAGGAAATGGCTTTGTTTTAGGAGACAAGTTAAATACAAATTTAGACATTTGACAATAGAGCCTCCGGAACAAACAAATATTGTATGTTTTTATTTGAGCTCAAGTTCAAGTTTTCAATAACTTTGAACAATACTTTTTTTGAAGACAGAGGAGCACCTATGATCAAGTTGACTTCTTTATATACATGATCTCCTATCAAGGCAAAATCTATAAACTCTTCTTTTGTACGCGTTGAACGTAGGTCACTGCTTGTTTTTGCTTCCCCGATACATAACTTAGACATATCCCGCGTAATCCCAATTACATCTGGCCGATGTCTTAATACCTTAAAGGGTATGTTCACAGGTATTTTTTCAAGAGTGGTATAATCACCATCAAAAGCCACAATTTCATACCCCTCATGTATCATTTTTTTTACAATCAATGATAATATGCGTTGATGGGTATGTGATGCCATTATGTATTTTCCTCCATTAGATAGCGATCTACAAACCTGTTCACTTCGTCTCTCAGTTTCAGAATTAGTTCCTTTTTAGATTGTTGTTGTCCCTCTCTCATCTCACTAATTTGGTAACTCGGTATATTTTTTATATCTTCTATTACATTCTCTATATTTTGGTATAAGGGATCTACTAAGCAAGGCTTTATAGTGCCTAGTATTTCTTTTGCTTCTTCAAATCCCTCTTTAATGAATATTTCTCTCACTTGATCGCTTTCTAATAAGTGATATATTTCACGAACATCTTGTGCCTTGCTGATTTTATTGTTTCCTACCCAATCGCAAAAATCCGAAGTTACTAATCCGATTTTATTCATTTGATCTTTGAGTTTGTTATTCTTTTCATACTCTACAAAGTAACTGAACTTTAAAACTTCACTTGGATCGTTCCCATATTTTGGTAAGTATTGATCTTCCATATCTCTAAATGCCTGGATAGATTGAACGATTTCTTTTTCAGTTAATTTTGTTTGATTTGCTAATTGGCTATATGTATAACCTTCTTTATTCCATAAAAAGAACAAATATCTAGCTTTTTCATATGCATCCCATGGAGTTGTTCCCCTTAAATGTGCCTCTAATCTAATAAAATTCCTTTGTTCTTCAGTTATTTTCGCAGGCAGTATTCTACATGGGATTGTTTTAAAAAAATCTTTATAAGGGTATTTTTCACGTAAATCTCTATAAATAAGTAATCTAGTGTTTCCTTCTATTACTCGATATATCTCGTGGTCTATTGGTTCAATCCATATGGGATTTACAATTCCCTCATTGACTTCTATATTTTCCTTCAGTTTCGCATAAGCATCTCTATTTTTGTTGGATAAGGCAAAAATTATTTGGTTTTGACTCAAATTTGTAAATGGTTGGGTATCTTTATGAAAGCCGATTCTTGGGTTTCCTTCATCAAAAATAATTTGATCAATCTCAATCTCACCCATTTTTATTTCAGTTGAGATCCCACCAATTTTCACTAAAATTGAATCTGAAGCCATTATTTCTAGTTCCTAAATATTATATAAGATGTTCTATCTCATCTCTCATATATAAAAGTCTTCAGGCATAATAAAATGTCTTTAATTCATTTCTTAAAATGAAAATATATCTTATAATGTATCCTTCCTTACAGGATTTTATACATAACCCTTGATAAAGATATGGTCATAAGCATTTTCAACTGATAACCAGACCCACAACCTAGTAGCAAGCACAATTTATCCCCAGACCATCACATTTCTTCTAGTAATGTATTTACTATAATGCCCCCAAAAAGAGAATTTGACAGTGTCCTCCGAAAACACCCGCGTATTCCCCGTAGAAAAATCCGGCAAGCTTGACAGCAGGTTTCGCAGATGGCTGCATAACCCGCAGAAGATACTCCGCCCCTATGTAAAGGAAGGGATGAGCGTTCTTGAAGTCGGGTGCGGGCCGGGCTTCTTTACTCTCGACATTGCACGGATGGCCGGGAAGAGCGGGCGGGTGGTGGCCGTTGATCTGCAGGAAGGCATGCTTGAGATAGTGCGGGAGAAGATCAGGGGGTCGGGGCTTGAGGGCAACATAGTGCTGCACAAATGCGAGGTGGACCGGCTGGGCGTGTCCGGGAGCTTTGACCTGGTGTTCCTGTTCTACGTGGTCCACGAGGTGCCGGACAGGAGGGCGCTCTTCAGGGAGCTGGTGGCGCTGCTCAGGGACGGCGGGCTTGTGTATGTTGAAGAGCCGCCCTTTGAAGTGTCAAAGAAGGCTTTTGAGGAAACGCTGAGAATCGCCGGCAGTGCGGGACTTGTGGTTACGGAGAGGCCGAAGCGCTTTCCTGATAAGGTGGCGGTATTGAAAAAGCCGTAGGATAAGTATCTATCTGTTTTAGATGGGTGACCATATCCTGAATCCATTGGTGTGGTCACCTTTCTGTCAAAAACTCTTCAAGTGATACATTTGCTTGCTTGAGGACATTATTCAATGTACCCTTTTTCAGAGGGTCATGCAAAGGTACGGTCACGGTGTCGTGTCCGCGTTGAAGGAGCACGTGGCTGCCCTTCTGTCTTACGACTACAAAACCAAGTTTCACCAGAATCTTGATAATCTTCTGGCCGGAGAGATTACTGGCAGTTCAGGCACTTGCGACATCAACCTTTGCAATCTCACCAAGTACCCTGGCCTGTTCCTGAGTGACCTCAAGCACGAGTTCAATAGCTTCCTTGATGTTTTCAAGCGCTTCTTCTCTGGTATCTCCTTCACTTATCGCTGCCGGAAGTTCAAGGCAACGTGCTGTGTATCCGCCCTCTTCTGCTATTTCAAGAACGATTGTGTATTCCATGCTCATTCATCAGTGGTCCTGGTATAAATTTATTTGTTGAGCAAAGCTCCTCTTAGAGTGATAGCAATTTTGAATATTCTCAAGCCGGATATTCCGATAAGCAGCCGGAGGACAGTTTATTTCTGCGGCGTCTGTTGTATCTGTATCAGGTTGCCGCAGCTATCGTCCAGGACTGCTATGATCACATGGGGCATCACTTCTGTCGGCTCCATCGTGAACTTCACGCCCCGCTCTTTCAGCTTTTCATACTCTGCGCGGACATCCTTAACACCAAAGGATGCAGCAGGGATGCCCTGCTCGAATATCCCTTTCTGATAGGCCTGAGCTACCGGATTGTTGCCGGGCTCAAGCAAAAGCTCGGTCCCGTTCTGGTCTTCAGGGGAAACGACGGTAAGCCACCTGTAATCTCCGGCAGCAACATCGTTCTTTTTCACGAAGCCAAGCTTTTCGGTGTAGAATTTCAGGGCCCTGTTCTGATCGTTTACGAATACTGAGGTTAGTATGATTCTCATAGTTATCAGTTTAGGGTTAGGTGCTTATAAATGGTCGTTTTATGAGGTGAAAAGCTGGAACCACTCTAATATATCCTCAAATAGAGATTGGCTCTGTAAAAATCCTGCAATTGCAACTCTGAGTTTTGCCGGTTGCCTTGTTTAATTAATCTTACCGAAGTCATGTATCACTTGAACAATCCCGAAGGGCCCGGCGCAGCCGGCGTTCTCCGATAAGACAAACAAAACAGATCAGAAGGCCGCCTTTAAAAATACTTATTCTGCACGACTTCGGTCTATATCGCTCTGTGGGGCTGCAGTTTGACTACGTGGGTCCATTCAATAGTTTTCAGTACGACAGCGAGGGAACGTGCCACCTTCGGCGGATTTTCCTCTTCTCTCACCTCAACCCTTTCCTGTACTGCTCCACCAGGAACTCCAGCGTATCCTCGAGCTTGTCCTCGCTGGAGTACCTCTGCAGGCAATGGTAGTACCTGCCCCTGTCCGTGAACAGTATGTTGATTGGCGGGTAGCCGTGGCGGAGCAGCACGTAGTTCAGCAGCAGCCGTCCCACCCTGCCGTTGCCGTCCTCGAAGGGGTGGATGAACTCGAACTGGTTGTGGACCAGGGCGGCCAGCACCAGGGGCTTCAGTCCCTCTGCATTGTCATTGTACCAGTGTGCAAGTTCCTCAAGTTCGTTCACGATTTCCTCCTTCGGGATACCCCGGTGCACCACCTCGCCGTAGGCGTTGCGTATCACTACCTCAACATTCCTGAAGTTGCCGGCAAATTTCTTGGAGCCTTCAAAGCACAGCCTGTGCAGCTTCCTGATAAGCTCCGGTGACAGTTTCTCGTCAGTGTTCTTTACGAACTCCACGGCCTTTGCCACGTTGAGCGCCTCGAGCTCATCAGAACTGGTGGCTTCCTCGTCATGACGGAGCAGGCCGTGAACCTCCTCCGGTGTCACCTGTGAACCCTCGATGGCGTTGGTGTTGAACACGAACTTCTCGGTGAAGACCTTCCAGTCATCCGCATCAAGGTGGACTATCTCTATCTCCCTGTCGTACTCGTTGAGCTTCTCGATCTCTTTTCTCGTGAGCGAGAACTTCAGCAGGTCGGTCCTGGCCTGTATCTGCTCCCCGATCTCCTTCTCAGCTTCGGCCCTGCGCTCCCCGATCTCCTGATCGGTCAGGTTGAGGCCCAGGTAATGCCGTATCTTCCTGGTCTTTTTTCCGACGCGGTAGGAATGGGACAGGTAATACTTGGTGTTATTTCCCTGTTTCCTTTTTTCAATATGCATATATAAATGGGTGACCACATTCTATATAGCATTTTTGTGGTCACCTGCAGATCTCAAGGCATGTGACTCTGGGCAATGGCAGCATGAATATTTAAACAAGGATGACAGGTTCTATCACAAGAGAATATGGAGATCAGATACCCTGAGATTGGAATATGCGGCCTTTCCTGCAGGCTTTGCCCGAACTATCACATGACCACGGGAAGCCGGTGCTCAGGCTGTAAAAGCGAAGGCAGGATGGCAGTAGGCTGTCCTTTCATCACCTGTGCATTAAAGAAGAAGGGAATTGAGTTCTGCTGGGATTGCGTGGAGAGCGAAACCTGTGAAAAGTGGAAAAAGCACAGGGATGCAGGGAAAAAGAACGATTCCTTCAAGTGCTATCAGAAACTTGAAGACGATATCGCCTTCATCCAAGCAAATGGTGTCGTCGAATTTGAAAAGTCTCAAATGGTAAGGGAAAGATTACTGAAGGGAATGCTGCAGCAGTTCAACGAGGGGCGTTCGAAAAGCTATTACTGTATCGCAGCCACGGTCATGGAGGTGGGGGAATTGAGCGAGGCGTTGGATAAAGCAGCGAAGGGGTCCGAAGGATTGGCCCTTAAGGAAAGGTCCAGATTGCTCCATTCCATATTGGATGATATCGCCGCCAGGAAACATTACTGTCTGAAATTGAGGAAATGACCGGCAAGGTGACCACATCCTGAATGAGATTTTGTGGTCACCTCTGGGAATCGTCCGGTCCTGGCCTGTTCCGCTCCTTCAGACTATCTTGACCCACACTGCTTCGCCTGTCTCCACGGCATCCATGACGCTGTCGGCAACATCGGAGTCCGTCCTTACCTTGATATCGCCGTGCCTGCCCACAGTTGCCGAGAACAGGAATGTCTCTCCCGCGTATACCTCCACGTCCTGGGCTGCGAGTTCCGGGACGTTCAGGATAACGTGCCTGCTGGTGTGCTCTATGATGGGGCGGTGGGGCCTGGTATCCTTTGCGACTGCCTTCTTCTCCTCCTTGCCGGAATCGAACTTGCGCACATCTATATGAATACCAAGCAGCTTCTCGATATCGTCGATGGTGCTGCCACCCTTGCCTATGATGCGGGGTACGTCCTTCTCCCTGACCTTCACAAGCGCACGGCTATCTGAGACCATCTCCACGCTCACCGGGCCGCTGGCATAGTCCTGCAGCACGGACTGCACTTCACCCTCGGCCAGCGCCCAGGCAGGCTTCCTGCCCTCCTCGCCTCCGATGGGCATCACCACGACCTGCTCGCCGTAGGTATATATCTCGAACTCGTTCTTACCGCTCTCGAAATCGGATATGAGTATGACCGGCCTTGCAAGGTCTTCCTCGGTCATGCCTGAGGGCACCTTCACAGTGAACTGCAGGGTCTGTACCTTGGCGACCTCTCCCTTGTCAATGAAAATGACCGTGTCCACGACCTGCGGGATCACACCCAGCTCCACCCTGCCGATGAGCCTCTGGATAGCATCCACGGCACGGTTTGCGTGCACCACGCCGATCATGCCCACGCCTGCCAGCCTCATGTCCGCGAAGATCTCGAAATCCCTGGTCTTGCGCACCTCATCATAGATGGTATAGTCCGGACGGACCAGCAGCAGCACATCAGCTGTGTTCTCCATGCTGCCGTCAAGGGGTGCATACTGGGTGATCTCTGGCGGCACCTGCAGGTCGCGCGGTGATTCCATGGTCTTTACCACGAAGCCCTTGTCCTTCAGGAAAGTGGCGACCCCCGCTGCAAAAGTGGATTTGCCTGCCCCGGGCGGGCCTGATATGAGTATTCCTCTCTGGGCGCGTATCCTCTCCTTGAGCATATCGCTCATGCGGTACTGGTCAAGCGACACAGATGCCACCGGGCGCACGATTGTGATCTCCACATCGTCAGAGAAAGGCGGGTTGGCGATGGCTATCCTCATATTACCGATCTGCAGCACCGAGGCTCCTGTAAAGGAGAGTTCGAAGAAGGAGTTCGGGTCCGAGCGCGCCCTGTCCATGAGCTCCCTTGATATCTCCTTGAGCTCATGGTAGGTGCAGGGCTCATCCCTTATCCGGGTATATATCACCTGTCCGATGGAGCCTTTCTTAGCCATGGGCGGCACCTTATGTTTCAGGTGCACGGACATGGTATCGGATGTGAAGAACTTATCAACAATGAGTGGTCCCAGTTCCCTGTACTCGGGTTTGACGAAACTCACATCCAACCCCTTGGCCTTTGCGACCATGGACTGGATGCGGTCCCCTGTAATGAACCTGCCTCCTATATCGCTGGCAGTGTCCCTTATAAGGGCATCTATCTCTCCGCCTCCGGCCAGCTTCACCTGGTCCAGCTTGGGCCTCTTCCCGCAGAAGAAAAGCCTGATGCTGCCCTCGGCGGCCATCTCCTGCAGCTTCTGCAGCTCCTCAAGCCCCTTGAAGCCTATCTCCAGCCCCCTGTTGGCCTGGGCCTCCAGCTCTGCCACAACTGCCTCCGGTATGCAGATATCATGATCCCTGTAATCGCCCCTCTCCACACCGGCTGAAACAATCCCGTCTATCACGGAACTTGTATCAGGCACTATCCTCTGTGCACTCTTCTTATCTTCTTTCATATAGAAGGATTATGAATTGGATTATATAACATGATTGCGACCGAATATATCCGGGAAGTCTGTCCCATGATCTTCCCGGCCTGAAAAAGAGCGCTCAGTAAACGTCCTCCGGGTCAAAGACCTTCCTGCCGGTCACTTCCCCTTCCATGTTACGATAGAAACATGACCTGTATCCCGTGTGGCATGCTCCTCCTTCCTGCTCCACCATGATAAGGACTGCGTCCATGTCACAGTCTATGAATATCTCCTTTACCTGCTGCATATGGCCTGAGCTCTCTCCTTTTTTCCAGAGCTTGCCCCTGCTCCTGCTCCAGTAGTGCACGATCCCCGTCTCCAGCGTCTTCCGGAGTGCTTCCTTGTTCATGAAAGCGCACATGAGCACTTCCTTGGTGATATGATCCTGTGCGATTGCCTGAATGAGCCTGTTCTCGTATTTTAGGTCGTCTATGTTTATCATATAGGTCACTTATATCCTGGAATAATGCAATAGTAGGAATCACTAATTGATATATACTATAAAAGCCTATTATTCCTCGTTGTAAATATAATTTCCAGAAGAAAATACAGATCACTGCTGTTTATTACTGATTAATAATACGTATTTTAAAAGGGTGAAAAAATGGATTTCAGTTTTGAAGGCAATGGTGGCTATCGTGTCCCTACAGGCATAGGGGGCCTGGACATTCAGCTGGGAGGAGGTGTGCCTACCGGGACGACAATCCTTGTGCTTGCCGAGCCGGGAGCCAATGCCGATCTCTTTGCCAGGCAGTTCGTCCAGGGAGGGCTCTTCAATGACGAAGATGTTTATTATTTCTCATCGGAACACCCGGTACAGGAGATAATTTCCGATATGCAGGACATGAAACTGGACGTCCGGAAGTACATCGACAGCGGCTCACTGGAATTGATTGATGCCTACGGTCCCCGCTTCTACAATGTCCTTCCAAAGGAGTTCACAAGTACGATCTCGGCAAAGGATTTCTTAAAAAAGGGCACGGACTCCATGAACATGCTCAAGGGCACTGTGGTGCAGAAAAGAGCCAATAAGTACCGCGGAGTGATCGACTCCATATCCTACTTCCTGCGCTCGTATCCGCTGAACAACGTAGTTGAAGCCATAGAGGTGATGTCATCAGTGGGAAAGGCAACGGGAGCCATCCAGCTGATACTGATGACCAGCGGCATGCACGATCCTATCACTGAGAACAACCTGAGGCATATATGCGACGGTGTCATAGAACTCCGGCTGAGGGAGCATGGCAGCGAGATCGAGCGTACGATCATGATAAGGAAGATGCGTGGCATGCTGGTTCCCAACAGGACAATTCCTTATGTGGTTACAGCAAGAGGAATTGAGCTTGAAACTACCACAAGAGTACTTTGAGCGAGCGCCTCCCGGACTTCCATATTTGTGATGCGCAATTGCTTATCTTTTTATTTAATGAATCCTATTTTAGTTTTTAACAACGGACGCTGATTTTCATGAAACAGGACCTAGTGAGGATTTTAAAGGACATATTCACATCGGCGGGCTATTCTGCTGTCGATTCCTACCAGCATGACCTGGTCGCCGAAAAGAACGGACAGAAGACCTATATCAAGTTCGCCAACCATTCTGATATTGCTGAAGTGAACAGCTTCATCAATATGCTTACCGACGGTGAGGGCCTGTACGTCATTACGGGCAGGGCTGATAGGGACCTTCTCCAGCACGCCCAGAACGCAGGCCTGAGGGTATGGGGCCGGGACGATGTGGCACTGCAGATAGGAAAGGCAGTACTGGCCGATATTGAAGGAAGTGCTGGTGAACTTGACCTGCTGGGCGATCCGGTGAAAAAGACCGTATCCAAGGTCGATGAGGTTGCCCAGATGGCTATAAATGCGATATTCGGAGGCGGCTCTGTAAAGGAAGAGTTCCTTGAGCCGGAAAGCTCTCTGATGGCCCGCATGTCACAGCGCAGTGAAAGGACCATGGAAAGGGCTCCTGAGAGAATGCCCGAAAGGGAGCCTGAAAGGGAACCTGAATGGATGCAGGAAAGGTTCATGCAGAGAGCACCTGAAAGAGTGAATGGGAGATATGCTGAAAGGGTGCCTGAGAGAGTCCCTGTCGAATCCCCTGCAGTCATGCAGGAGCCTCCTGCTCCGGCCCTGTCTCCTGACAGCATTGTGCTCAATCTGAGGGGAACCCCCCTTAAAGTAAGCAAGGATCACGCTATCTCTATTGCAAAGCCGCACATCCTTACCTACCAGGATGCTATCCTGAAACTCGTTCCTTTCTGGCAGTATGATTACCAGTTAAAGAGCGAGCAGAGGTACAGGTCAAAGATAGTGGACATAAGCGGTGAAGGTTCAGGCTGCCTGAACGCCCTTAACGGGCATGGTGAGGATCTTGTGCTCCATGATGTGCGAGACAGTATAGCTATTCCTGACGTGCCCTACGAGCTGAGGCAGTCCATGAGCACGAAGGATGAAGCCAGGAAGAACATGCTTGCCAGGATAATCGACGAGCACACAAAGGACCTGCGTTTTGACAATACCCAGGGTGATGCGATAATCTCCGAGCACAAGCGCTTCAAACCCTCGCTCTCTGATATCCATCTGAACATCGACCTTGTCTATGTACCGATCTGGGAGGTAAAGGGACCGCGCAATTCCGTCGAGATTAACGGCTACACTGCTGAGATCCTGCGTAATCCCGTTGATGATGATGCCGAGTTTGTGTGAGGGTGCGAAGGAAATATCCGTAAAATTGTTCGCACAGGCACGAATATTTTATATAGCAATAACCCATATATGTGATTACCCAGTAAATCACCTTGTAGTCAGTTAAACAAAGAGGACTTAATATGGTAGAAGTAAGCGAGAAGGCAGCATCAGAATTGAAATCCCTGCTTCAGGAGCAGGACAAACAGGATTATTCTTTGAGGATATTCATCGCAGGCATGAGCTGTTGCGGTGTCCAGTACGGAATGTCACTGGACAATGATATCAGCGAGGATGAAGACATTGTGGAAGAGAAGAACGGGCTGAAGATCGTTATTAACAAGAACGATGTAGAGGGCCTTTCCGCAGCAACCATTGACTACGTTGAAGGACCCCAGGGTAAAGGTTTTATCATTGATAATGCCTCTTCAGCAGGTTCATGTGGTCCGTGCGGCGGTGGCTGCCACTAAAGTCAGGAACATTGGTAAGAATATTTAAATAGATACAATCGGGTATTGCTATAAGGTGATTTAATGCTTCCGGGAATTGGCGGCAGGGGAATGAACCCTGCAAAAGTCAAACAGATGATGAAACAGATGGGTATAAACGTTAATGAGATCAACGATGTACAGCAAGTGATAATCAGGACTCCTGATAAGGATATCGTGTTCAATGATGCAAGCGTTTCTGTGATGACCGCCCAGGGTGTTGACACCTACCAGATAGTGGGCACCCCGGAAGAGATCGCCAGAGAAGTTGAGATTCCCGAAGATGATGTGAGGCTGGTGGCGGAGCAGACCGGAGTTCCGGCTGAGAAGGCAAGGCAGGCACTTAAGGATGCCAATGGCGATCTTGCAGAAGCTATACTGGCTCTCTCATCTTAACCATTCTTTTTTTCAGGCTCTTTTAGTTTCTTTCCAGCATTTTGATCACTACATTATACGGTAATGTCTGTTGTTTGTCCCGGCGGATTATAATTTGTCCTTAACGCTGTCAATTTTATCAGACCACAATAGACTTATAGTTTATCATGATTATTCATGCTATAAGGTAAAACCTTCTCTTAGATTGGGTTCCACGATCCGCCGGTCGCTGATCCGTAGTTTCGCCTAGTTTGTCCGGCTTGCATATCAGATATTCCCTGGCGCAGGTTTGTCTCCGGCTGGTATGAAACCCATGTCAGTTCAAGGAGATATACAGTCTTTAATATTGCATTCGGGGTGAACATGTCTGAAAATTTTGATGTAAAGCTGGACGGCAAGAGTTACCTTCCGGACCCTTCCGTAAAAGAGAGCTCATGGATACAGGATTATGAGACCGCTTATAACGATTTCCTGAAAGATCCTGAAGGACACTGGGCAAATATCGCTGAGGAACTTGACTGGTTCAGGAAATGGGACCGCGTGAAGGAGTGGGAGCACCCTTACGCTAAATGGTTCACCAATGCAAAAACAAATATCACCTACAATTGCCTCGACCGACATATCTTCAATGGCAAGAGGAACAAGGTAGCGATAATATGGGTCGGTGATGACGGCAAGGAAGAAGTGATCACATATCGCCAGCTTTACCGCGAAGTTATGAGATTTGCCAACGGCCTCAAGTCACTTGGTGTCGTTAAAGGTGACAGGGTATGCATCTACATGCCCCTTGTACCCGAGCAGATAATTGCCATGCTTGCATGCGCCCGTATTGGTGCTGTCCACAGCGTCGTATTCGGGGGCTTCGGATCCAATGCCCTGCATTCCAGGATCAAGGATGCCCAGGCAAAGATAGTGGTTACTGCGGATGCAGCCATCAGGCGCGGCAAGCGGCTCGACCTGAAGACCCTTGTTGACAAGGCTGTCGTAAATGCTTCATGTGTCGAGAAGATAGTTGTGCTCAGGAGGATGTCCCCTCCCATGGAACTTTTCTCTGAGATCGAGGTGGATTTCAACGAGATCCTGGACAAGGAGGATAAGGAGTGCGAGCCCGAGGTAATGGACTCGGAGGACCCGCTCTTCATCCTTTACACCAGCGGCACGACGGGGCCTGCCAAAGGTATTGTCCATACCTGCGGCGGCTATATGGTAGGGACCTACTACACCTCCAAGTACATGCTGGACTTAAAGGAGAGCGATGTCATGTGGTGCACGGCGGACCCCGGATGGATAACCGGACACAGCTACATCGTTTATGGCCCGCTCTCGGTGGGCGCTACCATACTGATAACGGAGGCAACCCCGGATTATCCGAACCCCGGCATCTGGTGGAGCATGATCGAGGAGTTCGATGTGACCGTGTTCTACACCGCTCCCACTGCCATCCGCATGTTCATGAGGCAGGGGGAGGAATGGCCGCAGAAGTATAATCTGGACTGTCTCAGGATACTGGGTTCGGTGGGCGAGCCCCTGAACCCCGAGGCTTTCGAATGGTACTACCGCGTCATAGGTAAGGGCAAGTGCCCCATCCTGGATACCTGGTGGCAGACGGAGACAGGCATGCATATGATAACCACCGCTGTGGGCGAGCCCATGAAGCCCGGGTTTGCAGGCCGCCCTGTCCCGGGCATTATTGCCGATGTGGTGGATGAGAACGGCCAGCCCGTGCCTCCCGGTACAGGCGGCCTCCTTGTTATCAAGGAACCCTGGCCTTCAATGATGAGGACGGTCTACGGCAACGACGAGCGATACAGGCAGTACTGGAGCACCATCGGTAACTACTACACGGCAGGCGACCTTGCAGTAAAGGACGAGGACGGCTATATCATGATACTTGGCCGCTCCGACGATGTGCTCATAGTTGCAGGCCACAATATAGGCAGTGCTGAAGTGGAAAGCGCCCTTGTGTCCCATGAGGCCGTGGCCGAGGCTGCGGTGATCGGCAAGCCCGACCCTCTCAAGGGAGATTCCATAAAAGCCTTCATCATACTGCGCGTTGGCTACAAGGCCAGCGATAAGCTCAAACTGGACCTTGTGTACCACGTCAGGATGAACCTGGGGCCTATTGCCATTCCCTCTGAGATCGAGTTCGTGGAATCCCTGCCCAAGACACGCAGCGGAAAGATCATGAGGAGGGTGCTCAAGGCCAGGGAGCTCGGGAAGGACCCGGGAGACCTCTCCACCTTGGAGGAGTGAGCCTCCCATTTACTTTTCTCCACAGGGGCATGAGCCCCTGTCCTCCGTAAAAGATTGTCATGACCTGGGATCCTTATCTTCCTCTCGTCTTCCTGCTGGCTATCTCGATATCGGTCTTAACTTTCCGGATTGCAAGGTCAACAGCAAGTCCCCGGAGCATCCATCTTAAGGCGGAGGCCTGGTGCCGCCCATCCTCCCTGAACTCTTTCACGGCAAGAGCACTTGCATCTTTACCTGCCTGCTCTCTAAGCTCGTCCAGTCCCGTCCTGGAAAAGCGGTCAAATCCTCCCACTTTCAATCCTGCGAAGGACTTGAATCCGGGAGAAGGGTGTGCATTCAGTTCCCGTATCTGTGTCTCCAGGGGTGACGTACCGGATTTCTCCGGGCATGCTATGAATTGCCTTTCGGCTGCTCTGGCTTGCACTCCTGCCGGCATTGCCAGCCTGTCGGCTATGCTGTTCTGCTCCCTTGGAACCCACCTGAATGTTACCTTAAGCCCGCAGCTTTGAATTAAGGAATCTGTCTGCTCTTTGATGAGCGCAAGGTTCCGGTTGTTCACTTTCCATTTGCCCGACATCTGGCTGATGACAAGCTTGCTGTCCCCGCAGACCCGGAGAGGGCCCTTACCGCCCAGCTCAAGATAATGTGCTATCCCCTCCCTGAGTGCAGTGTACTCGGCTACATTGTTAGTGTTTGAGGGAGAGCCCTGCTTCTCTTTTCTTCCTTCGGTGGGTTTCCTCTCTCCCTCCCAGCTGATCACCCATCCAAATCCCATCCTTCCTCCTGGATTCGGGTCGCAGGAGCCATCAAAGTTCAGTTGGTCCATGGAACATCTGAACCGGCTCTTTATTCTTTTAATTATCTGTCGTCCCCGGGCTGGTCACCTCAGTTCCCCGTTTGCCATACTGACGGGGTCGCAGCGGCACATGCTCAGAGTGTAGCAACAGTTATGAAGTATGTAAACCAAGTTAGTGTAATTGGTGATAGCATGGTTGACTTTTTTGATCTCTATTTATCGGAGGATTGTCCATACGGCGACGAGACAACAGAGCTCCTGGGCATAAGCGGCAAGGGGAGGCTGCGTATCATGTCGCGGGAGCATGGTGTGGCTGCCTGCATGGACGATCTTGGCGATGTATACCGGAGGAACGGGCTGGAAATCGTCAGCAGCCTCAGCAATGGTGCCGAGTTCAATGCACACGATGTCATATTCGAGGCCCAGGGCGACCTGCCTGCGCTTTTCAGGTTATGGAGGGTCTCACAGACATTCCTTTCACTGGTCTGCGCCATTGCTTCAAGCACCCGCTTCAGTGTCGAGCTGGCACATAAGGTCAATCCGGACCTGATAATAGCAACCAGCAGGAAAACTCATCCGGGTTTTCGTAAGTACGAGCTCAAGGCCGTAAAGACGGGAGGCGGCCAGCATCACCGCAACTCCCTGAGCGATTCAGTCCTTATCAGCCCGAACCATCTCAACATAGTGGAGGATATCGGCAGGCTGAGGTCCACCAGGAAGATAGAGATAGAACCGCGCACCAGGGAGGAGGCGTTCAGGTACGCACAGCTTGCGGATGTGCTGCTGCTTGACCATTTCGGCCCGGAGGAGCTGGGATCCCTTGTGCCTGAACTGCGCAGCCTCAATCCGGGGCTGGAGGTAGCTGCAGGCGGCATCGATCTTAAGCTGGTTGCGGAATATGCAAAGTATGTGGATATTATTGTGACAAGCGAGCTGTATTACTCAAAACCCCTGGATATTACCGCGAAGATAAAGAAATTATGATCCTGTTTTTCCCGAAGTAGTCCGGAAATTATATATGCTATTATCGCAGAGGTTGTGTGTATACTTCACATGACCATTGTATATTGGCTTTATGGATTGGCTGACGGACTGATATGTTCCTCCGGTCCGGAAGCCGTCGGTAAAGCAGTTATATCAACAGGTCATTCTTGATTTAGCAGTTCTTAATCAAAGCAAGGTGTTAACATGAGCAAACCTGAACTATTGGATTTTAGTGCAACATGGTGCGGACCCTGTAAGATGCAGAAGCCCTTCCTTGAAAAAGTGAAGGAGGAGCTGGGGGATAAGGTTGATGTCAAAGTCATCGATGTGGATCAGAACCAGGCACTTGCGTCAAAGTATGGGATCCAGGCAGTTCCCACCCTTATCATTCTCAAGGACGGCAATCCTGTGAAGCGCTTCACTGGCGTTACCACTGCAGGTGTCCTTATCGAAGAACTGAAGAAAGTGCTTTAAGCACTTCCATTCATTGTTCACCACTTTTTTACATCCCCTTCACTTTATTTCTTACTAGAGTATCCGTTCTCGAAAAAGCGTAAATACTATGAGTTTAATCCCTGTTTCGAGGAATACGGACCGTGCAGGAAATTGTGGATCTAGGGGTAATGGTCTTCAGGCAGAAGAACACGAAAGGTACCTTGAAACCCCATCTTTCCGTAAAGTTCAGGTCCGATGAGGGAAAACTTGTCACTTTTTCCATAGACACCACCAGGACACCTGCAAAGTACCCGCAGCCGGATGCCTATCTTATTACCCATGCCCATTCTGACCACCATGGAATGTCTGCCATGCTCTCGGACCGCGCCGTATGTTCCGACAAGACCGCCCGCGCTCTGGAGATAAGGCACGACAGGATATATAAGGGCAGGACCATGAAGGTCGGCGGCTCCATTGACATTAACGGCGTCAGGGTCACAGCCTATCCTAATTTCCATACGGTGGGCTCCACATCCTTTTACTGGGAGAACGAGGTCGGTACGCGCATCCTGGTCACGGGGGATGTGAAAGACGCTTCCATGCTGCCGGAATGCGACGTGCTCATCACCGAGGCCAACTACGGGGACCCCGGAGATGCCACGTGCTATTTCGATGACGACCTGATGGGTTTCAGGAATGTCCTGCAGGACAATCCCTGTGTCGCTTTCGGGGCCTATGCTTTCGGTAAGGCCCAGAGGACCGTGGAATTGCTGAGGGGTCTCGGATATAACGGCGCCATAGCAATGGAAGAGAAGTCCCTTGCCCTGACCCGCTACCTGCTCGAGGACGCAGGCGACGTCATAGGACTGGAAGAGTCATGCGGCGATGCTGTATGTGTTGTGCCTCCATGGGATCTCGACAAGCTTCCCGTGGGAATGTCCAAGTACGTCATGACTGGCAGGTGCGACTACCGTTACCCGACCATACAGATAAGCGACCATCTGGATGCAAGGGGTCTCACCGGCATGGTGCAGGCCATGGACCCGGAGTTCACCCTGGTCTACCATCCTTCAGGGCACAGGCCGGGGAGGTTTGCAGCCCACCTGCGGGGACTTGGTTTTAATGCCCTCTCGCTTGACAAGGTCAGTAATGTGTTGAGCAATGAGTTTATCTAGGTTTGTTATGTTAGCCTGTGCAGGATAAAAGTTTATATAACTATCAGCTTTCTATAGTATCCACATTATCCAAGTTGTTCCAGGAGATTGTCAATTGCCAAAAGCGTCCAAGAGAAAACAAGCGCGTGCTCCCTCTGCTCCCTCAGGGGAGGCGGTCACAGTAAAGGAAGCGGGGCAGGCAGATGTAACCGTTGCTGCTTCGAAGCCTGCATATAAGGTGAAGACTCCGGAAGAGAGGAAACAGGCACACATAGAGGGTATAATAAAGACAGCAGTTGCATCTGTGATCGGTGTCATAGCCGGTATACTTTCCTACAGCCAGTTCGGTGTCGGTGATGAGGTAAGATGGTATGCTGTGGTCGTTATCGTTGTTGCGCTTGCATACTACGCATTAAGGCTGATCTTCCCGCTTATCAGGATCGACACGAAGGAATTTGGTTTCAAGGACTGGTTCTATGTTGAGTTCCTGGTCGTGGACTTCTGTCTTGTGACATGGACTCTGCTCTTGAATTGACCTTCTCTTTTTTGAACATGCATCTTATTTCAGTCAGGGATCTCACATGCGAATAGCCATATTGAACAAGGACAGGTGCCAGCCAAGGCGCTGCAGCCATGAATGTGAAAAATATTGTCCCAGGGTGAGGACAGGGGACGAGACCATAGTTTTCCCGGAGGGTGGCGGAAAGCCCCTCATCTCCGAAGAGCTCTGCGTGGGATGCGGTATCTGCATCAACAGGTGCCCTTTTGACGCTATAATGATCATAGGCCTGCCGGAAGAACTCACTGCGCCCACACACAGGTACGGGCCTAACGCCTTTGCACTCTATGGACTCCCGGTTCCGCAGGCCGGCAGGGTGACAGGTATCCTGGGACCCAACGGTATAGGAAAAAGTACTGCAGTGCAGATACTCTCCGGAACCCTTGTGCCCAATTTCGGCGAAGGAACCGGGAACTGGGAAAAAGTGCTGCAGCATTATTCAGGCACAGCCCTGTATGATTATTTCAGTGAGGTCATCGACGGTAATATCAAGGTGTCGCAGAAGCCGCAATACGTGGACATGATACCCAAGGCCTTCAAAGGCAAGACCAGCGAGCTGCTTGACAAGACCGACGAGCGTGGCGTGCTCAGCGAGCTTATTGAGAGGCTTGGTCTCACTCCTGTTATCGACAGGAACATCACCGAGCTCAGTGGCGGCGAGCTCCAGAGGGTCGCGATCGCGGCCTGTGCTGCAAGGGATGCAGATTTCTATTTCTTTGACGAGATAAGTCCCTACCTTGACATCTACCAGCGCATCAATTCGGCCCAGCTCATCCAGGAGATATCCAAAGACAAAGCAGTGCTCGTGGTGGAGCATGACCTGGCCATCCTTGATATGCTGGCGGATGTGGTGCATGTGGCATACGGCCAGCCCGGGGCCTACGGTGTAATCACCTACCCCAAGGGTGTGCGTATCGGGATAAACCAGTATCTTAAGGGTTATCTCCCGGAGGAGAATGTGCGTATCAGGCCCGAGGCCATTAAGTTCGAGGTACATCCCCCTCGTGTGGAGACTGACATCGAGACACTTGTGGATTACGAAGGCTTTTCCAAGAAATACGGTAATGGCTTCGCCCTTGAAAGTGAAAATGGTTCCCTTAAGCAGGGCGAAGTGCTCGGGATCGTCGGACCCAACGGTATCGGTAAATCCACCTTCGTGAAGATCCTGGCCGGGGAGATCAATCCTGACGAGGGCAAGCTTGACCTGACCATCACCATCTCCTACAAGCCGCAGTACATTAAGCCTGATGTCACGATGCCTGTGCAGTATTTCCTGCGGGGCATATCCCGCAAGTTCGATACAAGCTACTTCCAGTCAGAGGTCGCCAAGCCGCTGAACCTTGAGCCATTATATGAGCGCAACCTCACGGACCTCAGTGGAGGAGAGCTCCAGAGGGTTGCCATAGCAGCCTGCCTGTGCAGGGACGCGGATATGTACATCCTTGACGAGCCCAGCGCCCACCTGGACGTGGAGCAGCGTTCCATGACCACCAAGGTCATCAAGAGATTTGCCGAGAACAGCGGCAAGACCGCCATGGTGGTGGACCACGACATCTACATGATAGACATGCTGAGCGAGCGCCTCATTGTCTTTGAAGGTGAGCCTGCGGTCTATGGTAAGGCACACCAGCCCTCCAGCATGCAGGATGGTATGAACAGGTTCCTGGCCAATCTCCATATCACGTTCAGGCGTGACGAGGATACCTCCCGTCCCAGGGTCAACAAGCCCGACTCAAGGCTTGACAGGGAGCAGAAGGCCAGCGGGGAGTACTACTACCACAACATAGAGTAGTGCCCCTTCTCTTCCTTTCTCTTTTTATGTCCGTACTCTTTTCTCCACGAAATTTATAAGTACATGCGGGTCCCATCAAATATGGGGATTATAACAGTGGTCCGGATATCTCTCAAAGAGCAGCCGCTGTAGATCATAGTTAACTGTAGATTCCATTAAAAGTTAAGGGAGTATGCATATGTTGTCAAAGATACCTGTGGATTTGTCCAGAGTCGATAAGAAGGACCTGGACCTGGAAATACTGAGAGCGGCCATCATTGCTGAATTCGATGCCATCAGCCTCTATGAGCAGATGGCAGGCCTTACTGACAATGAGGAGGTCAAAAGGGTACTTATGGACGTGGCTCATGAAGAGAAGACCCATGTGGGAGAGTTCCAGACCCTGCTGTTGAGGGCTGATGAGGAGCAGAAGCAGGAGCTCAAGGCCGGGGAGAAGGAAGTTGACGAGGAACTGTCAAAAAAGGACTGAGGTGAGAAGATGCTATCGGAGATACCGGTGAACCTGCAGGCAGTGAAGAAAAAGGACCTGGATAAGGAGATAATGAGGGCTGCCATGATAGCCGAGCTGGATGCCGTCAACCTGTACGAGTCAATGGCCGCACTTACCGACAACGAAGATCTTGCCGCCATCCTGCACGACGTAGCCAGGGAAGAGAAGGTCCATGTTGCCATGTTCCAGACAGTGCTCATGGAAGTTGACAGGGAATACATGAAGGTCATGGCAGATTACGCTCTCGGGAAAGGGAGGGTCTGACCTCCTTTCCCTTCAGTGTTCTGAATTTATTTTTCCCGCCGCATCCTTCCTGGGCATAAACCCGTGCGGCTGCCAGGCTGGCAGCTCATGGGAGTCTTTTTGCACGGGAGTAAGCATCGTATATGTTATAGAGCCAGAAGAGCGCAAGTATGATAAGAGTGACTCCCAGGTGCCCTGACAATATCAGGATGAACGCAATGGCAAAGAACAGCATTCCCCTGCTAGTATCCCCGTTGTTCAGCTGGCCAAGGCCAGGGAATACAAGTGAGTAGATGGCCGACCTCGCAGGATTTGGTTTCTTGCGCTGCACGGTTGTTTCAGTATCATTTCTAAGATTCCGCTCTTCTTCCAGATAAATTCCCCCAGCTGGATTTTATCTCCCATACTATTTTATCATTTGCCTGATGGACCGCGTTTCAGCAGTGCGTCCTTTATCCTGAGACTGATATTGTCAGGGCTCTTAGGAAACTCTGCAGGCCTGCCCGGCTCCTGGCCCTGCGCTTTCCTTCTCTTTCCTGCGGTAAGGTACCAGGTGAGGAATTCCGTGTAGAGGATGATAGCTATCAGTGTGGACCACAGTGTAAGCAGTATATGGAAATTGTTGACCGGTACCAGTCCTTCGGCAAAGCGGAAATGTTCGTATGAAAGAAAAGCCACTGATGCCCCGGGCATTAAGATCACTGCAAGCAGGGGCACTGCTGCCAGGACAAGCATTGCCAGCCTGGAGGATATCCTTATAAGTACGAAAAGCACTGTCAGCGCAAAAGTCACAAACAGCATCATGCAACCGATGAAAGCCAGGATCTCCATTCAGATCCTCCGTTGGGTAGGTCTCATTTAAATCCTCCTCTTATGACCAGGTACACAAGACCCGGTATGATCGCAAGCAGTGATAACATGGTGATGAAAGCGGACAGCAGGAATCCGGCGGCTTTGGTGCGCGTCAGTCCGGAATTCCCCTGATCAGGAATACGGCCTGTGTTCCCATCTGTATGTTCCGTACCTGCGGTGCTGCCTGCCTGTGCGCTGGCAGTGGTAAGTCCGTCATCGACATAGATCAGCAAGGCCTCTGAAGCAGAACTGTACTTATTCCCCTGTTCATCTTTACACTCTGCCACTGCAGCAGGCAGTCTGATGCTTCCCGCCTCTTCCGCCTTTACAACATAGCTTATCTCCCTGGATGCACCTGCCTCGAGGTCCCCTTCCCAGCCGAGCTGGCCTGACAGGAGGGAAACACCCTCGGGGATACTGTCACTAAGGCTCACATGGGTCCTGCTGTCTCCGTCATTGATGAGAGTGACAGATATCCCGGACATCTCTCCGGTAAAAAGGTAAGCTGGATCTATTCTCTTCTCCACTACGACCTTCGAGCCTCTGATCCTGAAGATCTCGCTGACAGGATCGGATTCCACACTGTAGGTCTCTCCTGAGTCGTTCCACTGGACGACTGCCGGGCCGAAGCTAAAACTGCCCGGTTCAGTTGGCTGTGCATTATATATTATCTCTTTTGTAGCACCCGCATCAAGCACTACGGCCCATTCAGTTCTTTCCATATCCCCGGGGATCATCGATGGCGGCAGCTCATCCAGTACATTCACTGCCACCCTCGACCCTGCGGTGTTCCTGAGCTTCAGCGTTATTATGAAATGGCCATCAGTCCCCATCGATTTATCCTCTGGGGATTTCCTGACAGCCTCCACTTTCTTCTCAATGGATATGTAAGGCCTGACCTGCACTTCAACAGAGGCCTCCCCGGAATAGGCATTACCTTTGTAATCGTATCCTGTCACCTGTGACCGTATCAGCATGTTCCTGGTGACCGGGGTCACAGGTGCCTTAACGGGGAAGGTGAACCTTTTCATCTTCAGTGCATCAAGGGAAGCATGCTGGAGCTGTGGCTCCTTCACCAAACCTGCAGAGGAGCTCGTGCTGAGGATGATACCGTGCAAGGGAATGGTGCCGCTGTTGGTAAGGGTAAGCATGTACGATATGTTCTCGTTCGAGTCGTAGGCCAGCTTATCGGTCAGTGCATCAATGGTCAATGCCGGCGCCCCCGGCCTGAAGGTCTCGATAAAAACCTCCCGGGTGTTAGGGTTGATGTAGATGGCACGGATCATGAACTCTTCCGAGAATTTCCTGTAGTCTCCCGACCGGTAGCTTTCCTCAAAGACACCGCTATTTCCCTCCACACTGAAAAGGGCACCGCTCTCCCCGACTTCTTTGACCCTGATACGGTAACCGCCGTCTTCCAGTATGTCGCCTGCTTTCATGGATTTCCTGGGCACGCTTGTGATCCACACCCTTTCATACTTCTGCTTGTAAGTCTCAAGTGAGACTGCTCCTGAATCTATCCCCGATATCCTGATCTTCAGTTCATCGTCATATACCTGCTCGCTGTTTGCAGACGCATCAACTAAAAAAGATTCCTTGAAGTCCCTGTTGCGGTAGATGAGGACTATGGCAGAAGGTTCGAACTCACTCATATCCACAGAATATATCTTCACCGTGAATCCTTCAAGTTCCGCCCTCTCTCCGGCAGCAAGCGTGTAGGCGCCCTGGAATATCCAGATGTCCTCGTCCTGTATATCGTAGGCACTGGCCGGATATGCTAAAGCGGTCAGGATCAGGATCGCAAGTGTCGTGAAGATGTGCGTTCTCACAGCCATTGTGTGCATATATGTATTTTTATCTTTTAATTGTTATCGTATTTCCTTTTCACGGTGGCCGCTGTCAGGATACCCAATGCGAGAGCCACGAGTGTATAGATACCCATCCACAGGGTGGACTCCGCTGTCCCTATACTGCCTATTGACAGCCGTGTCACAAGGTTGAGCGGTGAGTTCGTGAACAAGTAGGAGGCCATGAAAAGAAAGATCAGTATCATGGAGTACAGAAGCTGGGAAACTCCCCTGTCCCTGAAGCTGATCGATATCATGCTGCTTATCAGGACAAGTATGGCTCCAATCAGTGTGACCACCATCAGTATGCTGAAGAAGTTCCTTATGACTATCATATTTGCACCCATCAGCATCATCCATGCAAAGGCCTGGAGGGGCACTATGGCCACTGCAACAAGCACTTTACCGCTGACTATATCCATCATGGACGCCGGGGTGGCCAGCAGCAGCTCCATTGTCTTCCTCTCGAACTCCTCGGTGATGAAATCAATTACAAGGCCTCCTGAAATGAAAGCCGGGGTGAACACCAGCAGAGGAAGCAGGGCCACGTAAATGAATTCGAAATAGGTGGAAGAGGTCTTTATGCCTCTCTTATTGATATTGACCTCGATGGGCGAATACCCCGGCAGGCGCTGTGTCCTGATGTCCCTGACATGCTGCTCGAACTCCTCAAGAGGCTCTTTCATCTGGAGCGATATCAGGGTGGCCTTTATTTCCGATTTTGGGAGGTATATGTCAACATTCAGTATCTCCTCTCCCTCAGGAGGGCCGGGGGGAGCGATAACTATGGCGTCAACCTTGTGTTCGTAGAAGTCTCCATAGGCAGGTGTCAGGTCACTGTAGAGCCGGGTGTTGAGCTTGCTTTCCCGGAGCAGCCTGTAGAGCTCGTTGTCCCCGGTTCCCACAACTGCAATACTTATGCCCTGCATCTCTATATCTCCCATGATGGTGGGATCGTAGAACGACGTAAGCCCGATGACAAGGAATGTCGAGAAGGAAGCGATGAAAAGCTGGATGAGCACGGAAAGTATGAATGTCTTCTCGCGCATCAGTTCTCGTGTTTCCTTCCTGGCGATACTTCTTATTTTCCCGTAAGGTCTTGTACGCTCAGCCAAGAAGCACACCTCTCAGGATGAAAAGATTGTATATGCTGTGGACCAGGGTCGCCAGGATCACCGACAACAGGTACCTCCTGGTGCCGAACCTGTACATCACCAGAGAGCTGACCGATGCTGTGGAGATATGGAGTGCCAGGGGCACGAGCAGGAGAGTGCCCATGGTCATCACTGCCCCGAAAGCCGAACTTGCTATGGGCGCCAGGGTAAGGAATGCCACTGCCTTTTCCCCGACGAAGAATCCCGTGCCAGAGAGGGCCGCGAGCCTGAGGGCACTTTTCAGGTTGGCAGGCTGGAGCTTCCTTTTGAGGATCGTGTATATCCCGGCCGACTTGACCAGCTCCTCTGCCATGGCGGAGAGTATTATCATGATAACGACCGAATGCGGGGCAGGCAGGTTGAACAGCATGACGATGAGCATCAGCTGGGTCATGTATACGAAGGGGATGAAGATGATGCTCAGCAGGAACACAGAGCCGTATGAACTTGAAAGGAACATTTCCAGGCAGTCCGTTATCTTCTCCGGGACCGCCTTCTGGGTGAAAAGATCCTCTTCTCGATAGATGTATGTACCAAAAGCAAAGGCAGAAAGCGCTACAAAGTAGAATGGCAGTGTCGAGAACAGGTAAGTATTCATCAGCACGGTCTCGCCCTCTATAAGGCGGACGATGAGCGTGATGGGTGAAATAGAACTGATAGCGTGTATGTTCGCAAACATGGCCGGGAAGAACAGGTATCCTGAAATGACCACTGAGAGGAAAACGCTGGTGAAGGTCAGCTCCTTAAAGCTCCTTGAGAGTATGGCCCCGAAGAAGGAAAGTGCGAAGAACAGGAGAACGACGGGGAATATTGTTATAAGTATCAGCAGTGAGCTCTGTGCGGTCCTCATGTCGGCCGGGAATCCCGTGATGTACACGGTGATGACTGCCTGGATGAGAAGAGTTACAATGATGTATGGCAGTGTCTTGCCTATGACCACATCCCTGCTCAGGAGCGGTGCCGCCAGGACCAGCTCCCCTTTCTTGTTGGTACGCTCGTCCATGATGCTTGTGGAATAGAACTGCGAGACGAAGTAGATGGGAAATATGAACAGGAAAGCGTAAAGAATCGCTGTGAAGGGTATCGGAGGCGAGAAGAAGGATGGAGTGGAGAGTGTCTGCTTCTGGAAGAAGGCCCTGCCCCTGTAATCATCCAGCTCGCTGATGTCTTCCGGGAGCATGAACGAGGAGCCCCTGTTGAGATATTCCTGTGTGATCTCGCCCCGGGGATAATCTTCTCCCCGGTCCTTGTTCCCGGTGTCCTGCACTGCCTCCATGGCGCCTGTTGCATTCCGGGAGCTCAGTAGCTGGAAGTTCTGGGGTCTCTCGATATCGTGGACCGTGACCCATACCGGATGGCTGTTATTGATGTCATCGTAGGAGGTCAGCACTGCTTCACGGTACTCTTTGATGGTATTCTCAAGTGCGCTTCCGGCTGCTGCAGACTTGGCACTGTCCCCAAGGTACACGTTGTTACCAATGATGACAAGATCAGCCCCGTACATGTAGAACTGGGTGGCCTCATATATCGTTAAGGGCATATAGCTGAACCTCTGGTCACTTTCAAGTATGGGGCGAAGTGTAGGTTCGCTGGATGCTGCGGTATATATTTTCTGGTTCATACTCATCTGGGTCTGTACGGCTGCAAAGGATGCTGCTATGACCAGTGCAAGAGAGAATGCCAGAAGAAAGGTGGACCTGGTATCGAACTTGAGCTTTGACCTGAAAAACTCCCATTTAGCGATAGTGTACCATCCGGACATTAAATTTATTAAGCAGGTTATTATATTAATATGTATGCAATTATTTTGCTTTTACTGGTTATTTTTTTCTTATATGGAAAGTAACTGAAAATTGTACGCCTTCCGGAAAGGGATGTACAGTAGCTGTAAAAACGGTAGACCTTCCCACACTTTAATCCCGCCCCATTCCCTATAAGAATCTGCCAGTTTCAAAGCTGGTCTTTGTCTTTTTCCCCTTGCTATCGGAATTATCATTGCAGGTCTCCTTTCCGGTACTTTCCGGAGAGGGCTCAAGAAGACAAAGCTTCCGTAGCCTGTGACAGAGTTCCTTGCGAGGTTCATGCGCACCGGGAATTGATGTAAGTGCTGTTGTGATCGGCCTTTCCGCAGTCATAGGGCTGGCACTCGGTCTTGGTATGCAGGATTCCAGCCCGTAGAGTAAGCGTTGACGTTGGCGTGAGATACGGCACGGATATCGGCAGGGCGGTCAATGTTGCCCTTGAGCTGATAAGGGGACACCCGAAAGTGCTCGAAACACCCTCCCCTGCGGTGATCACCACCGAGCCTGCGGACCCGTCTGTAAATCTGCAGCTGCGCGCGTGGGTAAATACCTCCGACTTCTGGCCTGTCAAGAACGACCTGACAACAGGCATCCACAATACTTTCAACAGGGAAGGCATAAGCATTCATTCCCGCAGATGGATGTGTATATCAAGGAACATGCGAAGCGACAATGGAGTTAATAGTACCTCTGCAGCAGCAGGCCCGGCGGTTGCAGCGCGGAGCCGTGCTTTTACTTGTATGCATTTTTATTTTTATACTATTGCTTATATATAGTGAAGTATATTCTCTTTCTGTGGAACAGAAGATCATCACAGTGGAAGGACTCAGGAAAGAGTACGGGGATTTCGTTGCGGTCGAGAACCTGAGCTTTTCCATAGGAAAAGGAGAGATATTCGGGATAGTAGGTCCCAACGGTGCAGGGAAGACAACTACATTGAAGATGCTCAGCGGCCTTGTCAGGCCAAGCAGGGGCACCATCACAATGAAGGGGCTGGATATTGGCAGGGATGCCGTTAAGATCAAATCCTTCCTGGGATTCCTTCCGGAAGAGTCACCCCTGTACGAAGGCATGGAAGTGGATGACTACCTTATGTTCTTCGCTGAGCTGTATGGCGTCGGTAAGGATGTAGCCGGGAAGAGGATCAATGATCTGCTCTTCGACCTTTCCCTCAATGCCGGCGGCAAGAAGATAGGTGACCTCTCCAAAGGCATGAAGCGCAAGGTCGCAATAGCCCGCTCGCTGATCAATGACCCCGATATCCTGATCTTCGACGAGCCTGCCTCAGGCCTCGACCCCATGACCTCGCGCTATATTACGGATTACGTGCGTTCCCTCAGGGAGGCAGGCAAGACTGTCATCTTCAGCGCCCATAACCTGTACCAGGTGGAAAGCCTGTGCGACAATATCCTGATACTGAAGAATGGCAGGATGGTCACCCTTGGTACGGCAGCCCGCATCCGCGAGGAATTCGGGAAGATACAGTACCGGCTGGAGTTCAGGGTGGACAGCGCCGAGGACTACGGTCTTGCAGAACTGAAGAAGGCAGGAGATGACTATGTTATAATCACTAATGACATTAGCATTATCAATAACACCACCAAGTGGGTCGCATCCAAAGGCGGGGATATCGTCGAGATGCGCACCATCGTGCCTTCACTGGAAGAGATCTTCCTGGAGCTGATGGGAGTCGAGCTATTCGTTGACTGACCCTCAGCGTTTTTTTTATATAGGTATAGTTGCGTATGCAATTGTTGCAATAGCAATAAAAAGAGGGTTAATATAGTTCTTTCAGCTGAAAGCGCAGAGTGCCTGAAGGCAAGAGGCCACCAGTCAATAGG
The DNA here is from genome assembly GCF_024500045.1 of Methanolobus chelungpuianus. Taxonomy (NCBI): domain Archaea; kingdom Methanobacteriati; phylum Methanobacteriota; class Methanomicrobia; order Methanosarcinales; family Methanosarcinaceae; genus Methanolobus; species Methanolobus chelungpuianus. The sequence continues at coordinate 61,689 of NZ_JTEO01000004.1, forward strand.
AAGGGATGCATTCCTGTTCTCCAGGGAGATCCATACCTTCATAGCCAGGGAGCTGGAGCCTTTCGGCATAGGAAGCGGACAGTTCCCTTTCCTTATGCGCCTGCTCCATCGCGATGGCATCAGTCAGGAGATACTGATACGGGAGCTGAACTGCGACAGGGCCACGGGTACCAGGGCTATCAATAAGCTTGAAGAGAGCGGTTATGTGCTCAGGGAGACGGACCCGCAGGATAAGCGTGCCTACCGCATATGCCTGACTGATGAAGGAAGGCATCTGGGGCCGGTGATCAGGCAGATGTCAGCCATCATTAACAATATAGTGTTCGATGGTTTCAGTGAAGAGGAAAAGGAACTCTTCATCAGGATGATAAGGCGTGCCGCCTTCAATATTGCACACGAGAATGACCTCAGGAAGGCCCAGAAATGAAAGAGGACACCACAGAAGGCAGTTCAGGGATGCGGACGCTGGCAGGCGATCCAAAGAAAGCCATTCTCAAGCTGGGCCTGCCTATGATGTTCGCAATGTCCATCCAGACAATATACAACCTGGTTGACACTTTCTGGGTATCGGGCCTGGGTTCCGATGCACTTGCAGCGGTGGGCTTTGTGTTCCCTTTCTTCTTTGCTTCCATAGCCCTCTCCACAGGTCTTGGCGTAGGCGGAGGCTCAGCAATATCCCGCAGGCTTGGTGCGAAAGACAAGCAGGGCGCTGATAACGTGGCAGTGCACACCATGATACTGATGCTTGCACTGTCACTGCTGTTCGCTGTGCCGCTGTTCTTCTTTGCAGAGAGCATCCTGAGTGCCATCGGTGCGGGGAATACCCTGGACATGGCAGCTTCCTACGGGAAGATCATTTTTGCAGGCACTCTGTTCATATTCTTCCCAAACGTTGCAAACGCCATCCTCCGCAGCGAGGGTGACACCAGGCGAGCCATGCATGCGATGATCCTCGGCTCGGTACTCAATATCATACTGGATCCTATCCTGATATACAGCTTTGACATGGGCGTGGCAGGTGCTGCATGGGCAACGGTGATATCCCTTGCCGTGACTGCTGTCCTGATGGCAAACTGGCTGTTCTTCAGGAAGGACACCTATATTTCCTTTGATTTCAGGGACTTCAGCTTTGACAGGGGAATCCTCAGGGACATATTCAGGGTGGGCCTGCCCGCATCGGTACAGCAGTCCTCCATGGCGCTGATGATGCTTATCATGAACGTCATCATAATATCTGTCAGCAACACGGACGGGGTTGCCGTATATACCGTGGGCTGGCGGGTAGCTACCATCGCGATCTCCCCGCTGATGGGAATTTCAACCGCCGTTGTTACCATGAGCGGGTTTGCGTATGGCGAGGGCTCCTATGGGAAGCTGTCCTCTTCTCATATCTATGCCACAAAGATCTCCCTTCTGGTGGAGACCGCGATAGCTGCCCTGACCTTTGTCCTGGCTCCTCAGATAGCCTACGTTTTCACCATGTCGGAGAGCGCCTCCCATATAACCGGCGATCTGGTAATATTCCTGCGGATCATCTGCCTGTTCTATCCTATGGTGTCGCTGGGTATGCTCTCCTCGTCGCTCTTCCAGGGAATAGGCAAGGGTGTCAACGCGCTTATTGCAACTATCCTGCGTGCCCTCATATTCGTGCCTGCCTTTGCGGCCTTCTTTGCAGTGTACCTGGGCCACGGACTTGCAGGTATATGGTGGGGTATTGTGGTCGGCAACATCCTCGGGTCCTTTTTTATCTTCACCTGGGCAAGGATGCACGTTGGATCGCTGCTCAGAAAAGAAGCAGCTTTTGCAGTCGCAGAGGCTGCCTAAGCTCCTGCTGGTAAGGGCTTTGCGCCCGTCCCTGAGAGCCTGTATCTCTTGAAAACCTATTTAATCAAGCCCTGATAATACCTATGTGGTTTCACGTGATCAGTACATCAACACTTGATATTGTCCAGCCGCTAAAGCCGCTGCCTGCATAAACAACAGGTATGGAGGTGCTCTGGATGGACAAGTTGGGTTTAATCGAATGTTGCTGTAGAATATGAAGGCGATCTTATGGTAAAAAATGAGGATACCGTCTGCAGTACAGATAGCCATCCGGAAGATCCTGTGCTTTCTGCCCACAAAGGTGCTGTCATACTGCTGGAAACATCCTCCGGGGAAAGGGTGTACAGGCACGATGATTCACTTGTCGTTACGCTGCCCCTCGGCAGGAGCACTCTCACTACTTCGTGGGTGGGGGGCGGATACAGGGAAGACCTTCAGGCAGTTTTCAATCATCACGTGTCCAGGGATAAGCACTCTGCAAAGGAGCTTGAGGGCGGCAGCATCCCTGCGTACCTGGAGATAGTTTCCCGCAGGCTCGGGCTTGACCCTCAGAGGTCTTCGGGACTGCTGACCGCAGCCTGCATGGAGAATGCCGCAATATCCACGCGCTCTTTCAGAGGAGTCGAGGTCACCGTAATCGTTACTGCGGGGATCGATGGCAATGGCGGAAGGGTGGGCGATCCAGCCTCCTATTATGAGGAGGACGGGAAATTCCTGTTCATCCCGGGCACCATTAACACTATACTGCTGGTAGGTGCGAACCTGCCTCCACATACAATGGCCAGGGCCCTCGTGACAGCAAGCGAGGCAAAAGCCGCAGCCCTGCAGCAGCTTATGGCCCCAAGCCGGTATTCACAGGGAATTGCCACAGGGTCGGGTACCGATATGAGTGCCGTGATCGCCGACAGGACGAGCCCCTGCTGCCTGACGGATGCAGGAAAGCACTCCAAGCTGGGGGAGATGATAGGCCTGTGCGTGCTTGAGGCGGCCACAAGGGCGCTGGAAATGGAGTCAGGAATAACGCCCCTGTCCCAGAGGGATATGCTGCTGCGCCTTGAGCGATTCGGTGTGGATGAGGCCATGTACTGGAAAACGGCATCAAAGCTGGAGGGCAGCAACCACAGAACAGATTTCCTGAAGGCCCTGCGGGAAGTGTCAAGAGCCCCGTCCCTTGTTGGAAGCACGTCTGCTGTCCTGCATATAATGGACGAGATCTCCTGGGGACTGCTGCCTGAAACAGCAGGGAGGAAGGCTGCAATATCGATCATGAAAGGCCTGCCTGACATGCTGGGATGCGCTGACGGAGTTCCCCTGGACCGCCTCCTTGATGAGAAGGATTGCATAATCGACAACTGGTTAAGGATAACTGCATGGATCATCAAGAACGGTAAATGGAGGGGAGTGTGCGGGCAGGTCCCCGGGCCTGAGATAAAAGAAGGGGGCCCGACATGAAGGAACTTATGAATCTCTCGACCTACGCGGTCGAGCTGGACATATTTGATTCTGACTGGGGCAAGGTCGAGGGTTTCCTGGCAAGGCACCGGCTTGACGGGTTAGAACTGTACGTGGACCAGTCAACCCTTACGGAAGGAATTCCCTCCCGGCTCATTCAGGGTGCTCACCTGCCGTACTGGATGGGGCGCCACAGGGCGTGGGTGGATGATAAGGCTTTCTCCTGCGGGATCGATGATTCTGAGAAAATATATCTTTTCGGCGGTCTCAGCCGCGATGAGGTGGTCGGGAGCTTCAGCAGGGCTATGGGAAATGCGCATTCCCTGGGAGCTGCATATGGTGTCTTCCACGTTGCCTACGTGGAGCTTGAGCATGTATTCACCCGTTCCTTCAACTGCACGGACAGGGATGTTATGGCTACTACAGCGGAATTCCTTAACGAAGCCGTGAGGTCCTTTCCCAATGAGGAACCTCCCGTGCGTCTCTTCTTTGAGAATCTCTGGTGGCCGGGGCTTACTTTCCTGGACCCGGAGACTGTGACTTATTTTACAGAGCTCCTTGATTTCGATAACTGGGCCTTTGTGCTTGATGTCGGGCACCTGATGGCTGCCACCATGCAGTGCACCAGGGAGGAGGATGCGGTGGATACTGTGCTGGAAGTGCTTTCAAGGCACTCAGACGACCTGATCGACCGCATAGAGGGGATGCACTTCCACTGCAGCCTGTCAGGCGAATACATGCGTGGGGGCCTGGGTATGGATATGCCTGAAGGATTCGGAGAGCTTCCTTTCTACGACCGTCTGGGCAAGGTAATGCAGATAGTTGAAAGAATGGACCAGCATATGCCCTTCACCCATGAGCGATGCGCCGATATAGTCGACTACGTCAGGCCTGATTACCTGACACATGAGTTCATACTTCAGGACCTGCTGTCAACGGATCACAAGCTCAGTACGCAGAGGGCTGCTCTTGCCAGTGGGACGTACAGGGATCTAAAGAGATGACCGGGTGTTTTCCTGCTGCACCGTTTTCATCAGCGTCCCTTCAGGTATTGATTATCAGGAACATATTTATATAAGTCTATATATCCCTTATATTTATGAGCATGCCCGATAACAACGATATTGAAGACCCTGAACATGCGGACCGCCTGAAACTGTTCAGCGCACTTGGGAGCGAGACCCGTCTGAGGATGCTGGAAAAGCTGACAGAGGGAGAAATGCATATCTCTGAACTTGCCAGGGAGCTCGACATATCTGTCCCCGTGGCGGCAAAACATGCCAATATCCTTGAGGCTGCCGCGCTGATCCAGAGAAAGGTCTACGGGAAAACGCACGTGCTTAAACTGAACAACAGGAACCTCTTCAATGCCCTTGACATGTTTGCGCCGTCAAAGACCGTTGAGATCGAGAAGGGTGCCACACTGCTTGAAACACTCAAAAAGGTGGCTGTTGTTGAAGTAAGGAATATACGCGGTCAGGAGAACGTCGTTTCCACCAATGGCGAGGAAGGCTTCTTCGTTTACGAGGTCAATGGCGAGTTCTCGGACAAGACCGTGAGTAATTTCACCTTCGATAAGAACTCCACCGTCATGTGGAAAAAACTGGAACCCGTAAGCGTCCTTAAGGTCAAGGTCAAGGTCAGGGACAAAGGACCGGAAAACTGAAGCCCTATCCGGACCTGTTGCTCATCCATTTTTGCTGCCCTTGCCTTCTAATTCTTTCTTCTGCTCAGCCTGAGCCATTTCCTCTTTGCACATAATACTTTCACCCCGCACGGCTCCGGCTTATATATTACTGAACTGCATTACTGTGCAATGACAAACCAGCACGCTGCAGGCGAACATCATTTCACCCTTACCGAGAGGATGAAGATACTCTCCGAGGGGACAAAATATGACAGCTGTAACCAGAGTGCTGTGTGTCACGCCTTCGGTCCTGACGGGCGCTGCATACAACTGTACAAGACCCTTCTCACAAATGCGTGCGCAGGCGAATGTACATATTGTCCCAACAGATGTGGACGCCACTCCACACGCACTTCCCTGACACCAGAGGAGATCGTCAGGATCACCTGGTCCTTTTACAGGAGAAATGCAGTGGAGGGACTGTTCCTTTCCTCCGGGATAATAGGGGATGCTGAAAGGACTGCGGAGAAGCAGCTTGAGGTGGCGAGGCTGCTGCGCAGCCAGGGCTTCACAGGTTACATCCATATGCGTGTGATGCCGGGAACCCCTCTGTACCTGCTGGAGGAAATTGCGGACTACGCCAACAAGTTCGGCGTGAATGCCGAAACGACCAGCTCGGTCAACTATTCGGAGATATGCCCTAATTTCGATTACACCAGCGATGTGCTCCAGCGTCTCCAGTGGACAAGGGACCTGATAAAGAGAAAGAGGCATGAGGTCGGATACGGTGGGCGGATAGTCGGTGCCAACGACACGCAGTTTGTGGTGGGTGCTCTCAACGAACCGGACAGGGACATCATCGGGACGGTGGACAAGTTCATGGTGGAGTATGAGCTGAGAAGACCTTATTTTATGAGCTTTGACCCCGTCCCGTCCACTCCTCTTGAGAATCAGCTGCCTTCTCCGAGGTGGAGGGAGATACGGCTCTACCAGACTTCATATCTTCTCAAGGATTACGGACTGAAGGCCTTTGATTTCGATGCAGTATACGATGACAACGGCTTTCTTGTAGATACGGACCCCAAGATCCTGCTGGCGATGTCACATCCCGAGCGCTTCCCGGTGAACGTGAACTCCGCCAGCAGGGAGGAACTGCTGCTGGTACCCGGTATCGGGCCGGTAAGTGCTAACCGGATAATCCAGTCCCGTCCGATCTCTTCCGAGAAGGAGCTCATGCGCATGGGTATAGTGATCTCAAGGGCAAGGCCCTATCTAGAGATAAACGGCCGCCGCCAGACAAACCTGTCATCTTTCATGGGGGCCGGTGCATGAGCCTGCGTGTTATAGCGTTCAGGGATAATGTTGAGGGAGTGCTCCTTGCAGCATATGAGTTATTGCAGGACCCCTCTGCAGAGCTTCTTTTTGCAAAAGACATGAATGAGCTCAGGAGCAAGATCGCTTTCTCGGGAACAGAACGTGAGCTGAAGGCTGTGGGCTTCAGGCCGCCGGCAGACTGTACCACCCTTGCACACAAACTGCTCGGTAAAAGGACGGGCCGCCTGTCCCCACGGGACCCGGATGTGGAGGGTTATATAAGTCTCGTCCTGCGCCATTCATCGTGCGATCCGGCTTCACTGGTGCGCTTCATCTGCTCATGCAACGGCAGCGCAGACATGCTTTACTCGGGCAAGACCCCTGCCGGTAAGAGATATTATACTTACATGCGCGATGTATCGCGTTCATATCACCGGCTGTCCATGTTCGCACGTCCGGAGCTTGTCAACGGGATACTCTCGGTGAAGGTGGATTCCCCTCACAGGATAGGTGACATGTTCTGCCGCTGGCTTGCCGGGAAGAACCCCGACCTTCCTGTAGCTGTCCTGGAGAAGGAAACAGCATGGATAGGCAATGGGCGTTACCTGGGACTTGAGAACTTCACACATATCCGTTCTTCTTTCCTTGGAAGCCTGAGCTTCTCCGGCGCTCCCGATGATATAGATGACCTGTGGGATGTCTACTATGATTCCCAGATGATACAGGGAAGAAGGAATAAGAGACATGCCAAGCACCTTCAGCCAAAGGCTTCCTCTTCCATAAGTGAAATGTCCGCACGGGACAGGTACAAGGTCGAAAGAGGCATTTCCAGCTGCACCCTGGACAATTTTACCGGATAGTGGTCTGGATAAGTGTTTATATTTAAAAATGAAAGGTAGTTTTTATGTCGGTTGATATCAGGAGCTTACGTGATATACCCCGCATAGGGGACAAGATGGCCAAGCGCCTCATTGAGCATTTCGGAAGTGAGAGCCTGGCCCTCGAAGCCATTGTAGGTGGCGATATTGCCAGCATCTCCCAGGTCGAGGGCATGGGCCAGCGTTATGCCATCACCCTCGTGCATGATGTCCGCTCCAGGAAGGAAGGAGTGACAGCGTGTGATTTCCTGAAGACCAGGGAAGCCATGGATGTTTACGAGAAGGTCCTTGACCTTGTAAAGGGCTTCGCCCACACTTCCTATGCCAGGGACAAACTGAACATCTATATTCCCTATCCATCCAGCAGGTCCGACATTATAATGGAGCTGCGCAGCTCAGTCTCATCCTGCATGGACACCGCGAGGCTCCTGAAGGATGATGAGGAGATACTCGCCCTGCTTCCCAAGGTAAAGCAGCTCAGCTTCAAGTTCACGATTCCCAAGGTGCGGGACCGGGTTATCGTAACTGCGGACCAGAAAGTGTTCGAGTATGCCCGTGAGAGATTCGGGTCGATGCTGGATGTGCACCTTGCAAGGTCACTGTCCGAGTTCATTGACACAGCAAGGGGATATTCCCATGTTATCGCAGCTGATGATGCATATCTCTCTTTTGATTTCCCGGAGGATGTAAGGCCGGAGTTCATCACTGACCTTAAGGGTGCAGAGAACTGGCAGATCATTCCCGAGAAGGATATATCCACCTTTGCAAGGAACCTCGAGAGCATCACCTGCTCGATACGGGTGGTGCAGCTGCTACGCTCAAAAGGTATTGGCTTCTATGCCGGCGTGCCTGATAAAGATCTCGGGAAACTTGCTTCCGTTCTCTCGGTGATAGATGAGAATGGCAATATAACCGCAGGCACTGACAAGGAGGTTGACAGGCTGCGTTATGTGATGGCCGGCCTTGACCAGTCCGTTTCCATCGCCGTGAGGAATGCCAATGCAAAACTGGATGAATGTCTCGTGAACAGTGAGTTCACATTGCGCGGGCAGGAGATGCTGAAGGTGATGAAGGGGTCGGTGGAGCTGAAGGATCTGGTGGGTAAAAAGCTGCGCGCTTCCTATCATACGGTGGTCAGGGAGTGCGCCGGTGAGGTATGCAGCACCCTGAGCCTTGAAAAGAAGGAAGCCCTCTTTGTTGACTCGCTCTTTCCTGAGGAGATCACGCATCCGCTTGAAGCCGATCGTGAGCAATTGAATGTTCTCAGGCAGCATATTGAAAAAAAGATCCTGAAAAGGCAGCTTGAGCACAAGCGTGAGGTTTCCAGGGTACTTGCATCTTCTCTTGACACTGTCAGGGGCATGGTCAGGGAAGTACTGGATTTCGACGTCGGCTTTGCAATAGGATGCTTTGCGTCTTCTCACAACCTCGTCATGCCGGAGATAGTAGAGGGTCCAGGTTTTGGTTTTGAGAAGGGCAGGAACATGTTCATCCTCTCCAGGCATGGCAAGGTCGTCCCGATAGATTATTCAGTAGGCGGAACCCGCTTCAGCCCTCAGGGAGATCCAAAACGGGTCGTGCTCCTCAGCGGTGTCAATTCGGGAGGTAAGACTTCCATGCTGGAGTTGCTGGCGCAGTCCGTCATACTGGCACACATGGGCTTCCCGGTGCCTGCATCAGCCTTCGAGCTTTCCTTCACTGACGGGATGTACTATTTCGCCAAATCCAAGGGCACCTTGGATGCGGGGGCCTTTGAGACCACGCTGACCGAGTTTGCAGTCGTTGCGGACGACACAAGCAAGCTGGTGCTGGTGGATGAGCTTGAATCCATAACCGAACCGGGAGCCTCGGCTAAGATCATAGCAGGCATACTCGAAGTGCTGACAGAGAACAGGCGGAGCATGGCAGTATTCGTATCGCACCTGTCGGAACTGATCCTTGAGAATACGAAAAGCAGCATCCGTGTGGACGGTATAGAAGCCAGCGGACTTGATGCGGACCTGAACCTCATCGTGGACCGCAGTCCAAGATACGATTATATTGCAAAGAGCACGCCTGAGCTCATTGTGGAGAGGCTCTCGAAGAAAACAAGTGGAAAGGAACAGGAATTCTATGCAAGGTTAAGGGAAAAGTTCAGGTAAGCCTGGCTATAACGTTCCCTTGGTGCTCTTAATGCCCTGTCCTTCAATGACCGCTGCTCTTTTCAGGGCGTATGCGAAAGCCTTGAAGAGTGCCTCTATCTTGTGATGGTCATTGTCTCCGTAGACGCTTGCGTGCATGTTTATCTTTGCGTGCTGGACGATGGATTCGAAGAAATGCCTGACCATCTGGGTGCTGAACTCCCCTACTTTTGGTGATACGAATGCCGCTTCAAGCACGAGGTAGCTGCGGCCTCCTATATCCAGGGCCACGCTTGCCATCGCCTCGTCCATGGGAATGCGGGCCTCGCCGAACCTGGCAATGCCTGCCTTGTTCTCAAGTGCTGTTGCTATGGCCTGTCCGAGGACAATGCCTGTATCCTCAATGAGGTGGTGGTCGTCCACGATAAGATCGCCCTTTGCGTCAACAGCAAGGTCGAAACCGCTGTGTTTTGAGAATGCTGTGAGCATGTGATCAAAGAACCCTATGCCCGTACTGATGGTGGATGAACCTGTCCCGTCAAGCTTCAGCTCAATGCGGATATCGGTCTCAGCTGTCCTGCGTGAAATTTTAGCTTCTCTCATGGGTGCACCTGTGGTATTTGCCTGGAAACGTCCTTATATCTTTAATTTATATCTTCATTAATAATATTTATCGCTTCTGCGAGCGTGAACTTGCCGGTGTACAGCGCACTTCCCACAACAACTGCCGAGGCGCCTGTTCTTTTGATGGCGATGAGGTCTGAGAGTCCCGTAACCCCTCCGGATGCGATCACGGGAATGTTTACTGATCTTACCAGCTCTTCGGTAGGTTTCGTATTGACTCCTTTCATAAGGCCTTCCGTGTCTATATTGGTGAAAAGCAGGCTTCCGGCCCCAAGCTCCTCAAACCTGGACCCCATCTCGACGGCAGTGTGTTCGGACTGCTTTTTCCAGCCTTCTATGGATATTTTCCCGTTCCTGGAATCAAGGGCGACGTTGACACGCTCGCTGCCGAAGGAGCCTGCCAGCTGCTTCACTAGGTCGGGATTCTTAATGGCAGCCGTACTGAGTATCACCCTGTCGACACCAAGTTCCAGCAGGCCTGCAGCATCCTCGAATGAACGGATGCCTCCGCCCACCTGGATGACCACGCCCATGGGCTTGCACTCCTTCACGATTCTCTCAATAATAGGAGCGTTATGGCGCTTGCCTTCTATGGCGCCGTCAAGGTCTATCAGGTGAAGGGTCCTTGCGCCCTGGGACACCCAGTCCTTTGCAACTGCCACCGGGTCGTCAAGGCTTACCAGCTCGCTGCCGGGCACGCCCTGCACCAGCTGTACACACTTGCCGTTCCTCATATCCACTGCAGGGATTATCTCAAAACTCACGTTAATACCTCAGGGCATCATCCTTTCGATGGGCACGACCAGGATGTCCCTGGCTCCTGCTGCCTTAAGTTCGCCGACTGTTGCAAATATCGTGTCTGATCCGACCACTGCATGGACTGCAAGCATGGACTCGTCGGATTCCACCTTCATGACTGTAGGTCCGGCAAGCCCCGGGAGCACTTTCTTCACCTGTTCAAGGTATTCCGCAGGCACGTTCATCATCAGGTAGCGCTTGCCCTTGGCACGCAGCACGCTCTCGACTGCAGTCTTTATCTGTTCGATCTTGCCATCCTTCTGCATGCTTTTCCTGTTGGCTATCAGGTAGACCGATGAAGAGAACACCTTCTCGATCATCTTCAGATGGTTCGTGACAAGGGTGGTGCCCGAGCTTGAGATATCCACAATGGCATCTGCAATGCCAACGTGAGGGGTCATCTCGCATGCCCCGCTTACCCTTATGATCTCTATCTTCACTCCTGCGTTGTCAAAGTACTTGCGGGTGATATTCGGGAAAACCGTCGCCACACGCATGCCTTCAAGTTGTTCTGCAGAGGATATGGGTGAGTCCTCAGGGACAGCGAGCACGAGGTTGGCGGCTCCGAACTTAAGGTCCAGCAGAACCTCTACCTTGGCATCGGTCTCGTTTATCAGGTCAAGCCCGGTGATACCCACATCTGCCGCACCGTCCTGGACATACTCGGGTATATCCGCAGCCCTTGCAAAAAGATATGTTATCTCAGGGTCCGTGGTTTTTGCAAAAAGCTTCCTTGTGCTGCCTTCAAGCACAGGCAGTCCCGCTTCCCTGAGCAGGCTGACCGTGGGGTCGTGCAGGCGTCCTTTATTAGGTATGGCAATACGTATCATGTATGATCCTTCTGGTAAAAGTGAACGGCCGGACGTATGGCTTCGATAGGTATCGATGAGCGATATTGCTGCCAGGATATCCGGCACTTATATGGATTGTTCTCTGAAAGTCCTTTATATGATATAGATTTCACGCTGACGGATGTATTATCCTATATTGCATATACGCATAATTAATTACTGAGAGTAATACGGATGGAGAGTTAATATTAAATAATACGTGGGTAGTTGATACAGAAAGAATACTTAATTATCTGTCCGATTATCTATTCTTTCGCAGTGTGTTACTTAATTCACATGAGGATCAAAAAATGATGCGTAATATCAATGTCGAACACCTGATACAGACGCCTATTGAAAAGCAAAAGATCGAAATTGTGGAAAGGAAGGGTATTGGTCACCCTGACAGCATTTCTGATGGTCTTTCAGAGGCAGTGAGCCGTGCGCTATGTAAAGAGTACATTAAGAAGTGCGGCGTGGTCCTGCACCACAATACCGATGAGACGCAGATCGTGGCAGGCAGGTCAAGCCCGAAGTTCGGCGGCGGAGAGGTCATCCAGCCCATATACGCCCTGCTTGTGGGAAGGGCCACGAAGGAGTTCGAAGGTGTGGAGATCCCTGCTGAGGCAGTGGCTCTCTCAGCTGCAAGGGAATACATCCGCAGGAATATAGTCGACCTTGATCTTGAAAGGGACATGATAATCGACTGCAAGATGGGTACCGGCTCATCCGACCTCAGGGATGTCTTTAACAGGGCAAGGGTGCCCGTTGCAAACGACACATCCTTTGGTATCGGCCATGCTCCCTTCTCTGAGCTTGAACAGATCGTCTACGAGACCGAAAGGAAGCTCATCACGGACCTCAAGAAGAAGATACCGGGCATAGGGACCGACATCAAGGTAATGGGCCTCAGGGATGATAACGACATCACTCTTACCATATGCTGCGGAATGGTAGGTCGGCACATCGACGATATGGACCATTACATCAACCTGAAGGAGGAGATGATGGACTACGTAACGGACCTCGCCATGAAGCGTACCGACAGGAATGTGTCTGCCTTCCTTAACACAGGCGACAATGAGAAATGCGGCTCGGTGTTCCTGACCGTAACAGGCACATCCGCGGAGATGGGTGACGATGGCTCGGTAGGACGCGGGAACCGCTGCAACGGCCTTATCACACCGGGCAGGCCCATGAGCATGGAGGCCACCAGCGGCAAGAACCCGATCAACCATATCGGCAAGATATATAACCCGCTGTCCACCCAGATGGCAAGGGATATAGTAAAGGCAGTGCCTGAGGTCCAGGACGTTTACATACGCCTGCTGTCCCAGATAGGCAAGCCAATAGACCAGCCCCTTGTGGCAAGTGCCCAGATCATTCCGGAAGACGGAGCGAACTTTGCATCCGTCAGGGCAGAGACCGAGGCTGTCATGGATGAGTGGCTGTCCAATATCACCAGGATCACCGATATGGTGAGCAAGGGTGAACTGGATACCTTCTAACCCTGTCAGGTTAATTACCCGTATATCAGAAGGCACTTCAGCAGAGGTGCCCTACGATACTTCTTTTTTGATTGCGTATCTTAATGCTGAAGCCCTTATTGCTTTTTGGCTTTCCTGTATCTGTGCAGGTTCCGTGCCTTCCCGGAATCCCATGGCCTTTGCGGCGAAAGAGATAAGTATTATTATGCGTATTGGAGTGTTACATCGCACGGCACTGCCGTGACGTTGCATGGTTTGCAGGACCCGCCTTAACTCAGTGGTAGAGTGCGCGGCTGTAGTATGGTTCATGTGATTCGCTCACACATACCGCGCAGGCACCGCGATGCCCCCGGTTCGAGTCTGGGAGGCGGGACTTCCAAAACCAGACAAAGGTTTATATGCTAAGAATCCCATGTAAGGGTGCTCAAAAGCGATAACCTCCGCGTGTCCGAATAGTGTAGAGGCCTATCATGAAGCCCTGTCGAGGCTTCGACCCGGGTTCGAATCCCGGTTCGGGCGCTAAACCTCAAATCCCGGCTTGTCCGGGATTGATTTTCTTCTTTTTTAGCAAGAGCTAAACTTTTAATTTGAACTAACTTTGTAATCCGGATTGTGGCATCTCTGCAGGCATTATGGTACGGTGCGCTATATCTTCTCATTACAGGACCAAAATTCGATAGATATTTATCTCATACTCCCTGACTAAAAATGTAGTACTTCTCTAAATAAGATAACATGAAGAGAAGTGGAATCGAAGGTCAACGGAAATTTGAAATTCAACCATGGGAGGAGAGGGTAGAATGCGCAAACTGCATTATTCGATTGTTATCAATGCACCAAAGGAAAAAGTATGGAACACTATGCTTAATCAGGATTCCTACAGGCTATGGACGGAGGTATTCGGACCCGGTTCACAATACGCAGGTGACTGGAGCAAAGGAAGCAAGATGCTTTTCCTTGCACCCGATGAAACAGGTGCTGGGTCCGGCATGGTGAGTCGGATAAAAGAGAACCGGCCATACGAGTACATATCCATAGAGCATATCGGCATTGTTCAGGGTGGAAAAGAATACACTTCAGGTGAAGCAGTGAAGGAATGGGCCGGCGCGCTTGAGAATTACACCTTTAGGGAAATGGACGGCAGAACCGAAGTAATGGTAGATGTGGATACGGCAGAGGAGGAGTACGAGGAGATGTTCCAAACTACCTGGCCCAAAGCACTGCAAAAGCTCAAGGAGCTTGCGGAGAAAGAGGCAAGCTGAAATTTCAATGCCGTTAAAACATTGTTTATTAACAAAAGATAGTATTATTCGTAAGATTAAGAACGGTTTATCTTATATAATGAAAAAACCTACTTACTATTGCGGGTTGTGGGGAAAATGAACCGCAAGGGAGTGGAGTAGCAGAGAGATGTTGGGGGACATCCCGGATTCGTAAGGAGGGAGGCGCCTTAAAGCGTGGTGGTTTGTCCGGCGCCTCACCCTGCCTTTTAGAACAGGATCTTACTGTTCGACTGGTATCCTTATATCGTTTATCGGTACTGCTTCCTTCAACAGGTATTCAAACAGCTCTTTGGCCCATTCATGCGCGCCGGGGTCAAAGCACTCGACCTGGGTACTATCGGGGCTTCCATCATTCTTGAGCAAGCGCAGCAGAACACTGTGATCGTTATATGTGAAACCCAAAAAGTCCATTCCAGGACAGACATACATGTGAAAGAGCTTGTTCTCCATTAATCGTGTAAGCTCTTCCCGGCCGCTGCCTATCATCTTCTCGAGTACGCTGCTGGTCGCTATATAATGAACAGCTGTTCCGTTTTTGACCATCCTGGAAAGGACCGAAGACATGTCCGTATGGTAATACGCACAAGCTGTGTGGTAGGACCCGGACCTGTAACCCGCTTCAATGATCTTTTGATTAAGCTCAAATGACTCTGTAAGGGGGGGTTTTACGATGCTGTGTTCGCCAAGTTCCGTTATTCTTTTCAGGAGATGTGGCGGGAGGAAGTCCAGCTTGTGAGTTCCCCAATAGTCGTCCTCTCCATTAAAGAATGAGACGCTGTCCATGAGAGGAATCATTTCATTAACTATCAGTTTTCCGATAGTCGTCAGTTCACAGGCATCCTTCTGGTGAATGATGAGATGATGTTTCTCCAGTATCCTCATCTGTGGAAGTAAGACCTGTCTTGTCGTATTAACGTGACAGAGTATTTCCTCCATTTCCCTGGGACCGTCTTTCAACAACAATAACACACTTCTTCTCTTCTCAGAAGCAAATATGACATCAAGTAACGGTTTGTTCATGTGTGGTACATCCTATTCAGCAGTATCTATTAACTATTATCACTTATGAACTATATTTAATCGGTATTACTAACTAAGATGCTGATACTGGGAGGATGGAAATACTGCTATTTATATCAATTCCTTTGTAATGGTCCGGATATTCTTACTAAGTCAGCTTCTAAGTATGCTTGCTACATTATGTTCCAGGCAGCAAGAGAGGCTCATGGGCAGCATTGCGGAGAAAAGCGGATTCTCTTTAAAAATGTACCTGATCCGCACAGAATATGGCGGCAGGGTCTGAGGCCCCGCCAATTCCCGTTCTAATCGGGATATACACGTTCCATTATCTCATCCAGGATGGAGTGGTCGGCCCCAAGGACGAACATGGCCTGGTAGAGGCCGACGACCCTATCCTTGTAACTTTCCATATCCTCTATCTCCCCATTATCATGCTTCTGGCGGACCATGTATACGTTGTCAATAAAGCTCTTGCATATCTCTCTTGTTTTCTCGTCCGGATTCTCGAACATCCCGATACATGTCCTTATATCCCTGTCAGACTCTTCTTTATCCATGCTGCACCCCCGGCGGGAACCATACCCGTTGTTCCCATAAATGATATGAGTTCATTTTACAAGAGGGTTACAGTCAGACACACTACTGCCTGCTTTCTGTAAAGAATCCGCCTGACACTGCACAAACTACATTAATACTGAAGACTACATTATTGAAAAACAGGAGGCACTTTTTGGGCGACATATTGAAAGTTCTTGCTATATCCTTTTTGATCCTGGCAGCGATAACGGCTGCAGGCAACTACTACTACGGGGCCGGAGGCTGCATGCAGGTCATCAGTGTGAGTGAAAGCAGCATGGGCAATGACAGGTTCATAGCTGTCACAAATGCTTACGATGACCGGCTGGAGTTCAGCTATGTTCTGCGTGAAGCTGCAATGGATGGTGATTATTATATTACCTACACCATCACAGTCGACGGCAACACCCTGGAGTCCTCCGGCAGGCAGTTACGTGAAAATGTAACGGTTGAGGAGCCCGTGATGATCACTATCCTTCGGCAGAGTTCTTCCTTGTACGAAATAGAAATGCTCATAGAGGACATGCAGGGAAATGCCGTACACAGAAGCACCATAAGGATAGGTCCGCAGGCTCAGTGAAAAGCAGAATTATGGTTCTTATCTTTCCGGGTTTGAGGCGGGATATTCCTTCCGGACAACCTTAACAACAATTTTGTACTAGCAGATACAAGATAATCAGCATGAAGACCGGAAAGAACGTACTTGATATCACTGAGACTCTCAGGGCCCACAGGTCCGATGCCTTCCTGATCGTAGGGAACTCGAATAACCCGGACATCTTTTATTCCACTCATTTCTTTGCCTCCGACGCATACGCCTATGTGCAGACAAAGGATGCTGCAGAGGTCATTCTCGTATCCGATATGGAGCGCACACGGGCGGAGAAGGAGTCCCGGGTTCCCAGAGTGCGCACCCTTCAGGATTACGGCTACCGCGACAAGATAAAAGCAAGGGGAGACCCCGCACTTGCATATTGCGACTGCCTGGCCCAGATGTTCCAGGAACTGGGGGTTCGCAGGATAGCCGTGCCCCGCGATTTCCCATATCATATAGCCCAGGTCCTCAAGGAGGAAGGTTTTGCATTCGAGGCTGTCAAAAGCCCGTTCCAGCAGCTGCGCGCCAGGAAAAATGCAGAAGAGATCGAGAAGGTCAGGAAGGCCCAGGATGCATGCAACCTTGCCATGAAAGCAGCAGTGGAGATGATCCACAAGTCTGAGATTGTCAACGGGCATCTCAACTACCACGGATATGACCTGACCGCCGAAAAAGTGCGTGCAGCCATAGACCTCACGCTCATCGAGCATGGCTGCGAGGCCGAGGGCACGATCGTTGCCTGCGGGAAAGGCTCGGCCAATCCCCACTGGGAAGGTTCAGGCCTGATTATGGCGGATGAGCCCGTAGTCATTGACATTTTCCCCCGCAACAAGCGCGACAGGTATTTTGCGGACATGTCCCGCACAGTGCTCAAAGGCAAATCCCCTGAAAGGCTTGAGGATATGTACAAGGCTGTCCTTGAGGCACAGGAGGAGGCCATAGCAATGGTCAGGCCGGGTGTCCTCTGCAGCGACATACACAACAGGGTATGTGAGATATTCGGGGAGAAAGGGTATGCAACATACAAGAGCGGATCCAGTGTAGGTTTCATCCACTCTACCGGTCACGGTGTGGGTCTTGAGATACACGAGGCTCCCTCCGTGGGAGAGCGCGAGGTGGCACTTGAGGAAGGTAATATCATCACCATTGAGCCCGGCCTGTACTATCCGGACATCGGCGGCATCCGCCTGGAGGACCTTATCCTCGTTACAGCTGACGGGCACGAGAACCTGACAGAGATGGAAAAGCGCTTCGCGGTATGATCCGCAAAAAGTTTATTTTATTTAAGGACAGGAGATAGCATATGAAAGAAGGACCCAGGATGACGGATGAGATAGTTGAGAAATACTTCAGCGCAGGCAGGATACTCTCGCAGGTAAGGAGTGAGGCAAAGGACAGGATAAAGGTCGGCGCCAGCATGCTGGAAGTGGCCGAGTTCGTGGAGAACCGCGCGGTCGAGCTGGGAGCCGATGGCTCGGCTTTCCCCTGCAATCTCTCCCGCAATGACGAGGCTGCGCATGCAACTCCCCTGCCGGGAGATGAGACCCTCTTCGGGGAGGATGTCGTAAAGCTCGACCTTGGTGTCCATGTTGATGGCTACATCGCAGACTCAGCCATAACCGTGGACCTGACCGGCAGGTACGGCGACCTTGTAAAAGCATCCGAGGCAGGCTTGGATGCTGCCATCGATACTGTAAAGAACGGCGTCACCACCGCAGAGATCGGCGCTGCCATAGAGGATGCCATCACATCATACGGCTTCAAACCCATAGGCAATCTCACAGGTCATGGCGTGGCCCGATATATTCCCCATGCTCCTCCCAGCGTTCCAAACCGCAGGATCGGGGGCGGTTCCGTACTGCACACCGGCGATGTCATTGCTATCGAGCCTTTTGCAACAGACGGCGCAGGCAAGGTGTTTGACGGCAGTCTCACGGAGATCTTCCAGGTGATACGCAGCAAGCCTGTAAGGTTGCCTGCTGTCAGGCAATTGCTCAAGGACCTGGAACCATACAGGACACTGCCCTTTGCAAGAAGGTGGCTGAAGGGTGATAAGATCGAGTATTCCCTGCTCCAGCTTGAGAAGGCAGGTATCATCCACTCCTTCCCGGTGCTCAAGGAAGCAGCGGGCGGAATGGTCTCCCAGACCGAGCACACGCTCATAGTGACAGAGGACGGGTGCCATATAACGACAAAGTGAGCGGTACCGATAACATGAGGCTGAATAACGTACTTCGCTCCCTCTGCCTTGTATTTATCTTTTACACCATGCTCGTTGCTCCAGCGGCTGCTTCCTATTCCTGGGAGAACAACATCACTGTGGGTATGGAAGGCATGACCTGGGAATATACGGAGGAGTATTCGGGACTCCAGTGCATCCTCTTCAGATCTGCCATCGATTCGGAACTGGGTAACGGCGACGGCTTTGTTGCCGCCTGGGAGGTCCTTAAGATGGATACTGTCAGCAGAAAGAACCTTCACGGTTCCGTAAGCCGGAAAATGGATGTGAGGATCAACGATTCCTCTTCCCGTATCCTGCTGTCAGGAGTGGAATGCGTCCTGTCTAAGAAACTCCTTGGCCCTGTATCGAAGCAGGAGCAGGTTCTCAATACCTACAGGGTCCGGTACAATTTCAGAGCACCTCTTTATGATCAGGGCGACAGGATATGGTTCCAGGGAGAACCAGGCACGTCTGTTCTTATAACCATGCCTGAAGGTATTGATATCCTGGAAGTGGAAGGCATCGGTAATGCAACTATCCGGAAGCAGGGCTCTGTTCAAAAAGTGAAGGGCGATTTTGACTTCACCGGCGAAGCAGTGCTTGTGTTCAGGGAGAACCGCACAGCAGCGCAAACAGGGGCAACTGTGGTGGTTACTGAGCTCAGGCCTGCCCAGGCCCGCAGATATCCTTCCA
Source organism: Methanolobus chelungpuianus (assembly GCF_024500045.1). Taxonomy (NCBI): domain Archaea; kingdom Methanobacteriati; phylum Methanobacteriota; class Methanomicrobia; order Methanosarcinales; family Methanosarcinaceae; genus Methanolobus; species Methanolobus chelungpuianus. The sequence goes on from NZ_JTEO01000004.1 coordinate 81,031, forward strand.
CCCTGGACGGCGTCTTTCCAGGCACCACAGACAGGCTCCTTGAGATACTGGACAGGAGTTCAAAACTTTAATTTATATCCTTCTCAATCTGTAATATGTGATCCCTTATGCTCATCGAGAAGATAGAACTTAATAACGGAACGGCAATCGGTCTCAGTTATCAGATGCAAAAGGCTCCCATTATTGTGATCAATGCCGATAAGGGCTTTGTCATGTGCGGCTACCTTGACCTGGAAGCTGCAACAGCTCTTGATGATGTGGCTGTCAAGGTAAAGGGAGTCAGGACCTTTGAGGATGTACTTGAGGCGCCTGTGGTTGGTGCAACCCCATCAGCCATCAGCCTTGGAGTGAAGGTTGGGATGACAGGCAGGGAAGCCCTTGAACTAATGTTCTGAGTCCCATTGAAACACTTTAATAGTACTTCCTGCTTCTATTGCGGTACATGCTGTATGCTTTTGAATTGTCAGGGGAGCATGAAGGACTTCCCCGAAAGGAGATCCTATCCTGTCTCAGGCTGACAGGGTTCGTGTTCAGGGAACATGCCTGCCTGGACCAGTGCCTTGTAGTTGATATCGAGGGAGACGCCCTTGATACCGACAGAAGGCTTGTGTCAGTGGCAGAGCGGCTTGCCATGTCACATCATATAATCAGGGTCGCAGGCATATGTGATGTAAAGGCTGAAGATATCATATCACTGGCTGAGGAGAGCGATCTCTCCGGCCATATCGCACCCGGCAGCACTTATGTTGTGCGTGCCAAAAGGATCAAGCACTATGGGGAAGGTGTCAAAAGGGAGGATATCGAGGGAAAGCTCGGAGGCGCCATATTCCGCAAAGGCCACCAGGCAGATCTCAGGTCCCCTGATGTAAGTTTCCGCCTGGTCATAACGGACAGGGCTGTGTTCGGGTCCGTGGTAGCATCGATCGACAGGAGCAGCTACGAGCACAGGGCTCCCCATAAGAAACCCTTCTTCTATCCGGGTGTCCTGATGCCCAGGGTCGCCAGGGCCCTTGTGAATATCAGTGAGGTAAAGCCGGGAGAAGTGCTCCTTGACCCTTTCAGCGGTACGGCAGGCATACTTGTAGAGGCAGGCATGCTTTCCGTCCATGTGATAGGGCTTGAGGTCAGGCGGATGATATCCCATGGCGCGAGGATGAACCTGGAGCTTTTCGGTGCAGACCACTCGCTCATAACCGGGGATGCCTGCAGGGTCCCGCTGAAGGACTGCAGTATGGATGCAATTGCAACAGACCCTCCTTACGGGCGCTCGGCGGCAATAAAGGCAGAATCCCTTCATCACCTGTATTCTGGCTCGTTCTCGGAAATGTACAGAGTACTGAAAAAGGGCAGGCTTGCAGTGGTGGTATCGGAGATAGCGGTACTTGAGTACGCCACAGAAGCCGGTTTTTCGGTTGTGGATGTGTTCACCCAGCGGGTGCACCGGAGCCTCACAAGGACCTTTACCGTGCTGCGCAAGGACTGATGCTGTTAACATGCTGCTGTATCAGGAGCCAGTAAGCTGAAAGTTTCCGGTCACAGTCCTTATGCTCACTGAAGCGCGTCCTGATAAGGCTCTGGAAGGCAGGGCCGTGATTGAGTTCTATGAGATGCACCATCTCATGAAATACGATATACTCCATCAGCTTCTCAGGAAGGAACCTGATATGTGTGTTGAAACAGAGATTCCCTTTTGAACTGCAGCTTCCCCACTTCGTTCTCATCTTCCTGAAACGCACAGCCTTCGGGGCAACTCCCAGTTCCTCTGATATGGCGTCTGTCATCCGGTTCACAAGGGACCTGAACTCTTCTTCCTGCCTGTCGGTGACAAGCTCTGCTCCCTCTGCCAGGGCAAGCATATCCCGGGCCCGGCAGTGCCGGTTGTAGATCCATCTTCTGTGGCGGTGGATGATACTCTCAGGTCCGGCATAGTTCTTCGGGAGTATGAGTCTCAGCCTGCCTTCCCTGAACTCAAGCCTCGGGTTCTTGACGCTGCGCCGGATGACATCATAGCAGATGACGGCATCCTTTATAGTGACCTGGTGTTCCATGCAGTGCGACCCTTTATTCCCTGGGTACCAGATGGTCCATCACTTCTGCCATGACACGGTGACGTATCATGTATTCGTGGAAATTCTCATTGGCCTTGCGGATGGAATATGCATCTTCCTGCCAGTCTATCGGCTCGGGATATATTATCTCCATAAGGGTGAGTCCGTAGGCCGGTGCAGGTTCGAGCCCTTCCTCATAGACCTCGGGCTCAAGCATCTGCTGCAGCCAGGCCTCGTCCCTGGCACCGCTTCCCACAAGGGTAAGGGCTGTCACTATCTTGCGCACCATGTTCCAGAGGAAACTGTTGGCCTGGATATCGATCTTGGTCAGTGTCCCGCTGACCCTCACATCGACCTTCTCTATGGTGCGGACAGTGCTTTTCTCGCCTTCCTTCACGCAGAAGTTAGCAAAATCATGGGTACCAAGCAGGATCTTTGAGGCCGACCTTATTCTGGATATATCATATTGCTCTCCGCTCATGATATACCGGTACTTTCTTGCGATAGCTGCTCTCCGGGGATCAAAGTCATCGGCTATCGGGGAATGTGCCCAGGCCCATATGGCGCTCGGCAGTTTGGAGTTGATGACCCTGGGAATGGCAAGGTTGACCTTATCGGTATCAAAAGCAATGACCAGTTCCCTTGCATGTACTCCGGCATCCGTCCTTCCCGCACTTGTGAAGTTGGCGGATTTTGGGTCCTTTATTATTTCCAGCTCTGTGAGCGCCCTGAAGATCTCCCCTTCAATGGTTGCTACATTCGGCTGTATCTGTGACCCGTGGAATCCCGTGCCAACGTATGCTATCTTAAGTGCGACTCTCATGGCAATTCACAGAGGGTCATATATTCTTTTTTCTATAATACAGTTCTCTCACCAGCAGCAGGGTGATGATGAACAGGCACCCGAACAGGAACCATACGCTCACATGGGACAGCAGGTCGTAGGGTATTAGCCCCGATACCTGGTCGGAGGCTGCGGACAGGTTGTCTGATGCTATCCGGGAACTGTCCATGGCAGGTGCGCCTGTCATGTTGGTACTATCAAAAGTGTCCTGCGGCATCGAGGATACAAGTCCGGGATCTGCATCTTCCGGTACATATCCGTCAAGACCGGAACTGTCTGCAGCATAGTCCGGGCCCGGTGCTGTGTCTCCTGCGCTTGTTTTAAAGGCGCCGGCCTCATTGAGTGCATCCTCATCGATCCCCAGTCCCTTAACGCTCTCTTCGGTACCGGGAACACTCCCATTAGCCATAAGAGGTTCAGATCCGGGCATCTCCTGCGAAGCGCTCTCATAGACGTCCGCCATGGGGACATATTCCGCATTACGGTAAGCTGCATCTGCAGCTGTGTATGTTGTGGGGGCAGCTCCGATGCCAAATCCCCTGCTCCTGGCAAGAGCCTCCAGGCCCGTAGCCCCGAAAACAGCCCCTGCAACCAGTGCAAGATATTTCTTGAGCATGCTGAGCACTGAGGATTTGTCTTTCATGGAGCCAGGTGCCACTACAATGAACTTCTGGACAGGCTCGTATATCTTGATCTCCCTGCCCTTCTTGCTCCATTTCGTCTGCTTGACCTTGATAAGATCGACCTCGACCAGCGCATCTATATTATACTTGACCGTGGTCAGCGGCATTCCCATCTTCTCGGCCACATCCGTTGCCGACATGGGCTTATCTGTGAGGATCTCCAGGACCTTCATGGCCTTGTCATTGGAAAGGATCTGGGTGATCTTCTTTGAATCCTCACTCAGGGGCAAGATCAGAACTTTTTCCGAACTTGACGTTGTTTCGTTTTCTTGCATGAGGGTTACTATAGATCTAGGTAATTATATCGTTTCCTTAAGCTTCGAACCGGTTCGAAGTCTTCCCGGGGTAACTCGTAAAGTTAAAGAATGAGCAGGACAATATGGGGTAAATTTCGGGGCTATATTATGATTACTAAAGAACGTATAATGGAAATCATCGGGAACTACGACCTTGACAAGCTCAGTATTGCAACGGTCTGTTCCCACTCAAGCCTTCAGATCTTTGATGGGGCAAGGAAAGAAGGTTTCAGGACCATAGGGATATGTGTGAAGAAGCCTCCAAGATTTTACGATGCATTCCCTAAGTCAAAGCCTGATGAGTTCATTATAGTCGACAGCTACAAGGACATTCCTGGTATCGTCGACCAGCTTGTTGCAAGGAACGCTATTGTGATACCCCACGGTTCGTTTGTGGAGTATCTGGGACATGAGAGGTTCGTGGACCTGGCAGTCCCTTCCTTCGGTAACAGGGCTGTGCTTGAATGGGAGTCAGACAGGGAGAAAGAGAGGGTCTGGCTTGAGGGTGCGGGTATACACATGCCCAAAAAGGTGAACCCGAGGGAGATTAACGGACCTGTCATGGTCAAGTACCACGGTGCAAAGGGCGGCAAGGGCTTTTTCATAGCCAAGAACTATGAGGAGTTCCAGGAACATGTCAAGCCGGATGAGAAATACACCATCCAGGAATTCATAACGGGTACAAGGTACTACTTCCATTACTTCTATTCCCCTCTGCGCCAGGAAGGCTACCGCCTGAGCGAAGGCATACTTGAGATGCTGAGCATGGACCGCAGGGTCGAGTCCAATGCAGATGAGATCTTCAGGCTCGGCTCCCCGCGGGAACTGGAAGAGGCAGGCATACACCCGACATATGTTGTCACGGGCAATGTTCCCCTGGTAGCCAGGGAGTCCCTGCTGCCTCTCATATTCGAGCTGGGGGAGAAGGTCGTCGAGGAATCCCTCAGCCTCTTTGGCGGCATGATCGGTCCGTTCTGTCTTGAGACCGTGGTCACTGACAACCTTGAGATCAAGGTTTTCGAAATATCCGCGAGGATAGTTGCAGGTACCAACCTCTACCTGAACGGTTCTCCATACTCCGATCTTATAGAACCCGGCCTGTCCACCGGAAAAAGGATCGCCCAGGAGATAAAGTACGCAAGGTCCGTGGGCCAACTGGACAAGATTTTATCATAAGGACACCAACATACCCATGGATACCCTGTTTCGCGGCATCCGTGGGTGTGATATGTTTTGAGATTCTCTGATCCTGATTATGATGTTGTGATCGTGGGTGCCGGACCCGCAGGTCTCTTTGCGGCACATGAGCTTATGCTATCCGGCCTTTCTGTACTGGTCATTGAAGCGGGCAGGGATATAAGCGCGAGGATCTGCCCCATGAACGATGTTGTCAACTGCAGGCACTGCCATCCCTGCTCCATACTGCGCGGGGTTGGCGGTTCGGGTGCCTACTCTGACGGGACACTCAATCTGCATCCTGATATAGGGGGCACCCTTTCAGAATTCACAGGCGACCAGGGTTCTGCCTGGCGCCTGGTGGATGATGTGGATCGGATATTCCTGAAATACGGCGCCCCGGAGAACATATCGTCTCCTCCTTCCGTGGAAATAGAGTCCCTCAAAAGGAGGGCTGCCTCTTCAGGTGCAAGGTTCATTGATATCAGGCAGCGTCACATAGGATCTGATAATTCCATAGCCCTGATATCCGAGCTTAAGAATGAGCTTGAATCCAGCGGAATAAGTTTCCTGCTTAACACCGAGGTAAGTGATATTGTCATAGACAACGGTGCCTGCCAGGGTGTGATCCTTAAGGACGGCAGACGCCTGCATTCCCGATATACACTGCTTGCACCGGGCAGGGTGGGATGTGACTGGGTCAACGAGCTCGTGAACAGGTATTCGATAGCTTATTCCTTCAGCGGGGTTGACATAGGGGTGCGTGTTGAGGTACCATCTATTATTATGGACCCTGTGACCAGGATAAACCACGATCCCAAGTTCCACATACGCACAAAGCGCTATGATGATTCCGTCAGAACATTCTGTACCAATGAGCATGGTTTTGTGGTAAAGGAGGAATATGAAGGGTTTGTTGCCACGAACGGTCATTCGATGCATACCAAAGGCTCGGATAACACCAACTTCGCCTTCCTTGTACATGTGGAACTGACCCATCCCATGGAGAATACCATAAAATATGCACGGTCCGTGGCCAAACTTGCAACTACGATAGGTGGCGGGAAGCCTGTCCTCCAGAGAATGGGCGACCTGCGCAGGGGACGGCGCTCCACGGAGCAGCGCATAGGACGGAACGCGGTTGTGAACACCCTGAAAGATGTCACTCCGGGAGACATCTCCATGGCGATGCCTCACAGGATAGTCATGGACATTATAGAAGGCCTGGAAGTCCTGAACGAGATAATTCCCGGAGTGGATTCGGATTCGACCCTCCTGTACGCTCCGGAGGTCAAGTTCTATTCGATAAAACTGCAGGTGGACCGCCACATGCAGACCAGTATAGCAAACCTGTTCGCAGCTGGTGACGGCGCAGGCCTCTCCAGGGACCTGGTGAACTCGGCGGCTACAGGAGTGCTTGCAGCAAGAGGGATAAAGTCTCTGAATGCCGGAAAGCAAGCCTGATAAAAGGATGTAGTGATGCAGCTGTAGGCGGGAAAGAACGTAAGAGGAATCCTGCATTGGTTGGTTGGGTTGTGGGTGTGATATGTCCGTTAAAGAAGGACTGATGTATTGAGAGGGGAACTATTGGATGCAGGCTTTCCTCCGGGCGGTAAATAACCATTTCCATATATAAGCCTTGCTACTTGATCGCCCTTGGTTCGTGGCTCTTGCTATCTTTTCCTTTTTCTGTGAGTTACATGTGAATTACATTCTGTGCTATGTAAAATGTATATATTGCAGCAGCTCTTTCTTGGCAGGAAACGAAAAATCATTATGGCAGCACACTTGCTTCCGGTATTCTCATTAACCAGTGGCTCAGGCAGGGCCGCCAGCCGGGAATGTCGTCGTCTGCATGTCCTCAAAAGTTCCTTTTCACCATTACTATTTAGTATTATTGTATGTATTATATGCACTCAACGTTGACTATCATATACTCATAGATTGCAACCCGGTGTTAAAATGAAAGGAAGAGTCTGGAAATTCGGAGATGATGTTGATACGGATGCTGTTATTCCCGGCAGGTATCTTATCCTCAATACGCCAAAAGAGCTTGCAGCCCATGCCTTCGAAGGTGTGAGGCCGGAATTTGCGAAGCAGGTAAAAGAAGGCGATATCATTGTCGCAGGGAACAACTTCGGCTGCGGCTCCTCAAGGGAACATGCGCCTATCGCCCTGAAGGGCACCAGGATCTCATGCGTGATAGCAAAATCCTTTGCACGTATCTTCTTCAGGAACTCCATCAATATTGGAGTGGCACTCCTGGAGTGCCCTGACACTGACAGGATATCAGACGGTGATGAGCTGGATGTGGATTTTGCAACAGGTGTTATCACAAACCTCACAAGGAACGAGAAATACCAGGCGACCCCACTTCCTGACTTCGTGAGAGGCATCATGGACGCTGGCGGCCTGATAGAGTATACCAGGAAGATCATCTGAAATCCCATAATAACGATAGCAGGAGAATAACATGACACAGTACAAGATACCGGTGATACCCGGTGACGGTATAGGACCGGAGATCATCGCCGAGGGCTGCAAGGTAATCGATGCGGCAGGCGAGAAGTTTGGCTTCGATGTTGAATGGGTCGAGTATCCTCACGGTGCCGACCACTACCTTAAGACCGGTGAGCTTATCTCTGAGGATACGCTTGCGGAACTGAACAGGAACCCTGTAATCTACCTTGGCTCCATAGGAGACCCCAGGGTGGCACCCGGTGTGCTCGAGAAGGGTATACTACTTGCCGCCAGGTTCTACTTTGATGAGTACGTCAACCTGCGTCCCATCAAGCTGCTCGAGGGTGTCTGGACACCGATCAAGGACAAGACTCCCAAGGACATTGACTTCGTGGTTGTCAGGGAGAACACCGAGGACTTCTACATCGGTATTGGCGGAAAGGCCGGCAGGGGCACCAGCAAGGATCTGCTTGAAGTGTCTAGGAACCTGTACTCTGCAAAGTTCGGCCTCGATATCGAGACTGACAGCGAGGAGATAGCCTATCAGATAGGCATGATCTCCAAGGAAGGCACCCAGAGAGTCATCAGCTATGCATTCGACCTGGCCGAGAAGAGGAAAAAGCATGTATCCTCCGTTGACAAGGCAAACGTGCTCTCCGACATCTATGGCTTCTGGAGAAAGGAGTTCGAGGCAATTGCAGCAAAGCACCCCGGAGTGACCACTGATTTCAATTATGTGGATGCTATGACCATGTGGTTCGTTAAGAACCCGGAGTGGTTCGATGTCGTAGTAACCCCCAACATGTTCGGTGATATCATCACTGACCTTGGCGCAATGGTCCAGGGCGGTCTCGGCCTAGCCCCGGGAGGTAACATCAACCCCAAGGGTACCAGCATGTTCGAGCCAATCCACGGTTCAGCACCCAAGTACAAGGGGCAGAACAAGGTCAACCCCATAGCAACCATCTGGGCGGGTGCCATGATGATGGAACAGCTCGGCGAGAAGGAAGCTGCCGATACGATTGTCTCTGCAATTGAGACCAACATTCTCCAGGCCAAGGTAAGGACCTACGATATGGGCGGCTCCTCCACAACCTCCGATGTCGGTGACGACATTGCAAGGATAGTGCAGGGTAAGTAACTTAATAAGCTGACCATCTGTTTCTGCATCCTCAAGGCATGCAGACCCTTTTTTCTTTTCTCTATGCTTCCTTTTTCATCCCGGCAGCTGATCGGGGTTTAGCCTCATCATTATGATAAGCATTATCTACAATTCTATAGATATCTTTTTATATTTAAAGCCAGACACTATCATGTAACTGATATTGATGCATCAGTTATCGGATACCGGTATATGGAATGCCCCGGTCAGATCCGTTCATTCATGCTAATTGGATTGTGAGGTGTATGTTAATGGTAAGATCAATCGAAGACCTTGAAAAGGACCTGGATACTATGAATGAGATGTTCCGGAAGTATGTGAAGCTCTCCGAGCATTATCAGAAGCAGGTCGACAGTGCGAACATTCCTGAAGAACAGCGCAGGATGCTGCTGGAGAGGTTGGCACAGGAAAACGAAAAGGTCCAGAAGGCAAAAATGCAGATAGAAACCTTTGAGAGGACCATCCAGACACTGAAGGACTCCCGGGAAAAGCTGAAAGAAGTGGTCCACAAGACCGAAAAGCCGCCCTGCGAAACGGAATATCTTGTGGCCTATAACTGATATTATTTGATCACTTATTGGAAGGCTGTCCGGAAGGTCTTCAGCCTCTGATGCGGGTCCCCAGGTGGACTCCCTTCAGAGGTTCTGTCCTTATGCTCTCCTGAATGATCGCTTGCAACACGTTCCGGGCGTTTGTTCCGTCCATGACTATTGTCTCTATGTTGCAGCGCTCGATTATCTTTGCTGCGAGCGGGTCAACAGGTGACTTGGAGCCGGCCTTCATCTCAATGCTCATGACAATGCTCACAAGTTCCTTTGGGGACATTATCTCATACTTCTTTGCATTGGGATACTGCTTCGGGTCGGCTGTGTAGACGCCGTCCACTGCGGTAGCGATGACAAAAAGGTCCGCACGCAGGTATTCTGCAAGTATGGCTGCCACTGCGTCTGTGGTCTGTCCGGGTATGACCCCTCCCATGACAACTATCTTTCCTGAGGACAGTGCCTCCTGGGCTTCCACATAGTCGTGGGGAGGCTGCGGATATGCATCCTTGCCGAGAGCGGATATCAGTAGTTTCGCATTCAGCCGGGTTATGTCTATCCCTATATAATCGCACTCGACCTCGTTACATCCGGCACAGCGTGCCACGTTTATGTAGTCCCGTGCAGCAGTGCCGCCGCCTGTTACAACGGCAACTGTGTTTTCCTTTGCAAGCTCCTTCAGTACGGCAGCATAGGCCAGAAAGCTTTCCGGCTTCAGGTCCCTTGCCAGGATGGACCCGCCAACAGATAATACGATCAACATGATAATCTCCAGTCCTTAACGCTGTCTTTGGCTTAAAAGTATCGCCACCCCTCCAAGGGCAGCAAGGGACATCACGACCGAAAATCCCGGGACAAGGGCGGTAAGGGACAAAGGCGAGCGGTTCTTTGCCATGTTCTCGCTATGAAGGATGCCGCTATTGTAGAGTCCATACACTTTTACCTCCTCTCCGCCTTTGAGATCAGTGGCCCCGTAATAGAATACTTTAGTCTGTTCGCCAGTGTCTTCCTCTGTGACCATGGCCTTATAGCTTCCAGCCGAGAGCTCAATGCTGCTCAGGTTTCCGGTGATTGTCACGTATCTGCCGTTGTATAAGGCCTGATTCCCATTAATGTCGCTTATGCTGGCCTGGCCGGCATTCTGTACAGGGTAATGCAGTACGTAGCTGGGGTGCATGATGTCATCACCCAGGGAATTGTGCCTGAACTCACCGGTCAGCATCACCTGCTCTCCCAGCTCGAAACCCTCAAAAAGCTGGATTCTTGTAACATCGACCTTAAGCGCTGACCTATCGTCTGCAATGCTTGCAGAGTGTTTGTTTAATTCAGAAAGATTGCCCACCACGCTTATCTTACGGTATGCGAGGGTACTGTCATATACTGAAGGCTGCTCGATGAGCTTCGAGACAGGCACTATCTCCAGCTCGAACATCGAAGCACCTGCAAAAGTGGCAGTGCATGTGACCAACAGCAAGGATGCCATTAATTTCGCTGCACTGCCGTTTTTCAATTTACCACCTTAGAGTTTGCCCATCTTGTGCAGCAGCTCGGCATTGAGCACGCTGGCACCTGCAGCTCCACGGATGGTGTTATGTCCCATGGCCATGTAGCGGATACCTTCCCTTATCCTGCCGACTGTGATGCTCATACCCTTGCCCATGCTCCTGTCAAGGCGGGGCTGCGGCCTGTCCGGCTCGTCCCTGACGATGAGCACCTGCTCGGGCTCAGTGGGGAGGTCTCCAAGATCTGGCTTGAAATTGAGGAATGCCTGCCTGACCTGCTCAGGCGTAGGATTATCTGTCATCTTTGCCCATATGGCTTCCGTGTGCCCGTCCATCACAGGTACCCTGTTGCAGGATGCACTGATCTTTATATCCGCAGGGACCACTTCGGAACCGTCGAACTCACCCAGCAGCTTCAGGGGTTCGCTCTCCATCTTCTCTTCCTCGCTTCCGATGTATGGGATAATGTTATCCATTATTGCCATGGAGGCAACTCCGTCATAACCTGCGCCTGATACTGCCTGCATGGTGGCGACCTGGACAGACTCGAGGCCAAAGGCCATCAGCGGTTTGAGTGTCGGCACCATGATGATCGTTGAACAGTTGGGGTTTGTCACTATATAGCCGTCCCAGCCGCGCTTGTCCTGCTGTACGTCTATCAGCCCGAGATGGTCAGCGTTAACTTCCGGGACGACCAGGGGGACATCTTTCTCCATCCTGAACGCAGATGCATTGCTTGCCACCACGAAGCCTTCCTTTGCAAACTCGGCTTCAACTGTTTTGGCAAAGCTTGATGGAAGCGCTGAGAATACAACGTCAGCGTCAACCTTCTTCGGATCGACCGGCACGATCTCCATGCCTGTGACACTGTCCGGCATTTTGCTCTCGAGCCTCCAGTTGGCTGCCTTGCCGTATTTCTTGCCTGCACTCTTCTCTGATGCTGCAAGACATGTGATCTCGAACCAGGGGTGGTTCTCCAATGCCTGTATGAATCTCTGTCCTACCGCGCCGGTAGCACCCAGAATACCTGCTCTGATTGTCTCTGGCATAACCTTTCCTCGGGGAATGATGATAAAAAGTGTAAAAATAAGAATTTACGGAATAAACAGTTCGCTTATTCCATTTTAATTGCATTTGTCGGGCACACGTCGACACATGCACCGCAATCCAGACATTCGTCTGCATCCACGACTGCAATATTGTCGCCATTAAGGACAATTGCCTCTGCAGGGCACTCATCGATACATGTTCCGCAACCTACGCATTCATCGACAATGATTATTGCTACCATTTTACTTTTCTCCTTAATTCGTTCGCTTATATTGTATATTAGTCTATACTATATTAGTAGAAACCTACACTCTATCATAACAGAAATGAAATAAAAAGTTATCGTTATCTATCTAAAAACAGCATGCGTTCGGAGACTTGAGGGCGCATTTCCTTCGGTCCTGTAGTTCCTCTTTCCTAAACTAGCGCTCTGGAAACCGGACAGATAAATTAGTAATTCTCCCTAGTTTATTTATGAAAACATGACTGAAAATTATAATAGGCGAATTAAGCAAAATTTATATAGTTGCCTTCTAACAAGTCACTATGAAAAGATTATTGCCTGCAATGCCAAGTTCTAAGCACCTGCGTAAAAACAATATTGCTATTTCTCCCGTTATCGGAGTCATATTATTAATACTCCTGACCATTTTGCTTGCAGGCATCACCGTTTCTGCTGTCTACGGGAAGGACTATTCCACTTCACTGGAGCCTGCTCCCATGGCAGTGATAGAGATTGAAAGCGTGGTGGGCGGCGTGCCATATATAGGGTATCCTTATGGCATTAGATATGAGAAAAATTTCATAGTTCTGCAGCATAAAAGTGGAGATCCTCTGGATGTTGACTCTACATATCTCATAATAACCGGTGAAGGTGCTTCCACTATAGGAACGAGGCCACGCTATGCCATTCCCAAAGGTGAGATAGTCGTTATCTATGGAAATCTGGATTATGGGGGAAAAGAAAGACCGTACAAAACAAGAAATCCAGATATTTCCGATGGGATGTGGTCTGCGGGAGAAAGACTGGTTTTTAACGGTTATGACAGTATTGATGGGACCGCTAGATCTTCCGTACATGTAACCATTAATGGAATAAGCAACACTTACAACAATTACGGCCTCAAGGAAAACAGCGTCATCACAATAAAAATATTTGACCGGAAGAGCAACAAGATCATCGCCGAAGCGAAGTACAAGGTCACCCCTGCAAAATGAGCTTGCAATCAAAACCGTTTAAGTAATGTGAGTTCATAGGGGTAGTGAAATGAGCGAGAAACGCGGCTATATGAAATACTTCCCCAAGGGCGCCTGTTACCCTAATCAGCAGGATGCGATGGACAGGATGCATTCCGCACTTATGAACAGAGAGATCATCCTGTTCGAGGGAGCCTGCGGTACGGGCAAGACACTCAGTGCGCTCGCCCCTTCCTTGCATGTGGGAAAACAGCTTCAGAAAACAGTCATAATTGCAACCAACGTACACCAGCAAATGGTGCAGTTCATCAGCGAGGCCCGCGAGATAAAGCAGTCCAATGACGTCAAGGTGGCTGTGGTCAAGGGTAAGACCACCATGTGTCCCAATGGCGTGGACTACGAGGAATGCGCGGTAAAGCGGGACAACACCTTCGAGCTGCTTGAGACCGAACGCGAGCTGGCATTGAAGAAACAGGAGATGAAGTCCGCAACGGAGAATTACAAGCGCTCCAAGGACCATTCCCTGATAGCCCTCCGCGATGCCCTTGCAAAGGAAATGGATGTTGGAGAGGGAAAGATGAAGGAGCTGAGGGACAGGTCATGCAACCACCTTTACGAGGTGCTGCGCTCTGACAGTGAATCCTTCAGGCAGTGGCTCTTTGCGGACGTGCGTACTCCTGAAGAGGTGAATGACTACGCTTTCCATAGGGGCATGTGCGGCTATGAGCTGCTCAAACGGGAGCTGAAGCATGCAGACTTTGTTATATGCAATTATCATCATGTGCTCAATGCCGACATCTTCTCAACGGTCCTGAACTGGCTGGAAAAGGAGCCCCAGGATGTCATAGTTATCTTCGACGAGGCCCATAATATAGAATCCGCCGCAAGGTCCCATTCATCTATTACCATCACGGAGCATACGATTGACAAGGCCATCTCCGAGATAGAGGCGAACCTTGACCAGATGCCGGATGGCGGTGCCCATAATCTTTTCAAGATACTTCTCAACGTCACAAGGGAGACTTACACATCCCGTTTCAAGTTCGGGGAGCGTGAGCGCGTCGGCAGGAACTGGTATGATATACGCATAAGCGACCCCTATGAGCGCAACGACATGATCAGCGGTAAGTTCCTCAAGCTTGCAAAGGAAGCGGGATTCGGGGACGAGCCTGATATCCAGAGGACTCTCGCCGAAGCAAGCGCTTTCGGGGCCATGCTCGATGACAATTACCGTGACCAGTACAAGAAGGGGCTGAGCAAGGTGCTGAAACGCTCTCACATCCGCTATGCTGCTGACTTCCTTTCCTCGTATCTCGTACTGGCAAACAATCTAAACTACTATCCCGTACTCAACGTCAAGCGTGACATGAACGATGAGATATACGGCAGGGTGGAACTTTTCACATGCATACCCAAGAATGTGACAGAACCCCTGTTTGACTCAGTGTTCTCTGCTATCCTCATGTCTGCCACGCTGCGCCCCTTCGATATGGTGAAGTCCACTCTCGGCATCCGCAGGGAGACCTGCGAGATGGCTTACGGCACATCATTTCCCCCTGACAGGCGCCTCACCATTGCAGTATCGGTGCCGCCTCTCTTTGCAAAGAGCAGGGATGATCCCCACGCACTTCAGGCCGTCGAGGAAACCATATTCGATGCTGTAGAGAACACTCCGGGTAATGTCATTATCTTCTTCCAGAGCTATTTTGAAGCCAAGCGCTACCATGGCAAACTGAGCGAGCAGTTCGATATCCCGGTCTACCTTGATGAGGTTGGCATCTCCTCCCAGGAAGTAAGGGAAGAGTTCTTCAGGATCGGTGAGCAGGGGGGCAAGGCCATATTGCTCTCCTACCTCTGGGGCACGCTCAGCGAGGGCATCGATTACCGCGATGGCAGGGGCAGGACGGTCATAGTCGTGGGTGTGGGATATCCGGCCCTGAATGACCGGATGAATGCGGTGGAATCGGCATACGACCATATGTTCGGTTACGGCGCCGGATGGGATTATGCCGTACAGATACCCACCATCCGTAAGATCCGGCAGGCCATGGGAAGGGTTGTGCGCTCTCCAAGTGACTATGGTGTGAGGATATTGCTGGACGGACGCTTCATGACAGAGGCGCCGGCGAAGTTTGGAAAGTTCTCGGTATTTGAGGTGTTTCCGCCCGAGGAGAGGGATGAGTTCATCGATGTGGATCCTGCAAAGGTGAAATACTCGCTGCTCAACTTCTTCCAGGATAACAGGACATAAGCTCCTTACAATATTCCAGATACACTTTTTTAGTAGGAATATCCTATAGTTATTAAGGAGGAAATATTTCTTCATTCAAAGGGGTTGTAGTATGGCGCTTGAAGACGTAATTAAAGGAGTATCCTGCGAACTTGAACGGCTTGTGAACACAAAGACCATAATTGGCGAGCCTATTGTATTTGGAGCCAATACCATTATACCTGTGAGCAAGGTCTCGTTCGGGTTCGGGACTGGAGGAGGAGAGGGCAGGAAGAAAGGAGAGGAAGAAGGATTTGGCGGTGGCGGAGGGGCCGGTGCCAAGATAGAGCCTGTCGCATTCATTCATATATCTCCCGATGGTGTAAAACTGTTACCTGTCTCAGGAAAGGCCGATATAGGCCAGATAATTGATTCCGTTCCCGACCTTATCGACAGGATGAAGTCCATGAAGGACAAGGTCAAAAAGGGGAAAGGCAACGAGGGTCAGGGTTTACAGGAAGAGGAATGCGAGATCATAATTGAGCCTGTCGTGGAAACAAGAAGGGGCTAACGCCTGCCCCTCTGTTCCAGGATACTGTATCTGCGGAGAGGCTTATGGTCGTAGAGATAATCTTACTATTGATAGCGGTGCTAATACTGCTGATCCTGTTCGTTTCTTTTCACATCATGCTCGTTGCTGATAAAAAAGGGGAGCAGTCATATTATAAGTTGATTGTGAAATGGCTTTTCCTGAGCTATACAGTCAGCAAAGGCAGGATATCAGGTTCTGATGATCTTGCTAGGGGTGAGATCATAGGGGAAATGCCTGAGAATGTCATTGTCTGCAAGGTGCGTGAAGGCACTCCCACGGAGATCCGGAATCTTTCCCGCGACGACCGCGACGAGATAATCGGGGCTGAGACAAAGAAGAAGCCTGCTGAAGAAGCGATGATTGGTCTTGAAGAGGAAAAGGAAGGGGAGAACAAATGGACCTTCGGAAAGGTCGTACACCTGGCAAGGATGCTCTTTCATCCCATACTTCAGCTCGTTGAGGATGTCCTGAAGAAGATCCACATTTCCGAGATCAAATGCAATCTGCTGTACGGATTCGACAACCCCGCAGACACCGGGATAGTAAGCGGTTATGTATATGCGCTGAGAGGATACCTGCATGCCCAGTATGACCGGATCAGGTTGTATGCGGAGCCTACCTTCGTTGAGGAGAAAATGGACGTGCACATGCTGGCCGATATCAGCTTCAGGATAGCGAGCCTGGTGCCTGCGGTTATGACCTTCCTGCTCAACAGGGATGTAAGGCGGATTTCGTGGGCTCTTATCAGGAAAAAGGACCTGCCTGAATGAAAGCATTACTTGAGTGCTAAAGTTTAATAGTATGCTGAACTGATAAACACCTTCATGATAAGAATAACGTCGCCTTCCAGGTTACATCTGACACTTATCGATATGAATGCGTCACTGGGCAGGATCGATGGCGGTGCAGGTATATCCCTGACCTCTCCTCATGTTGTCATATCGGCGCAGAGGTCAGATATAGTGGAGGTAACAGCTGGTTCCGTACTGACGGACAGGATGGTGGCTGCAGCCAGGAAGGTCCTCCCGGAAGGCGAAGGTGTACGTATCACTATTGAAGAGGATATGTTCGCGCATGTAGGTCTGGGTTCAGGCACTCAGGCAGCGCTGTCTGCTGCTGCTGCTGTCAATGAACTGTACGGCCTGGGGATGAGCGTGCGCGAGCTTGCGATAGCAGTAGGTCGAGGAGGCACATCGGGGATTGGAGTCGCATCCTTTGAGTCGGGCGGTTTTATCGTTGACGGAGGTCATAGGTTCAGTGACAAGGGCTCCTTCATACCTTCATCTGCAAGCAGGGCAGCCCCGGCTCCGGTACTTTTCAGGCAGGATTTCCCCGACTGGGACATAGTACTTGCGCTTCCCGATGTACAGGGGGCTTACGATACGAGCGAAGTTGACATTTTCCGCAGGGCATGCCCCATACCCCTGAACCAGGTTCAGGAGCTGTCTCATTTAGTTCTCATGAAACTTATGCCTGCGGTTGTTGAAAAGGATATTGAGGCCTTCGGCCATGCAGTCAACCACATACAGACCCTGGGTTTCAAGAGATGTGAAGTAGAACTCCAGCATCAGGTGGTGCGGGATGTGATGACGCTCATGCAGGAATCCGGTGCATATGGTGCAGGCATGAGCTCCTTTGGCCCTGCGGTATACGGGGTTGTTGATAATAAAGAGGATGCCGCCTACATTATGGAGGATGTGCAGGATCTGCTGGACAGCACCATAGGCGGAAAGGTCATGATAACAAGTGCCAACAATACAGGCGCAGAGATAAGGGAGGTGTAGTTCTGGAGTTCACTGCATGGTTTGGCAGGCTTAACATCAATGAGCAGGGTGAGGTCACGGACTGTCAGCCTTTCAGTAAGGATCCGGATGAGCTGGCTGAGAGACTCCTTGCATTTCAGGAGAGCGGTCAGAACGTTCGCCTGCAGGGTATTGACCTGAGGCAGACTGCATCAGATTGTGGTTTCGTGGAGCTTGACGAGGAATATGATGTTCTTCTGAGGGATGTCTGCATAAGGGCCGCCAAGAGCAGGATCTCAAGCAACGATACCGATGATGTGCGCATCATCCAGGCCGTGCAGGCACTGGATGATATTGACCGTAATGTCAACGAACTGAGCGAGCGCCTGCTGGAATGGTACGGCGCCTATTTCCCTGAGCTTGAACTGACAGGTGAAGCCCTGGCAAGCTTTGTCACTTCCTTCGGATCGCGGGCAAATGTACCGGCGGGCCATCCCCTGCATGAGAAAGCGTCAGGCTCCATGGGAGCTGAGATATCCTTCGCCGATGAGGAACTGCTGAGAACTTTCGCTTCGAACCTGTGCAGTCTCTATGATACCCGCAGGCATATTGAGAGTTACATCGTAACGGGCATGGGTTCCCTGGCGCCTAACCTGTCCGATATTGCAGGTGCACTGCTTGGAGCCAGGCTGATAAGCATGGCCGGGAGCCTGCAGAAACTTGCAAGCTTCCCTTCGAGTACGGTGCAGGTGATAGGTGCTCACAGGGCGCTGTTCAAGCACCTCAGGAGCAACACACCCTCCCCGAAGCACGGTATCATTTACAATAACATCATTATCAAGAACGCACCCTGGTGGCAGAGAGGCAAACTTGCCAGGGCCTTTGCCTCAAAGATAAGCCTTGCTGCAAGGACCGATCTATATTCAGGCAAGAAGAATCCCTCTATCAGGGAGAGCATGGAGAAGAAGCTGAATGCTATTCGCGCAGCCAATCCCTCGCCGCCAAAAAGGGAGTCAAAGCCTACAGGAAAACCCGGTCCGAAAGGCAGGGGCAGGAACAGGAAAGGAGGCAGACGCTAATGCCGGTGGAAGAATTAAGTGACGGGATATTCAATCTCAGTATCGATGACCGGCAAATGCTTGCCACCAGGAACCTCATGCCAGGTATAAGCGTGTACGGAGAGCGTCTCATAGTGGAGGATGACGTGGAATACCGCCAGTGGGACCCGAGCAGGAGCAAGTTAGGAGCCATGGTGCTCAGGAACTTCGAGATTCCCCTTACCTATGACTCCACAGTGCTATACCTGGGCGCAGCCTCTGGAACGACGGTAAGCCACGTATCCGACATACTCAGGGACGGCCTGGTTTACGCAGTGGAATTCTCTCCCCGCACCATGCGTGACCTGCTGCAGCTCTGCGACCAGCGCCCCAACATCATCCCGATACTTGCGGACGCCAACAAGCCCCAGTCCTACGCCCACATCGTGGAAAAAGTGGATGTCATCTTCCAGGACGTGGCCCAGCCCAACCAGGCCGAGATAGCAGCCGTCAACTCAAAGTATTTCCTAGAAGAGAACGGCCACCTGATGCTCTCCATCAAGTCCAGGAGCATCGATACAGTAGCCAGCCCCAAAAAAATATTCAAGGATGAGGTCCGCAAACTGGAAAGCGGCTTTGACGTGGAGTTCGAGGTGCTGCAGAGAAAGGAACTGGAGCCCTTCCATGAGGATCACCTGGGCGTGCTGGCGCGGATGTTCGTGGATCATGAGGAGAAGGAGTGATTTCGGAAACGCAGATGATGAACGGAAGATCATCCCTGGCAGCAGTCGTCAGTTAGTGTCTTGAAGGATGTGATTCATCTTTTGTTTTAAATCCGGCAGATCCTGTTGAATAATATCCCAAGTAAGTTCAAGATCGACTCCGAAATACCCATGAATCAGCTTGTCCCTAGTTCTTGCCATTTCACTCCAAGGTACATCTCCGTATCGTCTTTTGAAATCTTCAGGGATATTCTTTGATGCTTCACCTATTATCTCTATTCTTCTGATAGTTGCATCCTGGAGCTGGACATCTTCAAGAAAATCATCTTTAGTTTTATTGTTGGTGAAGTCTTCTATCCTCTCAATAGAATCTATTATATGCTTTATGAAGACAGAGGGATCTTTCATAGTATCTTCACTTCTTCTTTCAGGACCCTTTCTCTGATGAGAGGACTTATGGAATCATAGGTAATCACTTCTACCTTCCTCTTTGATTCCTTTTCAAGTTCCAGCTCGAGCCTGGCAAGGTCGAAAAGGCTCTTTCTGCCTTTGAACTTAACAAGAATATCGATGTCACTATCTTCTGTGGCTTCGTTTCTTGCAAACGATCCGAAGATCCCAGCTTCATTAACATCGTTTTTGATAAGTATCGGAACGATTGTAGGTTTGTACTTATCAATTTGGTTTTCGGTCTCTTTATCAGCGTTCATGTTCAACATAATATTGGCTTCTTTCTTATTATTCTTTATTCCGACAGCATTGAACTGTGGTTTTCCAACGAGGATCACCTGAACGTGCTGGCGCGGATGTTCGTGGATGATGAGGAAGAGTAAAACTTAACTTCGTTTTCTTCACCTCTTCAATTGCTTCCTCAATAGCCGGGTCGATAAACATTCTCTGCAAATCATCTGTTAACAGTCTCAATTGAAGTAGTCCGGCTGAGTATAAAATAAGGTATTTCTGAAGCAAAACCTCTGATAGGGTATTTACTGAATGGATTATACTAAGTAACTGGCCTGGTATGAAAACCAGCATATGAAAAAAGGAAAGTAAAATTAAAAAGAAAAAAGAGGACTTAAGCTGTGACTGCCTTTTTCGCTTTTTCTTCCGGGGCAGCAGGAACAGCTTCTGCATCTTCTCTTGTGAGAGCTGCGATCAGGCATCCTCTTGCGATCGAATATATCGGGTCCTTAGAATCAGCCGTGGCGGATCTGTTCTTCTTGACCTTTGAGACATTGATCGGAAGGTTTGCTTCTGATATCCTCTTCTCGAATACGTCCAGGAATCCCTTTGCGCGGCTGCTGCCGCCTGCGACAGCTATCGGGAATTCGACATCCGGGGGTGCGACCTCAAGGAGCTTCTTCTTCAGGTTGGCAATGATGTAAGTTATCAGGGCATCATAGTAGAGCGCAAGGGCGCCCTGAACGCTTCCGATCTCATACTCTGAATTGAATGAGAAGTCTGTTTCCTTGATTGCGGTTACTCTCTCGTTTGGTACGCCGGTGGCGCTGGATACCTGTTCATCTATCCAGTCCCCTCCTCTTGCAATGCTGAAGGAAACTATCGGTGTTGCAAGATAGGCCACAGTGATGTTGGTCATGCCTGCGCCTACGCTTATGCCGATGCCTGTGAAATTGGAATCCCCTAGTTCAGAGAAAACCACTGCCAGTCCTTCGTCTATAAGGTTTGTCTGGTAACCGGCTCTCTTTGCAAGGGCTTCAACCGTCTTACTGTGATACAGGACATTGACCTTGCTGTCAACAGGGCTTGCAGGCACTGAAATGTAGACTATCTCTCCGTCTTTTTCAGGCTTGCCCAGCACTCTTTCAATGATCAGCTTGATCATGGGGATGGATTCTTTCTCCTCCGGACTGATGATACCCTGCTTCATCGGCCTTCTTATGGACTTGTTGAATACGTTCGAGAACTTGAAAGCATCTTCGCCCAGCACATTGATGGTGTCATCTTTCTGGGTGTAAAGTATCTTGGCGCTGTCCAGCATGTTCTGTGCCAGGTCGCCGGCTTCCATTTTCAAAAATGCGTTCCTCTGCTGTGCGAATGAAATGGAATCTCCTTTTCCCTTCTCTGCACAGATTATGTTCATTGTTCCTACATCCAATCCTTTTGCCATGTTTACCGCCTTATAGAGCTCAATTTCATCTTAAGTTTGTTCGACATCTTCTTGTTCTGTTCTTCGGTGTGCTGCTTCATTGTTGCACTCAGCATCTTCGTAGTCAGATCGATAGCATAATCGTTCACTTTGACCTTCCCATTGATAGCGCTCTGCAGGGACTCGACCTCGCTGATGCTATCTGTCATCTCAACTCTGTCCTGAGGTGATTCCTTCAGGGTCCTCCCATGGACAAAAACCGTTTCCTCTTCTTTTATATCCAGGTTGAATACGGAAAACCGGCTGCCATCAGAGAGAGATCTGTTCAAGGTCTCTTCAACTTCTTTCTCAATGTCCTCTGTCGTGTAAAGGCTGGCTGCAATCTCACGCAACTGCACGGAGCGCTCTTCAATAAGCTTTATCACTGCGTTCCCAAAGGCATTTCCTGAGAGCAGGCAGATCCCGGCAGCATATGCAAAAGAAACGTAGGTGACAGTTGGATACACCCAGTTGCTTCCATAGGTCCTTGCAAAGGACCATACACCGAGGATCGAGAATATAAAACCGAATATCATAACCCAGTTACTATAAAGACCATAAGGTCTGCGCTGGCTTATCATAAGGTTTATCCCAAGAAGTATGAAGGAAAGCCCAACACCCAGAAGGCCATAAGTGGTGATTATTTCCGAAGGATCAGATGTTCTCCTGAGGTGGACCATAATAGCAAACGCTATCGCACCTATGGATAAAATAAGGCCTGACAGGAATACCATCGACCCAAAATAATATCTGAGTTTCGATTCCATCACTCTTATTAAATAGTATCTTTAATATATAGATTACGCTATAGTTATAATTATTATATAATTAGTTTAATACATTTGTGTATCCGTACTAGTTACCTGCTGAATCATACTTTAGCAGATTGAAACTTCCAAAATGAAATATCTCCTCTGCCGTGCAGACATGAGTATCCTGGTAACACCCATGGACAATGTAAGTTGATTACTGTCACCTAGATCTTTTCAGACTCATGCCTTTCCATCACCCATCAAAACCTTTATCTCTCACTCCTCATATATGAGATTCTACTCATATTTGAGATGGCGCTATTTATGTACAGGACCGAATCCCTTAAAAAACTGGCATTGCTCGGGGCAATTGAGAAGCCGGTCAAGATCTCCTCCAGTGAGTTCACAAGGTATACCTCTACAAGTTCCAAGACCGCTGCAAGGGTTCTCAAGCAGCTTGAGGAAGAGCAGTATATAGAGAGGCAGCTTGTGGCCGGAGGCCAGATGGTCCAGCTCAGGGAAAAAGGTGTGGACCTGCTCAAAAATGAGTATGCCGAGTACAGGAATATCTTCTGCAGGGACCGCAATGATATTGACCTCTATGGCAATGTCATCACAGGGCTTGGGGAAGGACAGTACTACATTTCCAGGGACGGTTATATGTCCCAGTTCCGGGACAAGCTGGGTTTCATACCTTATCCCGGAACCCTTAACGTAAGGCTTGACAGTGTCAGTGCAGAGATGAGGGAGAAGATAACTCTCATAAAGCCGATAGTGGTTCACGGTTTCAGCGACGGTGAGCGCAGTTTCGGTGGAGGGAAGTGCTATCTCATAGAGATAGAGGGCATCAGAGGTGCGGTCGTTATCCCGGACCGGACACATTACCCTGCGGACCTGCTCGAGATAATAGCTCCCGTGAAGCTGCGGGAGATGCTCAGGATAAATGACGGGGATAAAGTAAAGATAGTGGTCAGGGACCCGCAAAGGTGTGAGTGAGAATGGTTTCAAACGGATACGGCGAGAATATAAACAAGGCTATAGAGGCCCTGCAGAGCGGCAGGATGATACTTCTTTTCGATATGGAGGGCCGTGAAGCGGAGACCGATTTCACAATCCCTGCAAAGGCTGTCACTCCGTCAGACGTGAGGTGGATGCGCAAGGATGCAGGCGGCCTCATATGTGTGGCTCTTGACCCACATGCCTCAGAGAAACTGGGCCTGCCTTTCATGGCGGATATCCTCCGAGAGGCCGGGCAGTCCGGCAATTCCCTGGGCAATATCGTGGAAAAGGGCGGGGACCTCAAGTATGATTCACGCTCTTCCTTCTCTATATGGGTCAACCACAGGGATACCCGCACTGGCATTCCCGACAATGACAGGGCGCTGACCATTAACAAACTGGGGGAAATAGTGGACAGGGCTCTTGACGGCGAGATACCTGACTTCGGTAAGGAGTTCCGCACACCCGGCCATGTCGCAACCCTGCGTGCAGCCAGAAGGCTTGTCCATGAGCGCATGGGCCAGACTGAACTGTCCATTGCCCTTGCCAGGATAGCAGGCATAACTCCTGCCATGGTCGTATGTGAGATGCTGGACGACAACACTGGCCGTGCCCTCTCGAAGGAAGATGCCATCAAGTACGGAAAAGATAAGGATCTGGTCTTTGTCGAAGGCGAGGAAGTAGTAAAAGCTTATAACACCTGGCTCGGTTCAGGACCGGACCATCAGAAAGAGTGAAATACTGGTACGCGTATTAAGTATCATTCCTGCGGGATCGTAGGGTAGCCTGGTCCATCCTGTTAGGCTGGGGGTCTAGCGACCGGAGTTCAAATCTCCGCGGTCCCACCATTTAATCAAGTTGTTTTTTATTGTTGAGGTATTACACGTAGTGTCATACCTCTTCTCGCGCTCCAGAAGTGTAATTCGGGTTGCAGATCTCCGCGGTCCCACTGTCCGTTGTTCCTTTGATCGATAAGCATCAGGCTGTTTTTAAAATGAAAAACGGATCATAAACCAGAATGGCCCTGACCTGAAGTATTCTTATATAACAGCGTCTTCGATCAATCAACACAAAGCCAATGAGATATGCACTGCAGTTGCATGCAGCTCAGAATTTCCTGGGCGTGCTGGGTTTATGCTTCCTGTAGCATTCACCGCAGTACACGGGCCTGTCCGGGTCCGGTACAAAAGGAACTTCTGTTTCCTGGCCGCAGTCTCCGCATGTTGCCTTATGCATTTCCCTCGGACCACTTGGCCTGAAGCCACCACTACTTCTTCTACCATTCATTATCTTATCCCACCTGTTTACCGGCCGGTCAAAAGAAATGCTATTAAGATCTACTACCCCGGGCATTCCGCAATATCAGCCGATAATATCATTTAGACACTTATGGCTTAAAGAACTTTTGTTACAGTCTGCATTTATGGTATCAGTATCTCGTCAATGGCATGTATAATGCCGTTGGTGCACTCGATATCCGCTTCTATTATCCTTGCGGTATCGATCCTGAAGCCACCTTTCGTTGCATCACTTGTAATCTTCAGGGCCTTGCCACTAACGGTTTCCAGGGATGTGAGGTCCTTCAGGTCAGCTGTGGTGTATTTCCCTTTCACTATATGGTAATTGATTATCCCCAGCAGATACGGATGATCCTCGAATGACTCATCTATGACCTCGGCAGGGATGGTCTCGAAAGCGGACTCCACCGGAGCAAACACAGTATAGGGTCCTTCCTTGCTGTACTTGTCAATAAGACCAAGTACTTCAGCAGCTTTGATAAGGGTTGAGAATGCCCCCTTCTCTCTTGCGGTATCTATCAGGTTCTTCAGTTCGGCCATTTTGTTCCTCATATCACTATTCTATCTTTATGTTAAAAACCGGTTCGCTTCTCCCCGGGCACGGACGGCTAAATCGAAAAGGATAAGAATATTCCCCCCAACTTGAATAAGGGTGATTCATAGTGCCGGTGATAGTCGCCAGGGATCTCGTAAAGAAATATAAGGATACTCTTGCGGTGGACAACATAACCTTCTCTATAGAGGAAGGGGAGGTGTTCGGTTTCCTGGGGCCTAACGGTGCCGGAAAGACCACTACCATGCGCATGATCCAGTGCGTTTCTCCCGTTACTTCAGGCAGCCTGGAAATATTCGGGATGGATGCCATGTCGCACCCCCGGGAAATAAAATCCCGTCTGGGGGTGGTTCCCCAGGAGAACAACCTTGATATGGATTTCACGGTGTATGAGAACCTTGTTGTGTTCTCAAGATATTTCGACATACCCCGCGGCGAGGCCGAAAGAAGGGCCACTGAGCTGCTGGAGTTCGTCCATCTGGAAGACAAGAAGGACACAATGACAGAAAGCCTTTCAGGAGGGATGAAACGCCGTCTCATACTTGCCCGTGCGCTTATAAACCGTCCCCGGATGCTTATACTGGATGAGCCCACGGTAGGCCTGGACCCACAGGCACGGCACATGATATGGGACAAGCTCCGTGCCCTGAAAAAACAGGGAGTGACAGTGGTGCTGACATCCCATTATCTCGACGAGGTCGAGAAACTCTGTGACCGGCTGGTCGTGATGGATTACGGTAAGATCCTTGTTGAGGGCAGCCCCTCGCAGGTCATCAGGGAATATGTGGGCTCCGGTATCGTCGAGGCTGAGAACAACCCTGAGCTTATTGAATGCCTGAAGAGGAAAGAGGCCTCCTATGAGGTCATAGGGGACCTCGTTCATATCTATACCGATAACCCTAAACAGATAGCAGAGTTCCTGACAATGGAATGTTCCATATCCAAGATGAGTGCAAGGCCGGCAACCCTTGAAGATGTTTTCCTCAAGCTTACGGGCAGGAGGCTGAGGGAGTGAGAATATCCGAATATTTCCGGCTTCCTAGGGTGAGCTCCAAAGCGTATACTGTCTGGCAGCGGAACAAGGATGTTTTCATGAAGGATATCAAGCTCAATTTCCTCCCTCCTTTCATCGAGCCCCTGCTCTATCTGGTGGCCCTGGGATTCGGGCTCGGCAGGTTCGTGGAGAGCATAGACGGCGTACCCTATGCCAAGTTCATAGCTCCTGCCCTCATTGCTATTTCCGTGATGTACGCCTCGTTCTTTGAATGCAGCTACAGCTCCTACGTGCGCATGTACTACCAGAAGACCTTCGATGCCATTATCGCAACCCCTGTGACCATAGAGGACGTCATCGCGGGGGAATTGCTCTGGGGTGCCACCAGGAGCATGGTGAATGCCACAGTGATGATCCCCGTGATAGCACTGTTCGGGCTGATAGACATCCGCTATGCATTGCTCATAATCCCCTTCGCGTTCCTGGGCGGCCTGTTATTCGGGGCTATCGGCATGTGTTTTACGGCAGTGACTCCCAATATAATGTCCATCAACTATCCTGTGCTGTTGTTCATCACTCCCATGTTCCTGTTCAGCGGCACCTTCTTCCCGCTGAACGCACTTCCTGAACCCATACAGTACTTTGCCATAGCTTTCCTGCCGCTCACTCATATTGTCAACGGCATCCGGCTGATAGGCTATGGCACACTTGAACCCGTGATACTCTTTGATCTTGCGTGGATCGTGGTTGTCTGTGCTGTCCTGCTGGTGATCTCCATAAACATGATGAAGAAAAGGCTTATTGTTTAGGATCACCTGCAACCTGTAAGCGGTCCTCATGAAAGCAGCGATATCTTGATAAAATATCTCGCAGATTGTGTAATGATGAAAAAGCGTACCATAATGGCATTTTGCATACTTATGATCCTTTTCCTTGCAGCAGGCTGCATCGACGATCTTGTTCCTGTTGACCAGCAGGCAAGTACGGGGAACATATCCTCCTATGAGTTCGAGGCATTCACCAACCACAGTTTCATCGATGGGGATTTCCTGCCCACTGCCACTTTCTATCTATCCCGGGAAGGCCATGCAAATGTTGTCTACATGGTACAGAATGAATCTGTCATAGACATAATACCCCTTGAAGACCTGAGTTCCTCCAATGAGGAACCTGTAACAGACATCGTTGTCATTGCAAGCAGTGCCGGTGGTGTGAATGCATCTGCCCGTATGTTCGAGGAGCTTTCAGCATCATCTGAAGCCACCCCCGTGAACTATACTCTTTCTGAGGACGTGGTTCGCGGGCAAAAACATGTGTATCTTACGTTCAGTGAGCCTGTAACAGGCTTTGTAGCCTTCACGATGTCAATCCCCAGGGGCCAAGATTTCCTGCATGTCACAACACCGCCATCTGTTGTGCGCTTCGTTATACCGGAGGGCTATACCACAGGTAATTCTCTGATCGGTAAGACAACTCCCGCACCCGATGATATATATTATGATTCCTCTGGCAGGAGGAACCTTGTCTGGATAAGCCCAGGAACGGCTTCAGGCGGCATACTCGAAAGGCTGCAGAGTTTCTCTAACAATACCGACTCCCAGGTAGAACAGATACCCCGTGCAATAAGTGTCAAGTACTATTCGGAGTCAGCACCCCGGGGTCTTCTGATCGCGACCCTTGTACTGGGTTTGGCCGCGTTCCTTGTGCTTTCAGGATACAGGCGTGAGAGAAAGAGACTTGCCACGATAAGGCAGGATGTTGAGAGCCGGTATAGTGACAGGGATAGGAAGAAAAAGCAATGACTGCAGATCCTGGATTCTGCTCCTTTCTTTATAATTCAAAGCTCATGCCGTCATAGGCCAGGGGATATTCCTTTGCCGCCTCATCATGCGGTTTGAAGAAGTGGCTTAGGTGAGTGAATATGACTTCCTTTGCCCCGATCTCCCTGGCAAGGTCCCATGCCTCCTCCGTGTTCATGTGCTTCTTGACGCCTACAGTGGGAGGCACTATGGCATCTGTTATCAGCAGGTCCGGGTCCATGATATGCTGCATGCTTCTTTTGGGAATGTTCCTCTGGGAATCCCCTGTTATCACGACTTTTTTCCCGGCGTGCCTTATGATGACCCCCACGGGCTTCTTAGCAGGCGGGTGCACCACGTCGAACAGGGTAAATTCCAGTCCTATAAGGCTGAAAGGCTCGTAGGGAGACACAATATGTCTTTTGGGGTGCATGAATTTCAGGTAGTCGAAGATATAGTCTACTGTTTCTTTCAATCCGTATACATCCACATTGTACTGTACCCTGTGGAATTCGGGAAAGCCTGCAAAATGATCATAATGGGCGTGAGTCCATATCACCCCGTCAATGCGCCCTGTCCCGTGTTCGAGCATCTGGGCCCGCAGGTCCGGCCCGGTATCTATCAGTACAGATCCGCTGTCAGACTCCACCAGCACCGCAGCCCTGCTTCTCCGGCTCTTGCCTCCGCGATGAGCATCCTGGCATGCCGGACAACTACATCCGATCACAGGTGTCCCGGTAGCGTCACCTGTACCCAGAAGAGTTATTCTCATGAAAACCACTTAGGTCGTAGCATCGTACTCATTGGTCTTGAGCATGGCCCGCTCGTCAAACTTTGCAATGGCACTGAGCAGGTCCTTCTGGTTCAGCTCCATGCGCTCGGTCACAAGTGCACTGAGCACACATTCCCTGATGACCATACGCAGGTCTGAACCACTGTAGCCATGTGTAAGGGATGCGATCTCCTGCGTGTCGAAATCTCCCTGGATCTCCTTTGTGACGATATCAAGTATCTTCTTGCGCATGTCGGTGTCCGGAAGCGGGAACTGCATGATGTCGTCAAAACGCCTCCATGCAGCTGTATCAAGCATCTTGGGATGGTTGGTGGCGGCCAGCAGGAGCACGCCGTCATTGGTGAGGCTGATGCCGTCGATGGCCTTGAGGAGGGTGTTGACCGCTCTCTTCAGGGCCGCGTGCTCATCCGAGGAGCGGGTCTTTGCGATAAAGTCGAACTCATCAATGAAAAGTATGCAGGGGCTCAGTCTTTTTGCAAGCGCGAAGACCCTGTCGATGTTCTTGGCTGTCTCACCCAGGTACTGGTCAGTGATCATGGACAGGCGCACTTCCACAAAGGGGATGGCAAGGTGCTCTGACATTGCCTTTGCAAGTGATGTCTTTCCGGTCCCGGGCGGCCCTACCATCAGGATCTTTCCAACGTCATAGAGGCCGATACGCTTCAGGTATTCCCTATACTGGATGGCCTTGACGATCTTACGGACATCATCTTCCTGGGCAGGGGTGAGGATAAAGTCTTTCAATGTCTGCCGGATGTCCTCGGGGGCACTGATATGGGCGAGCTTGAGCATATCTGCGCCTCCATCCTCTTTTTCTATCTCCTGCATGAGGGATTCTATCCACTCCCTGTCTACTTCCTTGGGCCTGACCTTTGTCCTGGCGGTGCCGTAGTCCGCACCACTCACATGCTTCTTCTCATAGTAGTAGGCCAGCGTGGGGTTCTGGGAGATCCTGTCCATTGCTCCTTCCCTCTTCTGGAACCAGTCCGCGCCCACTTCAAGGGCTGTAATCTTGACCGAGAAATCCACTTCATCTATGCTGACAAAGGGCAGCGAGTTCAGCATACCGTTTATCTTGCTGATCTCGAACATCTTTTCAATGTCCAGTGTTTTCATTCTGATGGGTTTGGGTACAGTTCTCTGCTCCCTGTTCCAGTAGTACTTACGGATGTTCTTGGGAAGGTCGTTCACATCCAGTTGCGGGTACTTGTTATATACTTGTGCAGTGAGCAGCAGCTCAATGATATCAAACGTTGTATCGGACATATTCTTACCTGATAGCATGAAGTCAAACTAAGGGTTTGCAGGTTTTTGTAATCGTTCAGACATTACATATAAGGCTTCATTTCAAATATATCTTTTGTATAGAAGTAATTTAATAAGCTCCTTAATATGCCGGCAATTATTTCCGTAAAACCTCGTCCGCAAGACAGAGCCTGCCTGAGGAGGGTTCGTATATCTCTCCGGAGCTTTTCATCTTCTCAAGGATTGTCTCCAGCTGCTGTTCATTGATCCCATGCTCCAGTGCAAGGGCTTCCAGCATCCCTGTCTCCAGTTGTCCCCCGTTCGAGCTGAGCAGCTTAAGAATTATCTGCCTCGGGTTCCTTTTGGATGGCTGCCTTTTGTCCTTAAAACCTGCGGGGTCGATCTCAGGCTCATCCGATACAAGGGATGCCCTGTTATCCTCGATCCCGGATATGACCGCAAGCTCGCCCTTCATCTGCTCTTCCAGATTGTGCACTCTGGCCTGCAGGACCGTTCTTGCAGATACTGCCTCTTCCAGGCTGTCAGATGTATGGAGAAGGCGCAGTTTGCGGATATCAAGGGATGCTCCGCATTTCTGGCACCTGGTCTTCTTCGCTCCTCCAAGTTCAAGTATCTGGGCGTGTTCCCTGCACCTGGGACAGACTATCACTCCGAATGCCGGCATGTCAGCTCCTTAAAACTCCTTAGTTATCCAGGAAGTATTAACTATAAATACTAGTTGCATAAATGATTGAACGTCCGGGATGAGAACATGATACGCAGGGCTATACTGGCTGACATACCTCAGATGGTGCAGGTGGAGAACCTGTGTTTCCCCGTGCCATGGCCTGATTTTTTGTTCAAGGCCCATCTTAATAATCCGGGCTTTGTGGCGTATGAGGAGGAAGGCCTTGTCCTCGGCTATGCCATGGTTGGTGACTTCAGAGGGAAGGCCCATCTCCAGAACATTGCAGTGCACCCTGACTTCCGCAGGCAGGGTATTGGGACGGAGCTGATTGAGTGGTGTATAGACCTCGTAAGGCTTTACGGCTATCGTGAGATGGTGCTTGAGGTCAGGGAAAAGAACACCGGCTCACAGGCATTCTATTCAAGCAACGGCTTTAAGGTAAGCAGGACTGTCGAAGGATATTATATGGATGACAATGCGATCGTTATGAGCAGGAAGATATATGCTCTTCCCCTTCCCGAGGCTTAGGTGCCTGCACAGCTATTTTCCAAACCTTCTCTGCCGCTTCTGGAAATCCCGTATTATCCTGAGGATGTCCAGTTTCCTCATGTTGCGCCAGTTCACATCCGTAAAATAGAGCTCAGAGTATACGGACTGCCAGATAAGGAAATCCGACAGGTGCTTGCCTCCCGAGCGGATGAAGATGTCCGGCTCGTGCTTTACCTTCAGCCGGGATTCGATGGTCGCCTCCGTGATATCTGAAGGCGATATCTTCCCCTCCTCTACTTCTGAGAGAACAGATAACACAGCTTTAGTGACCTCTTTTCGCCCTCCGAACCCTACCGAGATGTACACCAGCAGTTCCTTACCCTTCCTGCCGGCACTGAGTTCGCCGTCAGCGGTGTAGATCTCATAGCCCACTTCAGGTGGCATCTTTGAGAGTAGGTCCGAGAGCTTGTGTGCGAGCTTTCCTATCATTTCCGTCCTGAGCAGCTCCTCGGTGTCCAGTACATCTACGTAGATGCTTGTAATGCTGATATCCAGCTGCCTGCACCATGATATGTAGTCCTTCATCTTCCCGAGGCCGTTTGAATATAGCAGGTCTGTCTCGGAAAGCACGAGGGATACATGCTTGGGCACTCTTGCAGATGTTCTTTCTATCTGCCCCAGCAGGTAACTCTCGTACATAGATGTGATAACGCTCATGGACTATCCCTGAAAATGTGTTGTCTGCTGTTCATTTTGTGGGTGAGTGGTCACTTTGCGGTGGATACTATCTTCACAACGTCACCGTTGTTGAGCTCGTGCTTCTCGCCCAGGCGCATTTTCGTCTTTGCATCCACTGCATAAAGGAAGTGGCTTCCTATATCGGTGTGTATCTTGTAGGCGAGATCATGGGCTGTTGAGCCTTTCTTCATGAGGAACGCGTCAGGGAGCATCCTGTCGTTCTTGTCGGACCATTTGCCTTCATCCTCCACCGGGTACACGACTATGAGGTTGAGCAGTTCGAAAACCGCCTTGTTGATGCATTCCTGGATGCCTGTACCGCCAGTCTTCATGAGCAGGGCATGTACGCTCTCCAGGCCTTTTTTCTGGGCGGGCGTGAGGTCCGGCTTGATGATCGTGAAGTCGTCATCCCCTGAGTTATACCTGATGGCTCCTCCCTTTGATGCTGATCTGAGCACAACCTCGGCGGCTGCGCTGGTGGGCACCACTATCTGGTCCAGTGACTTCAGGTTGCTCACAAACTCCGCAGGGGCGATGTCCGCCTTGTTGGCTGCTATCATCATTGGCTTGCTGAGGATGCGCACGGCATCACATAGCCTGACGAGGTCGTCGTCGCTCCATTTGACATGGTTGTGGTCGAGCCTGCATTCGGAAAGTGAGCATATTACATGGTACTCGTCAACCCCCGCGCCGGCAAGCTGTTCGGAGAGGACTTTCTCGATCTTGAGCCCTTCGGCCTGTATCTTGCGTGCCAGCCGGTCCCAGTTGCGTTTGAGGATGCCGAACATCCACATGGTTATCTCGCGGTTGAGGAAATCGATGTCATCCATCGGATTGTGGCTGCCCACGTCTATGGGGTTGCCCTCGATGTCGGTACCCCCCGAGGCGTCAATGACATGAATGATGGCCTGCGCCTGCCGCAGCTCGTCCAGGAAGGTGTTGCCAAGCCCCCTGCCGAGATGGGCATCCGGCACGAGCCCTGCGACGTCAATGAGCTCCACAGGCACGTAGCGGATGCCGTCAACGCAGTGCCCGCAGCGCTTTGGCCGCGCCACGCAGGGACACTCGGTGCGCACATAGGTAACCCCGCGGTTGGCATTGATGGTGGTGAACGGATAATTCGCTATCTCCACATCCGCCATTGTGGCGGCCTTGAAGAATGTGGATTTCCCCGCATTGGGTTTGCCTGCAAGTCCTATGGTCATTGACATGCTTAACTAATCACTGTTGCAGGATTTAACTTTTATCAATGCTTTTCCCCTGTCCCGCAAGTTCAATATCCTTTCAGGCGATAATCTTTATATCCAAGCAGGACATTAGAACACGAACCAAGTGTCCCGGTAGGGTAGCGGATATCCTTGAGGCCTGCGGAGCCTTAGACCCGAGTTCGATCCTCGGTCGGGACGTAAATTTTTATCCTTTTTTTGGGTTGGGTTGATGATGTCCACTCTTTCTTCAAGGAAATAATGTTCTGGGCACCTTTATTGTTTTGTGACGCTATAGCCATTAAAGATCGATGAAGTTAGTTTTCAAAACAGCCTATATATAATAATATAATTAAATTATATTAATACGAGACTGTCGAAAAAGTTGGCTCGTATGAAGATTAAAACTAATTATAGCAACAATAGATAAGAATATACCAATTTCAGTTATATTCATAGTGGCCATTAATATTGATTTCTTAATTGTCTATTGCTATTTGACTCTGCTCACCGGGAGAAATTATCTTGTTTGGGGACTTTTCCGACAGTCTTTTTTAATCTAACTTTGACAGTCAAACTTGAGCTGAAAGATTTTAAAATTCGCTATTTAGAGAATACAACTATTACTAACATCTTTTTATAGTATACAGTAGCCTAAAACACTAAATGAAATTTATAACTTTCTACTTGAAATGAGTATTTGCAAAAAATATTATTGGTGAAATAATGGAAGTCTGTAGTTTTCTAAGACTAAAGGAAAGTCAGATGTTTGGTAACACATATTTCTGCGAGCTTAATAATTTTGTTACATGTTGGCCAAACAATAATCCCTTTTGTCGTTTTTGTAAACACAACCCAAATAAAAAATCTCATAGTGCTGTTTATACCTTATCAGATAATGTTATAGCGGATTCAAAAAATATATGTGGGATGTTTTGCAGTCCTGAAGAGCATGAATTTATTTTAAAGAAAATATTCATAAACCCTCAAGAACATAAGTTAGCTACGGAGCTTATTAAAAAATTTTCTCGAGAGGAGTACTTTGCCTTAGCGCTAAAATCGAATGTATGTTTTGGATTTTATTATCCAAAAAATAGAGGAGTAAAGTCCGAATTTAGCTCGTTGATTTTAGCTGTTAAGAATCAGAAAAAGGCTGCAGTTGAATTTTTCGTAAAGTTACTTATTGTTATTCTTTCAGATAAGGAAGAGTTCGTTATATGCGTTATACCCAGCCATGAAGCAGGACTAAAACCCTCGGGCATAAGAGACATCGCGAAAAGATTATGCAAAGAGCCTATAATTGACGGAACTGATATATTGGTCAGAAGTAAAACGATACCCTCAAAACATCAAAGTGGAGTTCGGGACTTGAGATTAGAGAGAGAATCCTTGGATGTTATAAATAAAAATAAAATAAAAGGTAGAAACATACTGCTTTTAGATGATGTAGCAACAACTGGTACTTCCTTAGTGGCCGGAAGAAGTAAACTATTGGAGGCAGGTGCTAAATCTGTTGCATCAATTGCATTAGGGCATACTCATATTACCTCTTGATAATATAGGGAGACAACATGAAACCAATACCGTTGTTAGCATTACAAAAAATGCCTGGTATAGGTACAAAAACAATTGAGAAAGTACTTTCTTTACCAAATATCGATGAATCCGCCACCCCAGAAGAATTGATAGATATTCTTAAAACAGCAAAGGCAAGTTTTGGAAAGATAATAGTACCCGATATTCAAGCCGCTCAAATTGCCTGGAAGAAAGCTCACTATATATGGGAGATTTCAAAAGAACATAATATTCATATTATTACAAGAGGTGAAGATGAGTATCCAGAGCTATTGGCACAAATACCTGATTCACCTGCGTTATTACATGTAAAAGGTAATATCAATGCCTTGAAAAAGGACTGCATCGCAATTATAGGGACTCGAAAGCCAATAGAGTTCAGCAAAGCTCAAGCACGGAAAATAAGTTCATCATACGCATCTGAAGGGTATGCGGTTATTAGTGGCTTGGCTGCAGGTATAGATACAGCAGCTCATAGAGGCGCTTTGGATGTTGATGGAACAACAATTGCAGTTTTAGCTCACGGATTAGACACAATCTATCCCGCCAGTAATAGAGAACTTGCGGAGTCAATTCTTAACAAAAACGGTGCGCTTATTTCAGAGTATCCATATGGTACAAAGATTAATCAAAGTTACTTCGTTGCCCGCGATAGAATTCAGAGTGGATTGTCATTAGGAGTTTTCGTGATTGAAACTAATATAAAAGGTGGCACAATGCATACGGTAAATTTCTCTGAAAAACAGAAAAGAGCTCTTTATGTATTGAAGCATCCTGAAATATTAAAAAATAATCCAAATATAGCTGGTAATGCACAGTTAATCGAGGGAAAAAGAGGAATTGCATTTGATGCTGATAATGATATTAGCTCAATCAAAATTGAACTAGAAAGAGTAAAACATAAATTCAACTCAAAGCTTTTTCTTCAAAGTGTACAGGAATGGGAAACATTTAACAAAATATCTGAAGCCAGCGAGAGCGAAAAAAACTCTTTGCTCGAGAAGCAAATGAATGATGAAGTAAAAAAGAAGAAAACTATCAAAACTACTTTTGCAGATTTCCTTTAAATTATTTCTAAAGGTCAGCTGTATGAGAGATAAAGAAATATTCAAGTTAGTACCCCAAGTTTGACAGTCAAACTCGGGTGGCATATCTGCCCTTCTGCAACCAGTTATTAGGACAAAGAGAATCCCACTGATGAACTTACGGTCATCAGCTCTCTTCTCCCGACAATAAGTTGTGGTGACAAATATACCTTAATAAAATTCTATTGTTCCTCATAGAGGTCTCTGAATTTAATTCATATTCCCATATACCAGCGGAGGAAATGGTATTTACAGTTTTTACACGGGCTCATAATCTAATATCATTGTTATCCTCATAAAGATGGAAACCTTCGTCACCTTCAAAGTCAGATGATGTTGATTTTAGATATAGATTACCATCTGATAAAAGTCCGAATTTTGAAAACAATTCAAATTTATCTTCTATCCTTTGTTTGAATGCATTCTCTAACTTTGTATTTCGAGGGTGCAAAATGGAATGACATTTAATACAAATGCATGACAAATTACTCAAATCATCACTTCCACCTTCACTGCGATGAATCATGTGATGAGTGTGAAGTTCTATTCCTCCTTCCAAACAGTATCGGCAATGACCATTCTCTCTTCTAAAAGCTTCTTTTCTTAAAAATTGCCAGTTACTAGGATAACCTATTGGGATTTTAGCTGATTTTCTTTTAGTTGCATTTTGAGTAGCTGCGTAAGTATTTCCATAAACAGACATTCTTCTCACCACTTTAGAAAGTAATGTGAAATATTATCTATTTAATGCAAGCATAGTGAAAGTAATCCATAAGACCTTCTGTAATATGCCAGTAATAGAAAAATATGTAGAAACCCTCAGGGAGTAGTACTTTTTAAATTATATGTAAATAATAGTAATTTAGTTTTCCACATAGCCTGTATGCATGTATCTTGTAATCCCCTATACTCCTTTACCTCAAAACGACCCCGTTTCCACTCCCCCACCACGCCTGTAATAAGCTACTATCACGCCCCTCGGCGACTTTTTCAAATCTTGCAGAGTAAAGGCAGCGGGAATAGTGCCTTCGGCAAACAGGCGCTTGCCTGTTCCGAGCGTGATGGGAAATATCATGAGCCATAACTCGTCAACGAGGTCGTGCTTCAACAGCGTCTGAACGAGGTTGCCGCTGCCAAGAACCTGCAGCTGCGGGCCTTCCTGCGCCTTAAGCTTTTTTATTTCCTCTACGACATTGCCTTTCAACAGGACCGAATTACTCCACTCCGTCTGCAGAGGGGAATGAGAGGCTACATACTTCCTTGCTTTATTGAGTGCTTCTCCCTCTTCATTGTGGTCCGGCCAGTAGCCGGCAAATATCTCATATGTTCTCCTGCCAAGCAGGAGGTCAAACGGCCTGCTCATCTGCTCGGTCATTACCCCGCCAAGAAAGTCGTCAAAGTAAGGAAAGGTCCAGCCGCCATACCTGAAACCGCCTGAAGTATCTTCCTCCGGCCCGCCCGGAGCCTGCACAACGCCGTCAAGCGTTATAAAAGACGAGACAATTATCTCTCCCATAATGTTTCCTCCCCAAGTTCAAATGTGCCTGATCTATTATTTTTGTCCTCTCAACTATATATCCTGTACGGCATTTGTCCTGATTCATCTCACTTAAATACAGTCCCCACATTCTACTCTACATGACCGCCCCCGACATCGCCACCTGCATCACGGAAGCCGAAGCGATAGAAGAAATGTACATGGACCTGCTGGAAGGTACGATCCAGAAACGGATGAGGCATGCTGATGATGGTTCTACGGGATTGCAGAATTCTCAATATAAAGTGTGTGTCATCAATTCCGCAAATGAGCCGCTGCAGCGCGCTCTCTTGGTAAAGTACGGGGTCTGGTATGAACTTTGCAGGAGGCTTGCTCTTGAACATTTGGGCAGGGGGAGGGATGCGAAGTATGAGGGCTTCACAGGGCTGCATGAAAAGATACTGAGCCTTATCAACCTGAAGGACCCTGCCACCAACTCCAACGAGAAGAAGCATCTGAAAGACGGTTTTCTCTCTTCTTTCGATACCCAGGTCAACATGCTCTACACAATAGAACCCCTCATAGCCTCAGCTAAGGACAGCTACAGGAAAATGATCACCGCAGAGCTGGTGAGTTCGGCACTTGACGAGGCTGAAAGCCTGTATCGGCAGGGCCTGCTCCGCGCTGCCGGTATCATGGCCGGTTTTGCTCTTGAAAGATACCTGAGGACACTGTGCGAGGTAAGCGGCATCGGACTGGAGCCGGATGACAAGATGGCTACGATGGCCCGGAAGCTTCTTTCATCTGATGGGCTGTATGGACTCGATCCTGAAATCCTCGGACCGATAGACCATTTTGCATTTCTGAGGGATGAATGCACCCGCCAGGAAGAGGAACCGCAGGAACATGAGGTCAGGGAACTGATCGATAAGGCACGCGAGATAATCTTCCTGGCCTTCTGTTGAGCAAATAAGTGTTTAGGTTCTAAATTATCCTCTATGGGTTCTCATAAACCGAACTGAGGTAAGTATATATCTTTCCAGGCTCAACTTCTAGCATTTAAGCATTGGAATGAGGTCTGTGTGGGTGGGGCCTTGCCAGCAAAAAAAGATATAGGTGGGCTTCTCACCTGATCTCGCCTCTGAGCGGTACTCGTTGTTCTGACCTGATTCTGATTGCGGGGGTACATTATGGGTAAGATACTTTTAGTTCTAATTGCAGTTGCCTTGCTGGCAACGGTCGGAACATGCGCTGCTCTCTCGGATGAGGAGGAGCTTGGAAAGTTGTTGTATTTCGATGAGAACCTGTCAACACCTGCCGGTCAGTCGTGCGCAAGCTGCCATCACCCGTCAGTGGGCTTTGCCGGTTCTAATGGGCTGCCGGTCTCCCAGGGTGTGCTTCC
Source organism: Methanolobus chelungpuianus (assembly GCF_024500045.1). Lineage (NCBI taxonomy): Archaea > Methanobacteriati > Methanobacteriota > Methanomicrobia > Methanosarcinales > Methanosarcinaceae > Methanolobus > Methanolobus chelungpuianus. The sequence goes on from NZ_JTEO01000004.1 coordinate 119,534, forward strand.
GAACCGCTTTGGTAACAGGAACAGTCCCACGGCGGCTTATGCAGCCTACAGCCCTGACTTTGGCACCGTTACCGAAGATGATGAAACTCTTTACGTGGGAGGCCAGTTCTGGGACGGGCGCGCAAACGACCTGGCCGAGCAGGCAAAGGGTCCCTTCCTGAATCCCCTGGAGATGAACAATCCCAACAAGAGAACTGTGATCGTCAAGATCAAGAATTCCGCCTATGCAGGCTTCTTCGAGCAGGTGACTGGGGTAAGCCTGAAAGACCTTTCGGACGGCAATGTGGAGCTGGCCTACGATAAGGTCGCCGAGGCCATCGCTGCATACGAACGCACTTCCGAGCTCAACCAGTTCTCCTCGAAGTATGATCTCTATGTGGCAGAGGAAGTCGAGCTCACAGAGGAAGAAATGCTGGGCCTGGACCTCTTCAATGGCAAGGCAATGTGTTCGCAGTGCCATCCAAGCCAACCCGGACCCTATGCGGATCAGGCCCTGTTCACGGATTATACCTATGACAACCTGGGCACTCCTAAGAACGTGGACAGTCCCTTCTACGATCTCCCCAGGAAGTTCAATCCCGACGGAGCCGGATACATCGATTACGGCCTTGGGGGATTCCTGAAATCTGTCGGCACTCCGGGATGGGAACTGGAGGCCGGCAAGATGAAGGTGCCAACTCTCAGGAACATCGCTGCCACTTCTCCATATATGCATAACGGAGCGTTCAATACTCTCACGGAAGTCGTGGACTTCTATAATACGAGGGATAACGCCACTGCGAACTGGCCTGAGCCTGAGGTCGCTGAGAATGTCAATGTGGACGAGCTCGGGGACCTTGGCCTGAACGAGACAGAGGTTTCAGCCCTCGTAGCCTTCATGGAAACGCTCACTGATGGCTATACAATTCCTGAGTGAGCTTTTCTCCATATCCGGATGCGCGCACTGCGCACGCACTTTTATTCTTTTATGTGGTTCTGCAAGAATGCCATATTAGGCAACAGGATACTTGTTGCAGCATGAGCTGTAGCACGGATGGCGCAGGATCCATTTTGTCCTGCCTCACGGGCCAGGGCGGGCCCGTGCCTGCTATCTCATATCATCATCAGCAAAGCGATCAGGGCAAGGAGGCCCAGCAGGAAGAATCCAGCAAGCGCCAGGATGATTTTCTTTCTTTGCCTGTCATCTTCAACTGAGATCGGTAAGGGGTTCGGGTTATACTTTTTCTCCATATATGCCCCTATCCCTGCTCCGATGGCAACTCCAATCAATGGCCCGATGACGATCATGTCTATCAGGAGGCCTATAGGAAGGCCAAGAGGGATGCCGATAGCCATTCCCACTGCCATGAAATGGCCCCTGGGGTATCTTTTTTCCTGCATGGGCTAACCTATAAGTTTAATATATAAATACTAAACTATGCAAAAGGTCCGCGTACTGTCAGGCCATTCTCATTTGCCTGTATTGTTGCAACCTGAATGCTCCTGTCTGGTTCGTATCAAATTCTATCGATATCAGGTCCTATCTGATATTTCTCATATCGTCACTCCCTGCCATTTATAACTGCGAACTGCACTGAAGTTTACACAATTATTTAATAAGTGTAATGCCTACCATTATGTTGAGAACACAAGAGGTGCGATACATGAAAAAATCTCTAATTTATATGGTGGGGCTGCTGTTTGTCAGCTCTCTTTTCGCGTCGGGGGCAATGGCAGATGATGTTGCTCTCTTGATAAGGCCGCTGACTACGGAGGTAAAGATGGTTTCATCATCGTCTGGATATGGTGTGTCTTCCACGCCTGCGATCGCAGAAGATGCAGTGATCTATCCTTACGGGGAAATGAGCAAACTAGTTGTAAAGCCAAGCTATTCCAACATCAGGCTCCAGCCCGGTGAGAACAGGGAAGTAAAGGTCACTGTAACCAACAGGGGAGAAGAAACAGCTTCCATTAATCCCACGCTGGTCATCCAGCCTTATACCCAGAACTACCTCAAGGAAGAATGGGTGACTGTCACCCCACAGTCCTTTGAGCTGGCACCGGACGCAAAACAGCAGTTCGTGGTAAAGGTCAGCATACCGAAGGACGCGGATATCGGGTACTACTACGCATCCATGGTATTCGGAAAGTTCGATGAGCAGAACTATACTAAATACCCGGTCTATGGCGGTTCCATGGAAATGTCCATAGATGTCTGGACACCTCCAAGTGTGCAGATAGGTACAACTTATATCAATGACCGTGTTGAGGCCGGGAAAGGTTATGACTATGAGGTAAAGATCACAAATGTGGGCAAGCAGGATATAGCAATGGACCCCGAAGTGCTCATGAACACTGTCTACTATGCTGAAGCCGTATCTTCCATCAGGTATGATGCAGGCGCTTCTAACGTAGTAATGGATGAGAGCTCAGTCACCATAAGCGCCCCTTCAATCATTAAAGCAGGTGAAACGGTAACAGTCAAAGTTCACCTTGACGTGCCGGAAGACGCAACAGGGTCCTTCAGCGGAACACTGGACCTTGGCATCGACGATTCTGCACTGCGCGACTGGGAAGGCCAGGTGCAGCTCTACTTCACAGTATGGGAGAAACCCTCTGAACCGTTCGTGAAGGAGTTTACCACCACTACCGACGGTACCATGAGAATTGAGATCACTACCAGCATCTATGACTATGGGATGTATGGCAGCACCACATCGGGAAGCCTCTCTCCATCCTTCCAGGTCTCAATGAAGCAGGGAAGCCAGCAGGTGGGTATGCAGCTCGTAGGGAGCACTACCAGGGGTCAGGTTGTCTACGGTTCTGGCAACGTCAGGCCGCTGGCATCCTCCGGTTCTCTCGGTTACCAGAACACAAGCACGGTCTATACAGAGGTGTATGAGGTTTCAGGTGCTGCAGGTGAGTGGACACTCAGTATACTTCCTGTAAACACTGATAACTTTGAGTATAGTATCACTACGGGTGAATTCAGATAAGGCAGGGTTATTGACCCTGCAGTTTTTATTGATCTATCCTTGTCTCTTTTTATTAGGTCTAACTGTAATGGTGGTCTGGATGACTGGGCATCTGTCTACTAAACCAGCGATAGTGCTGGTATTTTTGATGTTGTATGTGCTTGTACTGGTGAGCATTGCTCTTGCAGGGCTTGGCACCATTTAGAATACTGTCGCTATCATGGGACGTCGGATACTAACTTTCTTGCAGCAGAGGCATTATAATAGATAATTATTTATATATATTTTTACAATAATATATTCAGGATTGTTCATAGGGAGTATTACATGAACAAAAAAGATGAAGCTACATTCAATGAGTTCAAGGAAGTATTTCACAGATACCTGGATACAGATGACCTTTCGGATCAGGAGTTCCTCCTCAGGGATGATATGATCCAGTTTATCAAGAACGCCTGCATAAGGAGTCTTGTGGTCTGTTAGGTATCTGATCCTGGTGAGTCTTAGCAGGAGCCCTTTACTTGCTGTGTGCATGCAGAGGCAGGTCTCTTCAACTGCTGATAGCTCCCGCTGCCCATTGTCTTCCATGTTAGCTTATGCAGGTCCTTTTGTACTCCCGGACAAAATACTTATCTTATTGTATCCTATCTTTTAATCGGAACAATTATTCCATTAGCGGGGTATTATTATGGGTAAGCCGGAAATCTTTCTTGAGAAGTCAAAAAATAACTCCTTTAGGGCCTATGACATTCCCTTGATGATGAAAAGCCTGAAACAGGATGCACTTAGGGGTATCATTGACCTGAGTGAGGATGATCTGCAGTGGTTCAGGACGTATAGCTTCGCGCTGCAGCAACTGGAACTCAATGCCGGGGGCAGGTCCCCGAATTTCAATGAGAGTGACTGGGGAGGTACGATCGAGGATTTCGGGAAGGTCAAATCCATGGTGGATGAGATGGAAAGGGTGGGTGTGGTCACCAATGTGGGCTGGACCGCAGGAGGCAACTCCCTTTTTAATGCTCCTAACCCTGGTATGTCCTTTTTCAATATTCCTGCACCTGCACGTTACAGGCAGCATGTTTACTGCCTGATAGATGCACATCTTGACAAACTATATAACCGGGGCTGAGCCCTATTTATCTTCCTCCTCTTATTTTATTCCGTACATTACAGGCGGTTAAATTTATATAGAACTGCTTGCATTTAGATTGAGCAGTATGAGTATCCCGTATACTCGATGGCAACTAATGCTAACTTTCCATATTGATAGAATGACTCATGGTTATAAGGAGGTTATAATTTGGCAGGACAGCCCAGGTACGTTTTAGGAAGCGGTGGCAGGAGATCTTCACGCGGAAGAGATGCACAGAGCATTAATATCCTTGCAGGTAAAGCCGTGGCAAAGGCAGTAAGAACCACACTTGGCCCCAAGGGTATGGACAAGATGCTTGTGGACTCCCTCGGTGATATTGTAATTACCAACGATGGTGCGACCATTCTCAGGGAAATGGATATCGAGCACCCGGCAGCCAAGATGGTGGTCGAGGTCTCGAAGACGCAGGATGATGAGGTCGGCGACGGTACTACCACGGCAGCTGTACTCACCGGAGAGCTTCTCGCAAAGGCAGAAGAGCTCCTGGAGAAAGGTGTCCACCCCACGATCATAGCTTCAGGATACAGGCACGCCGCAAAAAAATGTGCTGAGATCCTCGACACAATTACAATTGACGTTTCTAAGGATGACAGGGAAACTCTGAAGAAACTTGCCAGGACCGCCCTTACAGGGAAAGGCGCAGGCGAGTACAAGGAGTTCCTTGCAGATATCGTGCTCGATGCCGTTCTTTCCGTAGCGGAGGAGACCGATGATGGCATAAAGGTGGATGTGGGTGACATCACCATTGAAAAGAAAGAAGGCGGAAGCATTCTTGATACTGAGATGATCCCCGGCCTTGTTATTGACAAAGAGCGCGTCAGGCCCAACATGCCAAAGAAGATCCAGAACGCTAAGATCCTGCTGGCAAGCTTCGGCATAGAGTTCCATAAGATCGAGAAGGATGCTGAGATCAAGATCACCTCACCTGACCAGATGCAGCTTTTCGTTGAGCAGGAAGAAAGGATGGTCAAGGAAATGGTGGACAGGATCATCGCAAGTGGAGCCAATGTAGTGTTCTCCCAGAAGGCGATTGACGATCTTGCACAGTACTACCTGGAGAAGGCAGGCATATACGCATGCAGGAGAATCAAGAAGAGCGACCTCCAGAAGCTGGCAAAGGCAACCGGAGCAACCCTGTTCCAGGATGTCACCGATATCAGGCCAGGCGACCTCGGATCTGCCGAAATGGTGGAAGAGAGGGATATCGGCGGTGCCAAGATGACCGTTCTTACCGGATGCAGGGAAGAGAAGACAGTCTCACTTGTCCTCCACGGCGGTACAACACATATCGTGGATGCACTCAAGCGTGCGCTCAATGACGCACTTTGTGTGGTAGGCGTTGCACTGGAAGACAAGAAGATCGTTGCAGGCGGCGGCTCGCCGGAAATAGAGCTTGCACTCAGGCTCAGGGAATATGCTGCAACCCTCAAGGGCAGGGAACAGCTCGCAGTAAGCAAGTTCGCTGAAGCGTTCGAGATAATCCCGCAGACGCTTGCAGAGAATGCAGGTCTGGATGCCATTGACATGCTTATCGAGCTTCGCTCCCAGCACGAGCAGGGCAACAAGAACGCAGGTCTTAACGTTTACACCGGTAAGGTCGTGAACATGTACGACATGGACGTCCTTGAGCCTCTCAGGATCAAGACACAGGCTATCAATTCCGCCACAGAGGCAACCGTAATGATCCTCAGGATCGATGACGTCGTTGCAGCAAGCGGCAAGGGCGGCGCAATGCCCCCGGGAATGCCCCAGCCTGACATGGACATGTAAAGTTGCTTGGATTTACTTTGTAGTGCCGGAGTTCCCGGCATTATTCTCTTTTCTGTCTTATATCCGCTCCTATTGTTTCCTATACCAGCATGATGATACTGGCAATAGTGGTGGCTGGAGCAGTTTCCCTGTGATTGTAAACCCTGCAGTCAGTTGTATACGATAAGTCTTTTATATCATGTAAACCATCTACAGAAAAAGGTTGACATAGCTTGTACAGCCTGGTATTGGTGCTTACATGGTGCAGTATTCTCAGTTTTGCACTCGGGCATTGTTCCAATTGTAAACCTCAGCCCTTAGCTGGAAATGTATCCTGCAGGACTGAGGTCATCATCGGCTTACAGCTCAGGTAAAGACGGGAGAATCATGAACGAAAATTACCATTACGAGAACTATTACGAGAGCGATGTCCGAAAAATGGCGATGGCATCCCTTTTTACCGCCCTGATAGCAGTCGGGGCATTTATCCGGATACCGGTCCTCATAAGTCCTGTTCCCATAACTCTGCAGGTGCTGTTCATATTCCTTGCAGGTGCCATGCTTGGTGCACGCTGGGGATCCATGAGTGTGATGATCTACCTGCTGCTTGGGATCATAGGACTGCCCGTGTTCTCCGGAGGCTCATCGGGTATTGGCGTGCTGTTTGGACCTACCGGTGGATATCTGGCAGGCTTTGTTTTTGCTGCGTTTGTCATAGGTACATTTTCCGACAGGTGGGGCACTTCAGGTGTGCTCCGGAATGCATTGTTCATGTCGGCAGGATTACTCGTGATCTATCTGCTGGGTGCTGCCTATATGGTCTACGTTGCACGCATATCAGTGGAAAGTGCTATCCTTCTGGGTGTTGCTCCGTTCATTCCGGGGGATCTGCTTAAGCTTGTATTCTCTTCTGTGATCGCCGCAAAGTATTCTCTTGAGTAGGTTCCATGAACAACACTGTGCCCGGACGATGAGCATGATAGATATCCGCGAACTGCGTCACACTTATCCCGACGGGACCCCGGCACTGGACTCAGTGAGCCTGCAGATTGGTAAAGATGAGTTCATTGTAATTGCAGGGAGGAACGGTAGCGGTAAATCCTCCCTCATCCGGCACATGAACGCTTTGCTCCTTCCCTCGGATGGCTCCGTACATGTGAACGGCCTGTGCACTGCGCAGAAGGAACACCACCCTGCCATCCGCAAGGCCGTGGGTATGGTCTTTCAGGATCCCGATTCGCAGTTTGTCGGCATGACCGTGGAGGAGGACATCGCTTTTGGCCCGGAGAACCTGGGCCTTCCTTCTTCAAGGATAAAAGAGCTTGTGGAGCACTCTATGGAAACCATGGGGATCTGCGAACTCAGGTTCCATTCTCCCCGTTCCCTCAGTGGCGGCCAGAAACAGAAGCTTGCTATTGCAGGGGTACTTGCAATGGAACCCCAGTGTATCGTGTTGGATGAGATCACTTCCATGCTCGATCATCTTTCAAGGCAGGAGGTGCTTGATGCTATCAGGCGCATCCGTGAGCAAGGCACTGCTGTTGTTTATGTCACTCACCGGCTCGGGGAGGCTGCGGATGCGGATCGCCTCATCATCATGGATTCAGGAAGGATTGTGGCTGACGCATCTCCCCGCGATGTTTTCAGAAAGCACGATATCGAAAGATATGGGGTTGAGATGCCGCCTGTGGCAGCGCTCTCAAAAATGCTTGCCGACGCAGGATTTAATATAGGGCTTGCCCTTACGAAGGATGAGCTGCTGGAGGATCTGTGTCCATAGTGGTCCGGGATGTGACTTTCCGTTACAACCCCGGCACTTCTCTGGAAAGGACCGCCCTTGAGGATGTCAGTCTCTCCATCGGCAGGGACGAGCTCGTGCTCATAGGTGGTGCCATCGGCTCAGGTAAATCCACACTCATACGGCATTTCAACGGTCTGCTCAGGCCCTGCTCGGGACAGGTGACCGTAGATGGCATGCAAGCCTCTGAAAAGAAAGTGAGGTCCAGGGTAGGTATGCTTTTCCAGTTTCCCCGGCAGCAGCTCTTCGGGCGTACCGTTTTTGAGGAGCTGGCCTTCGGTCCGAAAAACTTCGGTCTCCGGGGTCCTGAGATTGAGAAGCAGGTGCATTACGCACTGGAACTTCTTGGCCTTGGTCGGGACATATTGTCCACATCGCCCTTAAGACTGAGCGGAGGCCAGAAGAGGCTGGTTGCCATGGCAGGCATCCTGGCATGCAGGCCGGACTATCTGGTGCTGGATGAACCTCTATCAGGGCTGGATGCAGAGAATAAGGGCTTGCTCATTTCCGCGCTCAGGCTTCTCAATTCAGATGGCGTGACGATCATTGTGGTATCTCATCGTGTATCGGACATGCTGTCCCTTGCAGACCGTGTATACTGGCTTGATCGGGGAAGGCTCGTGTTCAGCGGTACTCCTGCAGAGTATGCCGGGCATGAATCTCTTCCTCTTCCTGAGATCACATGCCTCATGAAGGAACTGCGCACCAGGGGATTTGATGTAAGGTGCGATATCTTCGACACAGATGAGGCCTTCCGGGAAATATCCCGCGTGCTGGGATCGAAGAGGGTCAAGGGGGCAGCCGAGGAATGAGCGCCCTTCTGTTCAGATATGTTCCGGGCGACTCCTTTCTTCACCTGCTTGACCCGAGGGTGAAGATAACTGCAATGCTGGTGGCAAGCATCAGCATCTTCATGTCCTCCACTTTCAGGGAGATGGCCGCCATATCGCTGGTATTCTCTCTAATACTCCTGATCTCCTCCGTTTCTCCCCGGATCGTGCTTGGATCCCTCAGGCCCATGCTGGTGTTCCTGTTCCTGATATTCATTCTTCAGCTCTTCCTTACCGGAGGTGATTCCCTGTTCTCCCTGATGGGGCTGGACGCCACCTACCAGGGACTGGTAAAAGGGTCGCTGCTTGTCCTGCGTTTCATTCTACTGCTTATGTTCGCCTCACTTCTCACAGCCACAACAAGTCCTTCCATGATGACGGCGGGGATAGAACGGATGCTTCGCCCCCTGCCTTCAAGGAAGTTCGGCATCTCTTCCTTTGACCTTGCGACCATGATGTTCCTTTCCCTCCACTTCGTGCCTCTTCTTCACGAAAATTTTAGCAAGCTCCGTGATTCACAGCTCTCCCGCGGCCTGGATGCAAAGAAGAATCCTGCGCTGGCCCTCTATTCCTTATCTGTTCCCATGGTCAGGGCCGCCTTTGGCTCTGCAGAGGATGTGGCCGTTGCCATGGAAAGCCGCTGCTATCAGGGTGATCACCGCAGCTCCCTTCATGAACCGCAGCTCCGGAAAAAGGACCTATTGTCATTGTTATCCTTTGCCGCTGTCATGCTTTTAATGATATGAGTTAGTAAGATTGATCGGCTGATCTCTCTGGCCTCATGCAATATCCATAAATATATGCACATATGTTCATATGTTTATGACAGACGATCCAGGGCATGTATGTGCCGATCAAGAATCAATATCACTTCTCTCGCAAAACATTCCTTCGGAGGATGAGCTTTGCAGGATATGCAATATCTTCGGCGCACTGCAGTCAGAGACCAGGCTGAAGATACTTTTCCTGCTTTCCGGGGGTGGCCTGTGTGTCAAGGAGCTTGAGGGGGCGCTTGACATTTCCCAGCCTGCCATCTCTCACAGCCTGCGCACCCTGCGCCAGCTTGACCTAGTGCGCGTGAAAAAGGAAGGCAGGTTCGCAGTCTACCATATTGCCGATGAGCACGTGCATACCTTCATTGATGTGTGCCGGAAACACGTTTCTGAGTGTGAGTGGTGAAAATGGATACGCTGTTTTCGATACTGGCGGGAATCGCCATGGAATCCTGGCGTCTCTTTGTAGAGATGGCTCCTTACCTCTTCCTGGGATTTGTGATAGCTGGCCTTCTGCACGTGTACATCCCGGAGAAACAGATCATGAAGTATCTGGGCAGTTCGGCAGGAAAGATCAGGTCGGCACTGCATGCATCCTTGCTTGGCATTCCAATCCCTCTCTGCTCCTGTGGTGTGGTGCCCACTGCCCTGTCACTCCAGAAAAGAGGTGCTACAAAGGGTGCCACATTGTCATTCCTGATATCGACCCCTGAAACAGGCGTGGACTCAGTAGCGATAACCTATGCCCTGCTTGACCCCATAATGACCGTGTTCCGCCCGCTGGCAGCTTTCGTAACAGCTCTTTCCGCAGGGATAGCGGAGAATTTCCTCAATCCTGAAAAGCTTCCGGCAGCCGGGAACAAGGCCGCTGAGAACACGGCTTCCGGAAAAAAGAACGTACTTATGCTCCAGCCGATGACTGCATGCAGCGATTCTTCCTGTTCATGCCAGGCTCCTGCTGCCAGGGATACTGGCTCCCCGGGAGCGGGCCGGCTCAGGGAGGGCGTAAGATATGCCTTTGTCGAGCTCCTTGGAGACATTTCCAGGTGGCTTGTGTTGGGCATAGTCCTTGCCGGCGTGATCTCCTATGCAGTCCCGTATGAGCTTGTGAGCTCTTACCTGGGGGGCGGCGTCACTTCCATGCTTTTCATGCTTGTGGTGGGTATTCCCCTCTATATCTGTGCAACTGCGTCCACACCGCTGGCAGCAGCCCTCATAGCAAAGGGAATGAGTCCGGGAACAGCATTCGTCTTCCTTCTTGCCGGGCCTGCAACAAATGCCGCCACGCTTACCATGGTGACAAGGTTCCTCGGTAAAAGAAGCGCTGCTCTCTATCTCGGAATGATAGCCTTCTGTTCGCTGGGCTTTGGCCTGCTGCTGGACATGATCTATTTCAGGCTCGGGATAGAGGCGAGTTCAGTTGTTGGCAGTGCAAGTGAGATACTACCTGAGCCATTGAAGCTGGTGTTTGCACTGGCGCTGATCCCGTTCATTGCTCGCGGTATCTCCAAAAAACAGTGCAAGCAGTAATTTACACTATTACTACCTTGCCTTTTTACCCAGGAGAACCTCGGTGGACTTGACTATCGCGAAGACCTCGTCCCCTGGCCTGATATCAAGCCTTTCCACGGCCTCGCTGGTGATAATGGACGTCAGGAGCGAGGGCTCTATTTCAAGGGTTATCTTTGAGATAAGGCCTTCACTTTCCACCATGGTCACTTTGCCCGGTATCCTGTTCCGTGCGGATATCTTCAGTCCTATGTTCTCCCATGAGCCCTCGTCCTTCATGGTATCCTCGATGAAGTCCCTGTTGTGCTCGTATTCGCGGATAAGCTGACGGCCTTCTTCTGTGAGAAAGGTTCCCTGGTCCTTTCCTCCCCTCACGGTCGTCACCACATCTTTCCCCAGCCTCTCGCTCATGGTGTTAAGCACGTTCCACGCATGTTTGTAGGAAATATCCAGCCTCTCGCAGGCTTTCCTGAGGGAGCGCTCCTCATCGATTGCCTTCAGGAGGGCCACTTTTCCTGCTCCGATGACCGGTTTCCCTTCCGAGGCCAGCCAGACCTTTGTTTTAGTCTCCATGTGTTCCTGTCCTGTACTGCTTTCTTATGCGAGGTCTTCTTCCTCGAATATAAATAACTCGTCTATGCTGGTCTGCAGGCACCTTGCAACCTTGTATGCGAGTTTAAGCGAGGGGTTGTACTTACCTTTTTCCAGGAATCCAATGGTCTCCCTCCTGACTCCCACGCGGCTGGCAAGGTCTTCCTGGGTCATGTCGTACCTTGCCCTGAGTTCCTTGATCCTGGTCTTCATAACGACCTCACTTACTCCACATCACCCTTCCTGAACAGGTACCACTGGAAACCCTTTGCAGTGACTGCCATTACAAGGATCAGTAATCCAAGCACCTGGTCCACTGTCAGCTGCAGGATACCAAAGTAGTTTACCCAGAACAGTACGGCAACCACGACAAGTGTGACGAACCATGAGTAGGAGAGTCCGTAAGAGCCGATCCTGACAGTTCTTTCATCCTTCAGCGGTCCGCTCCTGTAGCGCCTGGCTCTGATAAAGGTCACGAATATTATCACTGAGCCTGCATTTATCAGGCCGATGGACATTTCCTGATAGTTCTCCAGGAAAGCCATCAGTGCCACTCCTGCCATGATCAGGACGGCAGCTACGGAGTACATAGTTTTTGTGTATTTTTCCAGCTTGCCCATTTTATCTTTTCCGATATTATTCTAGCATTATAAGGTAAATGTACATCTTAATATTAGCTTTATATATCTTAAAGTTAACTAAATCTAACATATGGTCCCTTTTTATTTGTACTTGTGCCCGCTAAAGGGGAGATGTTATCAAGACACCTGAAAGCAGGCATACCGTGACCCATAGCTGCAGGAATGCGCCGTCATCCATAACTTCAAACATCGTTGAAGTTTAAGCAAAGTATATACGGACCTGCCTCATACACCTTAATCAACGAAATTTTAATAACTGTTATTACAGGCACAGGTAGTGGTGAAAAATGAAACTTGCATCAGTCAAAGCAGGGTCATGCATCATATGCATGCTTATCCTCTTTTCCCTTCTCTCAGGGTGCATCGGTAACAAAACTGAACTCTCTTCCAACCTTGCCGGTCCGTGTACCGGCCAGCTTGCAGGCGCAGGTGATGAGTTTCTCATACTTGCTCCCAAGGTGCTTTTCTCGGGAGGCGAGAGTTCTGTAACGATGGCGGCCTTTGATAAGGGAGAGCCGGTGAGTCGTTGTATAGAGTATACTCTTGTGGATGAGAATAACACTGAGATTCCGCTTATAAGCGCATCCACCACAGGTGCAGGCAACTCCGTAGCTTCCTTTGAAGTGCCTGATGTGAAGGAAGGGCGCTATGTGCTCACCGCAAGGCCGGCAGGCTATGAGCGCAATTTCACGGCCACCGTGGAAGTGGTAAGGAACAACCCTCTTTTTATCGAAACTGATAAGCCCATCTACAAACCCGGCCAGACCATCCATGGCAGGATACTTTCCCTCAACAACAACCTGGTGCCCGTGGAACAGGACATGCTTGTGGAGATAACGGATTCAAAAGGCATCAAGGTGTTCAAGGAAGAGATGAACTCCAACGAATACGGCGTTGCCTCCTTCGACCTGCCCCTGGCCTCGGAGCTTAACTTGGGCACATGGAAGATAAAGGCAACAGCCGGGGATTCAGTTTCCAATGTGGACGTCCAGGTGGCTAAGTATGTGCTTCCCAAATTCGATGTAACCTTAAGCACGCCGCAGGACTGGTTCCTTGTGTCGGACAAGATAACAGGCACAGTTTCATCTTCGTATTTCTTCGGCAAGGATGTGGACGGGGAGGTGCTCGTGGAAGCCTCCCGCTATGTAGGCGAATGGGAGCAGTATGCCACCTACAATGCAAAGCTCAGGAACGGCTCCGCTGATTTCGAGCTTCCTGCCGTGGGATATGCTGCAGGCACCTACGGTGCGGGTGGACAGGCAAGCCTTATGCTCAATGTCACAGTAACGGATACGGGCAACCACAGCGAGACCAGTAACAAGCTGCTGACAATTGCCGAGTCGCCTCTGTTACTCCAGATTATTCCCGAATCCAGTTATATCAAGCCCGGAATGCCGCTCCAGGTGCTTGTGGTGGCCAAGGACCCCGGAGGAAAGCCTGTGGACACTCAGGTAACTGTTGATACGGCATTCACGGACGAATCATATCAGGATAACAGGGACCAGCAAACCGTGTCCACAAAGAACGGTGTTGCTCTCATTACATATGATGTGCCTGAGTCAGCCATGCAGTGCTCCATCACGGCAAGCGCCGATAGTGCATATGCATACAAGGGGCTGAATGCTGTATATTCACCAAGCGCAAGTTTCATCCATATAACCCAGCTCACAGAAGGAATTCCGGAGGTGGGAGACACCGTATCCTTCAGAGTATATTCCACCAATCGGGGAACAGTATTCTACGATGTGTTTGCCAATGGCAGAACCGTGTATTCGGGTACAAGCAAGACACAGGATATCAACATCCCCGTCACAATGCAAATGAGCCCGCAGGCAAAGGTCGTGGCATACATGATCAATCCCAACAGCGAGGTTTCAGTGGACGTGCTGCCCTTTGACGTGCAGTTCTCCTCGCAGGTGGAGCTTTCCAGTTCCTTTGACAGTGAGTCCGTGGGACCGGGAGATAATGTGACAGTTGACTTCGATGCAGGCAGCAGGTCCATGATAGGCTTCTCCATCGTTGACGAGTCCGTGTACTCCCTGAGCGAGGGCCGGCTGAACCTGAAACAGGTGTTCGACGAACTTGAGAAACGCTTCATGGAGCCCCAGGCAGAATCGCATCCCTCATGGTACCGCGAGGGTGCCTATGAGATGCTGGAAAGCACCGGCGTGACCGTAATGGCCTCCCCAGGCATCAATGTCCCGAGATCGCAGGCCCGGGGCTGGGAGGCTGACGGTTTTGCAGGCGGTTTTGATGACATGGTAAAAGGCGTTGAGAATGAGATACCGGTAGATGCCCCTGCCATGGAAGCGCCTATGGAAACCGTCACAGACTCTCATGAAGCGGGCTCAGGCGCTTCCCTTGCCGAGGTGCAGAAGGTGCGCCAGTTCTTCCCCGAGAAGTGGATATGGATGCCTGATATGCTCACAGATGGGCAGGGGCGTGCCAGCCTTGAACTGGCGGCGCCTGACAGTATCACTACCTGGAGGCTGCATGCCGTGTCCTCGGGTCCTGAAGGTATCGGCATCTCCGAGGCCCGGCTGAGGGTGTTCCAGGACTTCTTCATCGACCCGGACCTGCCGTACTCTGTCATCAGGGGTGAGGAATTCCCTGTGCAGGTACAGGTATACAATTACCTTGACCGTGAGCAGAATGTGATGCTTACTCTGTCGGACGCCGACTGGTTCGATATCGTAGGCCGGGATGTGGAGGAAGTCATAGTGGATGTCAACAGCGTCGGCTATGCAAGTTTCACCATCCGGCCCACATCTGTAGGCAGGAAGGTCATAGAGATAAAGGGCCAGACCACAGAGAAGGCCGATGCTGTCAGGAAAGAGCTGATCGTTGAACCCGAAGGTGTCACCAGGGAGCTTGTGGACAATGGCGTCCTGAAGAACGGGTCCGTGATAATGGACGCCACACTTCCTCAAGGAATCGTTTCTGATTCCGGGAAAGTGCTTGTGAGCTTCAGCCCGAGCATAGTGGCCCAGACCATCAACGGTGTCGATGACCTGCTGGGGATGCCCTATGGATGCGGCGAGCAGAACATGATGCTTTTCTCAACTGATGTGGAGGTGCTGCGCTATCTTGAGGCTTCGGGACAGGATAACCCGCAGGTCAAGGCCAAGGCGGAAACGTACATAGTCACCGGTTACCAGCGCCAGCTCACATATCGGCACAGTGACGGCTCCTTCTCGGCTTTCGGTGAGAGCGACCCGGAGGGCAGCCTGTGGCTGACGGCATTCGTGCTTTCACAGTTCAGCGGTGCAAGGGACCTTACAACCATAGATGAGGGTATCCTTGCAGACTCTGCTTCCTGGATAGAGTCCCGTCAGCAGGCTGATGGCTCCTGGGAGCCCGTGGGCTTTGTGATACACCAGGATATGATGGGCGGTGTCAGCGGCACCTATGCCCTGACTGCCTATGTGACCCTGGCCCTTGACGAATACGGCTCCGCCAATCCGGTAGTGATGGCCGGTGCCCGCAAGTACCTTGAGGACAACCTTGCATCCCAGAAGGACCCCTATGCCCTTGCCATCGGCACTCTGGCCCTCCAGAAACTTGAGAGCCCGTTTGCCGATAAAGCCCTGAATGACCTGCTCGCACTTGCAAAGCAGGATGACAGCGGCACATACTGGGGCTATGGGGAGGGCAACGTGCCCATGCCGTACGAACACCGCGGCTACGATTTCATGGTGCCGTCAAGCAAGAATGTCGAAACCACTGCATATGCAACCCTCGCGCTTATCGAAGCAAAGAACCCTGCAGCCAGCTCTTCATTGAAATGGATAGCGGCGCAGCGCAATTCTAACGGAGGCTTCTCCAGCACTCAGGATACTGTCATGGCCTTCAGGGCGCTTATGAGCGCAGCTGCCTCAGCCGGCAGGGATGTGGATGCAACCGTGACGGTATATGCAGACAACCTGACAGTCAGGTCCATAGAAGTGAATTCCCGCAATTTCGATGTGGTGCAGATAGTGGAGATTCCGCAGAACGCAGCGCAGGCCAGGCTCGAGCTTGAGGGTGCAGGCGAGGTAAGTTACCAGCTCGTAAGGCGTTTCAATGTGATAGTGCCTGAGCTCACCCCGCAGCAGGAGATAGAGCTTGAAGTGGATTATGATTCCACCAATGTAGCGGTGAACGATATTGTGAATGTGCAGACCCGCGTGAAGTACAACGGCCTGCGAGGCATCGGCGGCAGGGTTACATCCAGCGGAATGATGATAGTGGATATTGCAGTGCCCACGGGCTTCACTCCTGTCACATCAAGCCTCACGGCCCTGAAGGACGAAGGCGTGATAACCCGCTATGAGGTCGCAGGCCGCAAGGTGATACTCTACATCGACGACATGCAGCCGGGAGAGGAAATAAATTTCAGCATTCAGATGAAGGCGCTGTTCCCGGTGAAGGCCATCGGGCAGGAGAGCAGGGCGTATTCGTACTATAACCCACAGGTGAGTGCCGAGGCAAATGGTACGGATGTGACCGTGGAATAAAATAGCGATAAGAAAGTGAATGAAGGGGATATCCTCTTCATGTACTTTCAGTTTCCCAGAGCACTTCCCACTCTGGCCATCACAGCGCTTACTTCATTTTCCTGAAGGTCCAGATCCTTGTTCTTCTGCATGCCAAGTTCTGTCAGGACTACATGCTTGTTGACTGTGAATCCTGCAAGTTCCAGTGACTTTCTTGCACATGTCAGGGCGCAGCCGTCGATAGCTATTATCTCGTCGGTTCCTTCGGTGCTTTTCATGATGCCCGGAATCCTGGCTCCAATTCCCGCCGTGCACATCATCCTGCCTTTGCCCTGTTTTGTAAGCTCGACAGCTATTTTATTTGCCATCTGTCCTACATTGCAGGCCCCGGCACATGCATACAGGCCGGTGACTGTCGCTTCGCATGCACATTTTGCGGCTGTTGCCATCTTTAGTTCATCTGCCATTTTATCTTCTCTGTTCTACTCTGTAATCCATTCCTTAACTTTCTCGGCCGTTGGAACTTTTCCTGCGATCTTCACATCACCATCAACAACAACGGCCGGCGTGATCATCACTCCATAGGAAAGGATCCTGTCCATATCCTCTACTTTGACCACCTGCGCAGCGACACCAAGCTCGGCAACTGCCTGCTCGACTATTTCCTTTGTCTTCTTGCACTTTGCACAGCCTGTACCAAGAATTTCTATTTTCATTTTATCACCTTTTGATTCCTTGAATTACAATACGAACTCAATTTCCTCTTTCCAGTATCGAGATCAATTCATCTGCATGGGGCATGTTCTTCCTGATCCTGTCCCGGGCAGTCTCCATATCGTACCCCACCCGGATAATCTCCGCCTGCATGGTTTCTGTATCAAATACAGCGCAACTTGCTCGGGTATCTCCGTCCCTGGGCTGACCCACAGACCCGGGATTAACCAGGGTCACATCCCCTACCTTCCTCACAAAGGGCGTATGTGAGTGGCCGACAAAAATGAAGTCGGCGTCCAATCCTTTTATGTATCCTCTGATAAGTTCTTCAGGGGTATCCGGTCTTATGTAATCATAGAAGGACAGGGGGCTGCCGTGGGTAAAATACAGTTTAACTCCTTTTTCCATCCGTGTCAGGCTGAAGGGGAGCTTTCTGAGGAACTCCAGCTGCCTGTCGCTCAGGACTTTCCATGTGTATTCCCTTGTCGATTGGGAAAGGTGCTTGTACCGGTAGCCACAGCCGCAGTCCATCCTGAACGCAACGGCATTGTCGTGGTTACCCATGACCATTGGTATGCCCTGCCTTTCCAGCAGGTCGATACATTCCCCGGGTGAGGCTCCGTAGTCCACGATATCCCCGAGACAGATCACTTCGTCGTGCCGTACCTCCATTACAGCATTAAGAGCTTCCATGTTCCCGTGGATGTCTGAGATCACCAGTAACTTCATTCCTTCACCATTCCTCTATCTTTCCCGTTACAATATATAATAGCCGAACAGAATTCCGGATATCATCGCAGCTAGGACCACGAGGGCAATATAGGAGAGTCCTTTCCTCACTCCCATAATGTGGCTGATGACTATCATATTAGGCAGGCTCAGTGCCGGGCCGGCTAGCAACATTGCGAGCGCGGGCCCTCTTCCCATGCCAAGCACTGTAAGCGCATTAATGATGGGAACTTCCGTCAGTGTGGAGAAATACATCAGCGCCGCAGCAACGGAAGCTATGAAGTAGGACATAAGACCATCACCGCCCACGTACCTGACCACAATGTTTGCAGGGAGCAGTTCCACAATAATGCCTGCAAAGAAAACGCCCACCAGCAGAAGGGGAGTTATCATCTTGACAAGGAACCAGGTCTCTTCCATCCAGCTCTTTCTCTCCTCTGCAGAGTACCACTTGAAAGAGAAGTATACTGTCAACGCTATCAGGGGTATTTCCACCAGGGCCAGATAGGTCCACGACCTTATTATTTCAGGAACCACAAGTATGGCCAGCAGCAGCAGGAAGAGATAGACCGTATGGGAGTGCTTGTCACCGCCGAATGTCTTGATCCCTTTATGCACCTCACTCTTCCTTTCATATATCAGGGCCATTATCAATCCTATAATTATAGACAGCAGTATGGCGGCCACAGCCCTGGCTGCACCGAGGTCGTAGCCCAGGATCTTTGCAGTGTAGACTATTGCCAGGATATTGATGGCCGGCGCGGAGAACAGAAAGGTGGTGGCTGGGCCGATACCTGCTCCTCTTTTGAAGATGCCTGCGAACAGAGGAAGTACTGTGCAGCTGCATACTGCAAGAAGACAGCCGGACACGGCTGCAACTGTGTATGATATGTACTTGGGTGTATTCGCTCCGAAGTACTTGAGCACTGATTCCTTTGAGAAAAGGGATGCAATGGCTCCGGCAAGGAAGAATGCGGGAATCAGGCAGAGCAGTACGTGCAGGGCCAGGTATTCCTGGACGGACTGCAGGCCTGCATTAAACAGATGCATCAGGTAGTCTTGGGTCATGTATTTCAAATATATTTGAAACATACTATTTAAGGATTTCCATTTCAAATTTAGTTGAAATCGTTTATATATGATAAGATCCAACCTATATTATGGGGTTTCAGGGATTCCAGGCCTTAAGACCTCAGAAACGTGTTCAAATGGAGTGGCATATCGGAACTGACGGAGGCCCAGATGATAGAAACTGTACTTGTGCCAGTCGATTTTACGATCGAGAGTGAAGAGCTTCTTGCCTGTGTAGGGGAATTCAAAAATGCCGGGCTTAAGAAGGTGATATTACTGCATGTGGTGGACATCTATCAGGCCCAGGGACTGGCCCCGATGTTCGAGGAGAATGCAAGAAAGAGGATCGCTGAGTACAGCCAACTGCTTGATGAGATTGGTGTGGATGCAAGCACGCTCGTTATCCACGGCGATGTTAAGAAGACCATCGTACGGGTCGCAGATGAGGAGAATGTGGACTGTATAGTTATGGGTGCGACCACTTCAGGCCCGGTAAGAGGTCGTCTCATAGGAAGGACGACAGAATACATATCCCGTGGATCGGGAAAGATAGTGCTTATTGAGAAGTATGATACTCTCATGGGGGGCGGGACAGAGACCTATGTGAAAGCCTGCTCCACTAAGTTCTCGAAGGTTCTGCTTCCGGTCGATCTTTCAGGGCATTCGGAGAAGATACTGCGGGAGATCGGATGCCTGAAGGATATTATTGGTGAGCTGGTATTCTTACATGTGATCGAAGACGGGAACGAGGCAGCCGGACTTGAAAGTGAGAGGCAGCGCATCCTGGGCCGGCTCGCAGGAATGGGACGCAGGTTTGAAAGTGAGATCAAGGTCAGTCATTATGTGAGCAGCGGAAGGCCTGCCGAGGAGATAGGCACTCTTGCAGAACAGCTGGGCATCACTCTTATTGCAATCACAACTCATGGAATGGGGTCATTAAAGGACATACTGCTGGGAAGTACTGCGGAAAGCCTGCTGCGCAGGACGAGGAAGCCAATACTGCTGGTTCCGGCAGGGAAGGAGTGATAGGTATGGAAGAAGGACGGAAAAAAACAAAGGAAAAGGAAGCAAGTAGAGAAATAAAAAACGAAATCGAAAATGGAAGGGAAGAAGAAAGGGAGCTTGACTTTTTCAGTAAGTACCTGTCCATATGGGTTGCAGTCTGTATAGTACTGGGCACTGCAATAGGGTACCTGTTCCCGGGATTTGCGCAGTCCCTGAGCAGAATAGAAGTGGCTAATGTCTCCATTCCGGTGGCGCTCGTGCTGCTGGTGATGATGTATCCGATCATGCTGAAGATCAATTTTGAAGAGGTACTGAATGTCAAGAGGAATTCCAGGCCCCTTACACTTACGGTCATTGTTAACTGGGTCATCAAGCCCTTTACAATGGCCTTCATTGCCTGGCTGTTCATGAGCGTTATCTTCGCAGACCTCATACCGCCGATGCTCCAGGAAGAGTACATTGCAGGCATGATCCTGCTCGGTCTTGCCCCGTGTACTGCCATGGTGCTTGTGTGGACCTACCTTGCCAGGGGCAACATCAATTATGCGCTGGTGCAGGTTTCTGTGAACGATCTCATCATCCTCGTGCTGTTCGCCCCCCTGGGAGCACTGCTTGTGGGAGTGACCACGGACTTCCCGGTGCCTGTAATGACAGTCTTCTTCTCGGTGCTGTTCTATGTGGCAATACCCCTGTCCCTTGCGGTCATCACACGGCATGCGGCCATAAGAAGTAAAGGCGTTTCCTGGCTTGAGAACAGCCTCATCAGGAAGATAGAATGGGTGACCCCGGCGGGCCTGCTCGTAACGCTTGTCCTGATCTTCATCTTCCAGGGTGATAAGATAATCAATTACCCGCTGCACATCCTGCTCATAGCCATACCCCTGGTGCTGCAGACCTATTTCATATTCTTTATCGGGTACATGGGAGCCAGGAAACTCCGGATTCCCTATCAGGAAGCTGCCCCTTCCACATTCATCGGTGCCAGCAACTTCTTTGAGCTTGCTGTGGCAGTCGCCCTTATATTGTTCGGTATCGATTCGGGAGCCACGCTGGCAACCGTGGTAGGCGTGCTGGTGGAAGTGCCGGTGATGCTGCATCTGGTGAGCATCATGAAGAAAAACAGGGCCAAGTTCCGGTTTGGAACAATGGCATGACATTTTTCATGCAGTTCAAAGTATCCAAAGTATCGCACCTGCTTCCAATGAAAACACAAAAATACTAACAGCCAGATAATTTGGGAAACAAAGCATTTCCACAGATTATCATGAATCAGATGACACCTGCCATGCAGCAGTATTATTCGGCCAAGGAGGAGTATGCAGATGCTCTCATATTTTTCAGGATGGGGGATTTCTACGAATCCTTTGGCGAAGACGCAAAGACCATTGCCAGGGAACTGGAGATCACATTAACCACAAGGGGAAGGGGTAAGGACGGAAAGGAAATGCCGCTTGCGGGCATTCCTTACCATGCAATTGACAACTACCTGCCCCGGCTCATTAAGAAGGGTTATAAGGTCGCCATATGCGAACAGCTCGAGGACCCTAAAACAGCCAAAGGGGTCGTGAAAAGGGGTGTCGTGCGTGTTGTCACGCCGGGTACTGCCATGGACCCATCCATGTTCCCGGATGCTTCGAACAACTATCTCATGGCGCTCTATGGGGAGGGGAAGGATTTCGGGCTCGCGTTTCTGGATATCTCCACGGGCGAGTTCCTGACAACGCAGCTTGCGGACAGTTCTCCATACGACAGGATAGCAAGCGAGGCTGCGCGTATGGGCCCCTCCGAGTGTATCATGCCACCTTCCATGCTTGCAGATGAGAAGCTGGTGGAACGGATAAGGGAACTGAAGATCATTATCCATGAATACGGGGAGGATGCCTTCGGGCAGGAATGCGCGGATAAGCTGCTGAAGGAACATTTCCATGTGTCCACACTTGAGGGCATGGGATGCAGCGGGCTACCCTTTGCAGTATGTGCCGCAGGTGCAGCCCTGCAGTATGCTGTTGACACGCAGATGCGGGAGCTATCGCAGGTGCAGCAGCTCAAGACTTATTTTGACTCGGAGTTCATGGTGCTGGATGCCATCACCCTGCGCAACCTGGAGATAGTGAAGAACGTTAGGGGTGAGGGTAATGATTCCACCCTGCTGGGCGTGCTGGATGACACCAAGACACCCATGGGCGGAAGGCTTTTGCAGAAGTGGCTGCTCAAGCCTCTCGTATCTGTTGATGATATCAACCAGCGGCTGGATGCGGTCTCACAGCTCCTGGGCAGCACTCTTGTGAGGTTCGATCTCAGGTCCCACCTGTCCTATGTGAAGGACATGGAGAGACTGGTGGGAAGGGTCCTGTATGGCAATTCCAATGCAAGGGACCTGGTGGCACTCAGAAGGTCGCTGGAGGCCGTGCCACAGGTAACCGAGTCCATGGAAGGATACGGGAAGTCCGGGCTGCTGGCGGATATCGTCTCACAGCTCTTTTCTTTCAGGGAGCTGGAGGAGCTCACGGGCCTGATAGGCAGGGCGATAGTGGATGAACCTCCTGTAAGTGTCAGGGATGGCGGGATGATAAAGTCCGGCTATAATGATAGGCTGGACGAGCTAAGAGGCATGTCAAAGAGCGGCAAGCACTGGATAGCCGAGTTCCAGCAGAAGGAACGCGACAGGACCGGCATCAGGTCGCTGAAGGTGGGCTACAATAAGGTGTTCGGCTATTACCTGGAGGTCACCAAGGCCAATATATCCCAGGTACCGGACGATTACATCCGCAAGCAGACCATGACCAATGCGGAAAGGTTCTACACTCCGCAGCTCAAGGAGCGCGAGAGCGATATCCTCTCCGCTGACGAGAAGATGGTGGCCCTGGAGTATGAGATATTGTGCGAGATCAATACGGTTGTGGCCTCCCATGCAAAACAGCTGCAGGATATTGCTGCAACCCTTGGAATGCTGGATGTGCTTGCCAACTTCGCCGAAGTGGCGGCTAATAACAATTACATAAGGCCCGGGATCACCAGCGATTGCAAGCTGCTTATCAGGGACGGGAGGCATCCGGTGGTCGAGAGCGCGGTCCCGGGTGGTTTCGTACCCAATGATGCGGACATGGACTGCCAGAACAATCAGTTCATGCTTATAACAGGACCCAACATGGCAGGTAAGTCCACATACATGCGCCAGATCGCGATGATAGTCATCATGGCGCAGGCAGGGTCCTTTGTGCCTGCCTCACATGCGTCCATCGGCATAGTGGACAGGGTGTTCACCAGGGTCGGGGCTTTTGATGACCTTGCCAGCGGGCAGAGCACATTCATGGTGGAGATGGTGGAGCTTGCCAACATCCTGAACAATGCAACCCCAAGAAGCCTTGTACTGCTGGATGAGATTGGAAGGGGCACCAGCACCTATGATGGATATAGCATAGCAAAGGCAGTGGTGGAGTATATCCACAACAAGGGACGCGTTGGCGTGAGATCGCTCTTCGCTACCCACTACCACCAGCTCACCGAGCTTGCAGGCGGCCTGAAACGGGTGAAGAACTTTCACATCGCAGTAAAAGAAGAAGGTGACGATCTGGTCTTCCTGAGGAAGATCGTGCCCGGTGCCACGGACAAAAGCTATGGCATCCATGTGGCAAGGATAGCAGGAGTACCCTTGAGCGTTACCAAGAGAGCTCGTGAGATCCTTGAAGATATAGAGAACGAGAGCGCCATCAGTATGAACGATACCAGGGCCGGCAGGAAGCACCGCAATAATGCCAAGTACACCCAGCTCATACTCTTCGACCAGGCTGCCTCAGCAGAGGAAAGCAAACCGCATCCAGTTCTGGAGCAACTAAGGGAACTGGATGTCAACTCATTGACACCCCTTGAGGCGCTCAACAAGCTCAGCCAGATGAAGAGCAGGCTGGAACAAAAAGGATGAGTGGCGGAGTGCCGCCCTCATTTGTACTCTCTTGCTGCTTTTATGAGCGGATGTGGACAATATTCTTTCTTTGCAGTATCATCCACGCAACCAGCACAAGGGCGCCGCAGCTCAGGGCGATAGCGCCCAATATCCGTATCCGGTCCGTCCAGTCCTGGGACACCAGCCACATGCCCACTGCCCCCAGTGTGAAATAGGTGAATATCAGTAAAGATGATGCTGAGCCTGCGTCCTTGCGCACCTGCTCAAGAACGAGGTGATTGCTGGGCGGGCGGCTGATGCCGATGGAATAGGTTATTATCGCCATGGGGATGGCAAAGCTCCATGGGCCGCGCTGGCCGATCGTAAGGATCAGTGCTGCTCCCAGCACAATCCCTGCAAATCCGGCTGTTATCATGTATCGTGAGTCTGTCCTTCCTGTGAGTTTCAGGCATGACATCGACCCTGCCATGAGTGCCAGGGCGTTGAAGGCGAAGAAGTAACTGAAGTTCTGCTCGCTCAGGCCAAATCCGTTGATGTACAGGGCAGAGGAACCGGCAATGAAGCTGTATAGCGGCAGGAGGCTCACGGACATCACCAGGACCATGATGACGTAGTTCCTGTTAAGCAGGAGCTTTCCGTATGAATGCATTACCCTTGAGAGAGGTGTTTCGGATGCTTCCTTCAGGGTCTCCGGTGTCCTCAGGACACCCATAAGGCCTATCACTCCCATCATTCCCTGGGCAAAGAATATCCAGTGCCATGAGAGGTATGCAAGTATCCAGCCTCCCAGGATTGGGGCAAACATGGGGGCCAGCGCCATGATTATGGCTATATAGGCAAGTATCCTCTCCCTTTCCTTGCCCGAGAAGATGTCCTTGGTCATTGCCATTGACAAGGATGCACTGGCTGCAGCTCCTGCTGCCTGAAGTATACGGAATGCAATGAGCGTTGCCGCGCTGTTTGCCACTGCACAGAGCATGCTGGCCAGGATGTATAGCGAGATGCCGGCTATCAGGGGCCTGCGTCGCCCGTACCTGTCCGATATGGGGCCGTAGAACAGCAGGAAAAAAGCATAGGTTACGAAAAAGGCAATGAGGATGAGATTGACCACTGAGAGGGACTTGTCCCATATCACTGCAAGGGAAGGGATGGCTGGCAGGATCATGTCCGTGGAAAAGGCAGGGAAGGCTGTCAAAAGTGCCAGCAGCGGTACTATGTTCTTTAGTTCGGCGGGTTTGTGCATCCTTAAGCCTTCTGATTTGATGTTGCTTCTAAAAACATGAACAGATATAACGTTTGTGTATAGTGGGCAATTGCATGACCTGCCGGCAAGGAAAAGTATGTGTATTCCCTGATACTTCTTAGGAATAGGTCAGGAAGAGGTACATGACTGAGCAAATTACAGGACCGGAACACGTGAGAAAGGAGGGAAAGATTACGGCCGACAAGGATTATGATCTGCAGGGTTCCAGGATACATGTACTGGACGAGTCCACGATAAACAAGATAGCTGCAGGAGAAGTCATCGAGCGTCCGGCATCCGTGGTCAAGGAGCTCATCGATAATTCCATTGACGCTAACGCCACCGATATTCGAGTGGAAATAAAGGGGTCTGGCACGAAAAGCATACTTGTTGTTGACAACGGTTCCGGGATGAGCCACCAGGATGCTTCGCTGGCCTTCACGAAACATGCAACAAGCAAGATAAGCAGCATAGAGGACCTTGACCGTGTGCTCACCCTGGGTTTCAGGGGTGAGGCGCTTGCATCCATAGCCTCGGTCTGCAGGGTCGAGCTTACGACCAGACAGGAAAACGATATTTCCGGAACCCGGGTGGTCGTAGATAGCAGCGGCATCAAGAGCATATCTCCGGCAGGCTCGGCTGTGGGAACCTCCATAGTCGTGAACGACCTCTTTTACAGTACTCCGGCACGGAAAAAGTACCTTAAGAGCCTGCGCACCGAACTTGCCAATATCACTGATGTGGTCACCAGGCACGCAGTAGCCCATCCCGGGATATCCTTCACCCTGGTGAGCGACGGCAAGGTCATCATTAGATCCCCAAGCTCAGGCGAGCTCTTTGACAGCATAGTTCACCTGTATGGCGCAGACGTTGCCCGTTCACTGGTACCTGTGGAATTCAGGTCCGAGTTTGTGTCCATATCCGGTTACATATCCAAGCCTGAGCTGACCAGGAGCGGAACTGACCTCCAGGCTTTCTTTATCAATGGCAGGAGCATCTATTCCAGGGTGATAGCCAATGCTGTGAGACTGGGATACTACACTCTCCTTCCTAAGGGGCGCTACCCCGCAGCCTTCCTGAAACTCGAAATCGATCCCTTCCATGTTGATGTGAATGTACATCCGACAAAAAGGGAAGTACGCCTGAGCCATGAGAAGGAAATAGAATCCGCCATTACCACCGCAGTGGAACAGGCACTCAGTACTGCTGATCTCATTCCTGAGCTCAGGATCACAAAGGAGAGCACTGTCCAGTCAAGGATACATGAGCCTGAGGCCCGCCCTCCTGAAAACGATGGAAGCGGAACTGCTCCCGCGGATCCTCTTTTCCGTGAGGGCAGGCAGGACTATCAGGAGAAGTACCGGCAGGAGTCTCTCCCTCAGCAGCCTTCGGTGGTCAGAGAGGAAAGCCAGTCTTATCGCTACCCTATGAAAGATACCGAGAAACGGCTCATGAGAAGTGAGAGGCTCCAGGTAAAGCACGCGCCTCCTGTAAAGAAAAACGAGGCTTTTCCGGATGTGAAGGTGCTGGGCCAGTTCGCGGACCTGTACATACTCACTGAAAGCGAGGGGAAGCTTGTGCTGGTGGACCAGCATGCTGCCCATGAGCGTATCATGTACGAGCAGGTGCTTAAGATGCGGGACATGGGCTGGCAGGAACTTATCACGCCAGTGACCCTTGAGCTCAGTACAAAAGAAATGGCCATTATAGAGGACTACGTACCCTTCCTGGAACAGATAGGCTTCTCCATATCGGAATTCGGTCCGGGTGCTTATGTTGTCACCACGGTGCCAAGTATCTTTGGCAGGCTGGAGGAGCCGGGAATCGTTCACGATATTATTTCCGACCTGGTATCAGGAGGAAGGATCAGGGAGGATACCGAGGTGTATGACCGCCTGTGCAGCACCATGGCCTGCCGTGCGGCGATAAAGGCGGGTGCGGTATGCACTCCGGAGCAGATGCAGGGACTGCTGAGACAGTTGATGCTATGTGAGAACCCCTACACATGTCCTCATGGACGGCCTACCATGGTCTCCTTCACAAAGGAGGAGCTGGGTAAGATGTTTGGCAGGACATGATTTGTCGGTAAATTTTAAAAGTATGAACTACAATTGACCTGAGATGATCGACCCGGTAAACAAATCCAAAATACCAGATGAATGGCTTGAACGCTCGCAGATGCCCCGCAAGGAGCTTGAAGAAGGCATACGGAGCGGAATGCTGGTTGTACTTAGCAATGGCTCGGTGTTGAGGAGAGGTTTCACTACCGGGACAACGGCTGCACTTGCCGCAAAGGCTGCGGTGCTCTCTCTCGGAGGAGATGTGACCCGTGTATCGGTTCCCACACCGGTGGGACTGCGCGCCGAGCTTGATGTGAAGGCGGGCAAAGGGCATGCTGTTGCAGTCAAGATAAATAACGATCATGAGTCCGACATCACCCGGGGACTTGAGTTCGCTGCCGATGCCAGGGAGGCTGACGGCATTATAGTGAATGCGGGTCAGGGTGTCGGTATTGTCACCCGCAGCGGTCTTGAATCAAAAAAAGGACAGCCTGCCATCAATCCGCGCCCCATGGAGCAGATAAGGGCGGCTATCGAGGAAGCTGTGGAAGAGCTGAATCTGAGGGGCGCTGAAGTCACCATATATCTGCCCCGGGGGAAGGAGATCTCGAAGGAGACCCTCAACAGCCGTATAGGGATCATTGACGGCATATCTATTCTCGGCACCACGGGTTTCGTTGAGCCCTGGAACGACCATCTTGGAGAGATGAAGGGAGACCTGATAAGGGAATCCGACAAGGTGGTGCTCACCACAGGCAGGATCGGTATCAGGTACTCCACTATGCTCTTCCCCGAGCACACAGTGGTGCTTGCCGGAAGCCGTATCGATGAGGCTCTTGAGGCAGCGCACGGGGATATTGTGATATGCGGCCTGCCGGGCCTTGTCCTGAAATGGGGTGACCCGGACATGCTCAAGGACAGCGGGTTTGCCACCGTGGTGGAGATGCTTGAACTTGACCCCGGCAACGAGCGGCTTAAAAAGGCCTTTGAGGGAGCGATCGAAAAAGGCAAGGGTGCGCGCATTGTCGTTGTCGACCGTGACGGCACCGTGCTCATGGACAGTGGGGACGGTATATGATCATAGTAGGCGTGGGCGTCGGCCCGAAAATGCTGACCCGGGAGGCCATTGAGGCTATCAGTGCAGCTCCGGTGATCTACGGCTCGGAGCGGGCCATAGAGCTTGCCAGGGACCACATTAAGTGCGAGGCCCACCCGATCAAGAGTTTCAAGAACCTGCATCTGCTGCCCGCGGATGCTGTTGTGCTGTCCACAGGGGACCCTATGTTCTCAGGTCTCGGGAAGTTTGCAGGCGAGCATGACAGGGTTATCACGGGCGTTTCTTCCATACAGGCAGCATGTGCACGCTTCCATGTGGAAATGTCAAACCTGGCTATGATAACGGCCCACGGCAGGGACCCCGCCCCGGCAAGAGAGGCTCTTATACGCGAGCTCTCCATGGGGAAGAACATCTTCCTTCTCCCCGCCGACAATTTCGGGCCGGCCGAGGTCGCGGGCATCCTGAAGGAAATGGGCATTGATGCCAGGATATGCATCTACGAGAATATCGGTTATTCTGATGAGAGGGCTGCGACGGGCACTCTAAGCGAACCTCCTCTGAACGAGTCTGATGTGTACTGTCTGATGGTCGTCAGATAATATCAAGTAAACTTTCTTATCTTAAGTGCACTTTTATAAAAAGGCTTTAGCAGTTGACCGGGGTATTTCTCTGGCGATACAGATTTCAGTGTTTCATTAAAACATTTTAACAGATATGAATGATTATCGTTCAAACACTTATTATCTATTTAAGTAACATGTGTCTACGGTAAAGTGAATCGTTATGTTTATTTACCATAACATGGTACCTCTATTAGCTCTAATCAATTCTACTTGATTTCGCAATGTTGGTAAAAAGGAAGGTGATCTCAGTTGCATATATTCGAAGGGTTCCTACCCTCTCCCTGGTGGCAGATCTGGTTTGCTGTCTCCATTCCCGTTATAATATATGGTATGTATCAGATGAACAAACTTGTGAGCGAGAGGCGCGAAGTGGTGCCTCTGCTTGCTGTTGCGGGCGCTTTCATATTCGTGCTGTCTTCCCTCAAGCTTCCTTCTGCGGTCACCATGAGCTCTTCTCACCCAACCGGTACAGGAATGGCTGCAATACTCTTTGGTCCAGCCATCACTTCTGTCCTGGGAGTCATCGTACTGCTCTACCAGTCACTCTTCCTCGCACACGGCGGTCTGACGACCCTTGGAGCAAACACCGCATCCATGGCAATAATCGGTCCCGTAGTAGCTTATGTGTTCTACAGGTCAGCTTCCAAAGCCGGAATGAACTTTTACCTGAATATCTTCCTTGCGACAGCTCTTGCCGATCTTGCAACTTATGTGATCACATCAGTTCAACTTGCCCTGGCCTTCCCTTCGGAGGTGGGCGGTGTCTATGCATCGTTCACAAAATTCGCCCTGATCTTTGCTGTAACCCAAATACCTCTCGCAGCTGTTGAAGGAGCTCTGACCGCACTTATCATGAAATATGTGGTGCAGATCAAGAGCGAGGTGCTTGTGGACCTGAATGTTCTCAGCTCTGCAGCTGTTACAAAGATCAAGGAGGCAATGGAATGAAGCTTGAGTACATTGTGGGTATTGTACTTGTCCTCTTTGTAGCCCAGTTCCTCTATGGACTTGTGATGAACCCTGATTCCGAGTTCAGTGGTGCGGACAGTGCAGCCGAGGACGTGATAGCTGAGATCAATCCTGATTATGAGCCCTGGTTCGGTGGGATCGGCTTCGAGCCTCCGGGCGGAGAGACCGAAAGCCTTCTATTTGCACTTCAGGCTGCTATCGGGTCTTTGATAATAGGATATACTCTGGGCTATTACAGGGGAAAGAACAAAGTCAACTAGCTGATGTAACTGTATTGGCGCTCACCCTTTTACGCTTTTTATGAGCACTCCGTCTCTGGTTTTTGCTATTGGTGTAGAATTCGTATGGTGGTTGGTACGCCGGATTGATGTTCTATTATTTTGTTATTCCTATTGCTATTGATTTCTTGATGTTGGGTTGACGAAAAACTTATCTATGAAGCAACCTCTGTTATTCTGGCTTATCTGGGGCCGATTATAATTTATCTATACAAAAACTGCTCCCGGATAAAACGTGGTAATATATGGTAAACATTCTTGATGATTATGCGCTGATGAGCCCTTTAAGGTACAGGAATAACTGGCTCAAGCTATCCATAGTTACCTTCGGTATTCTCACAGGTGTATCTTCCACATCTCCTTTCACCCCTTTGATCATTGCCTGGTGCATGGGCTTTGCCACTGTGTATTTTGGCAGGACACCCCTTAAGTTCTATCTGAAGCTGCTCGCCCTGCCGGCAGGTTTTGTGTTAACGAGCGCCGTTATAATAGCTTTCTTCTTCGGTACAGGGGATACCCTGTTCTCGTTCGATATTGCGGGATACACCCTTGCAGTAAAGAGCGGTGGCCTGAATATGGCACTTCTTGTACTCTCAAGGACCATCGGCGGCATGTCTTGCCTGTTCTTCCTCTCCCTCACGACCCCCATGGTGGAACTGTTTGCAGTGCTGAAGGCAACCCGCTTCCCAGACTCTTTCGTGGAGATAGCCATGATGATGTATCGCTATATCTTTGTCTTCCTTGAGGTTGCAATGGGAATCAGGTATGCACAGACGGTGCGTCTTGGTTACCGGGATCTCAGGACGTCCTTCAGGTCGCTGGTCATGCTTGGCACCAACCTCTTCATACGCTCCTGGGAGCAGGGCGAGAAGCTGTACCTTTCCATGAATTCCAGATGTTACGACGGCAAGATGATACTGCTGGAGGAGAAAAGGCCGGTGAGGATGCCGGAAGTCCTGCTTACATGCGGCTATTTTGTGCTGGTGCTGGTTGTCTTCTATCTTACAAGAGGTATAACCCTTATATGAGGTGAAAAAATGGTCGTTCTGGAAACAAAGGATCTCAGTTACTCTTATCCTGACGGTACCCTTGCCCTTGAGGATATCAACATAAAGATCGAGAAGGGAAAGAAGATCGCATTTGTAGGGCGCAACGGCTCCGGTAAATCAACCCTGTTCATGGCACTGAACGGGACCCACCGTCCGCAGAAAGGCCAGGTGCTCTATCACGGCGAGCCTCTCAGGTATGATTCAAAATCCCTGCGCGAGGTGCGGAAGAATGTGGGCATAGTTTTCCAGAACTCCGATGACCAGATATTCGCACCGACCATCTACCAGGATGTGGCCTTCGGACCTATCAATCTTGGATATCCGAAAGAGAAGGTTGAAAAGATAGTTACTGACACCCTGGAATATGTGGGCCTGACCCATCTGAAGAACAAGCCTCCTCACCATCTCAGCGGAGGACAGAAAAAGAGGGTTGCCATCGCAGGCATAGTCGCCATGGACCCCGAGATCATCATTCTCGACGAGCCTCTCTCCAATCTTGACCCGGTGGGTGCTGACGAGGTCATGGACCTGCTCAACGAACTGAACTACTTTGGCAAGACCATTATCATCTCCACTCATGACGTGGATCTGGCATACAGCTGGGCGGACTATGTTTTTCTAATGAACAACCGCAGGGTTATCAGTGAAGGTGTTCCGGAAGACATATTCAGGCAGACGGAAAACCTCAAGGCTGCTTACCTGAGGAAACCTGTCACTCTTGAGATATATGAGGAGATCAAAAAGAGGGGCCTTGCGAAGATCAAGAGCTGTCCCCGCGACATCCCGGACCTTGTGCAGACTCTGCGTTCCCAGCACCTGATGTGGGTGGACGTCCCTCCCGAGGTTGAAGTGGGCGACACCATAAACCTGGGGATACTCTATGGCGAATATGCCATGGATTCCATGTACGAGGCCATCAACTGCCGCGTGCTGCATATCCATGAGGAAGGCCTTGCCATAGTGGAAATGGACCGAAAGGCCCTCAGGGCAGGTTCTATCGGCATCTATGACACCTCCAGGTACTCTCACGATGAACTGATGCGTATCATCAAAAGAGATGGCATAGAATGCGTGGGGGCCATGGGTAAGAAAAGCAAGCTGATCGCTGAAGAGAATGACATCTATATTCATGTCACTTCAGGTGTTATCGACCGCTCTATCCTCAATGCTCTATCCGGGCAGAGGTGCCTCATTCTTACTCACGACGGCATGGTGGAGCATGCGCTGGACCGTATCAGGGGCTATATGGAAAAGAGCGGTATAAATATTCCTGTAAGCGTTGCTAACCCCCGGGCGGAAAAGTAAGTGCATGAAGTCTCATAAGACGCTAATGCCTGTGCAAATGGCGAAGTGATTCAATGCCGGCATGCACGTCTCCCGGCTGGCATTTATTCATCCGCGTGTTTAACATTTTCATCAGGTCTTCTGCTCAGTGAATGCTACGGTCCGGTTGAGAGCTTGCATAGGTGTTTTTCTTTTTATCTATGATGTCTTCTCACGGTTTCATAGAATAGTCCTCTTGTCTGTTTTTATTTAGTTCATGATCGACTGCAATCAATAGAGTAACACTTTACCAGGGCACAATAACATACTTATTAATAAGCCTTATATAAATGAAAAGCAATTAAGTATTACTAGGTAACACTCAAACCTACGGAGTTTAAATACTCCTGCATGAAAGGTGATCATAAATCATGGAATTATTATCATTTGGAACGAATATAATCTCGCCTGATCTTAACTTTCTGATGCTTATCTCTGCATTCCTTCTCGGTGCATTACATGCGCTTGAACCAGGCCATGGAAAATCGATCATGGCAGTCTTTGTCATGGGTACGGATGCAGATGTAAAAGATGCCCTTCTCCTTGGGCTGACTATCGTTTTCTCTCACGTTATAGTTGTGATGGCTTTAGGTGTTGCATCTATCTATCTCGTGGAAACCCTGAATGTCGATCTGACTCACGATATCATGAGCCTTATGGGCGGAGCCATACTGATAGCTGTGGGGTTATGGATATTAAGAAAATTCTATCACCCTCATGAGCATGTCATCGATACAAAGAAAGGTATTATCGCAATAGGGCTTTCCACTGGCCTGATACCATGCCCCGCAGCGCTCGCCATCTTGCTCCTCAGCCTTTCAAATGACCAGGTGTATAATGGTCTTTTCTATGTGCTCGTATTCAGCATAGGTCTGGCAATAGCTATAACGTCCCTGTCCATCATCTTCGTTAAAGGGAAAGGTTTCCTTGAGGGCTATGTCAGCAGTAGGAGCATCAGCAGGCTTCCCCTTGTGAGCGGGTCGCTTATAGTCCTGATAGGTGTACTCACGCTGATCCACCCGGTAATGGAACACCTGGCACCGGGCATTCATATTTAAGAATGATGATGCCAGGGAATTTCAAACACTGGCGTATGTTCTTTGCAGGAGGAGGGCATCACCTTCATTATCGGGGCTCTCGCATATCAGAAGGCCCCTTGCCCTGAATTCCTTCAAGGCCTTCATCAGTTCTGCGTACGCAAGGTCTGATTCCCTGAGATTGAGATGATTCCTCTCTCCTTTCTCCCCGTACTCAATTCCTGATACATGCATGTGCATGTCACACAGCCCCTCCCTGCCCAGTGTTTCCTCCACCGTGGCAAGTATATCGGAAAATTCCTCGTAGGAGTTCTCATTTCCGTTGCTTCTGGCATGCAGATGTGCAAAATCGATGCAGGGGAGCACTCCTTCTATCTCGCTGCTCAGGCGCAGTGTCTCACTGAGGGATCCGAACTGCGTTGGCTTGCCTGTGGTCTCGGGCCTCAGGACAACAGGTATGCTCTTGTCCTCAAGCCGCGATGTGAGTGCTTTGAGAAGGACAGAAACCCTGTCATGCACCTTCCCGGGCGTATCCTCATGATAGTAGGCAGGATGGAAAACAATATTCCTTGCCCCGCACAGGCTTCCTGTCCTTGCGGCTGCGTATATCCTCTCTATACTTGCATCTACCTTTTCGGGTTCTGCGGAGTTGAGATTGATATAGTAGGGTGCATGCACGCTCAGGGCAACATTCGTTTTATCCGCTTTCTCAAGAACGCTTTTTGCGCTCTTCTCTCCCATCTTTACTCCCCGGACGAACTCCAGCTCCATGCAGCCGAGTCCCACATCCCGGATCCTTTCTATTCCGCTGATGCTGGTACCTTTAAGGGAGCCCCCTGGTGTGCCTGCAGTTCCAAATAACAGGGCAGCAGGCTTCTTACTGCTCATACCAACCCGAGTTTTGCCTTAAGTTCCTTTTCCCTTTCAGGTGATATTCTCTCTCTGACAAATTCCATGAAGGACTCGACATCCTCATCTTCAAGGGAGCGGATGTCCTCCTTATCCTCCATGGCAAGGCCCACTAGATAATCAAGCTCCGTAGCATCAAGCCTCTCCAGCCGGTTTCTGAAGTCTTCTGCAGACTGTGCTATCCTGTGGGATATAGGTCTGAGTATGAAGGGGTAGTTGTGCCCCATGCCGGACATCGTGCTGCCGCCGGCTTCGGGTGCAAGCTTGTCGAATATCTGTTTGTCCATCTGTGAGAATTCTCTGCTCATGAAGTTTAGTTGGAAAAGAAGGTTAATAAAATTATGTACATTTGATATCAGTGAATAATATGCCCGTGAATGTCTATTTCTCCCCGGACTATCCTGGTGGAGGAAATACGTTCACTGTCCTCTGCCAGTACAAAACCTATTTTAACTATCTCAATTGGTCTCATTCCCTTTCCTTCCCGGATACTATTGATCCTGAGCGCCACGGGATAGGTCTCAGGGGAGACAACAATATGATCGTAGTCCTCGTCAAGGGTCCTGCCATAGGGATCGTTAAGTTCGATGATCCTGTATTGTGTGTTCCCCGGAATTCCCTTCAGGTGTTCAAGCAGTTGGGATTTCCGTTGGGAGTAGTCCGGTATAGCGCGGTTTCGGCGGCTTGCCATTTCATTGGAGGTAAGCCCGATGTCGACCTGTCCGCCATCTGCAAGCTCGAATGCCCTTCTTAGCAGTTCCCTGTGCCCGTCGTGAAGGCATTCGAAAGTGCCCCCTATCGCTACTTTTGCCATCGGGATGTAAATTCTCATTTAATATGATAAGGCTTTGTGTTATATCATCAAAAGCGTACCGAATACTTTCACCACGCTTGGTCTATGTATATATACTCTCATCACCATAGAATAGCACAATTGTGCACCTCATGGATAGCAATGTGCACCTATGGAGTAATGAATAATGGCTGAAGTGTTATTAGAAGAACTGGACCATGTGGGTCCGGCAACTGCACAGAAACTGATGGATGCAGGTTTTACAACGGTGGAGGCAATAGCTGTCTCATCACCTGCAGAGCTTGCAACTGCTGCGGATATCGGCGAGTCGACCGCTGCGAAGATCATCCTGGCTGCCAGGCAATCTGCGGATATCGGGGGTTTCGAGACCGGAGATGTCGTGATGGAGCGCAGGAAACTTGTGGGAAAGCTTTCAACAGGCTGCGTTGAGTTCAATGAGATGATGGGAGGCGGGATCGATACCCAGGCAATTACCGAGATGTATGGCGAGTTCGGTTCCGGGAAGACCCAGGTAGCCCACCAGCTTGCTGTCAATGTACAGCTTCCCAAGGAGCAGGGCGGTCTTGATGGCTCTGTAATAATCATTGATACTGAGAACACTTTCAGGCCGGAAAGGATCAAGCAGATGGTTGAAGGACTCTCGGAGAAATATGGCCAGGAGTACGATTACGAGGAGTTCCTGAAGCATATACACGTTGCCCGTGCCTTCAATTCCAATCACCAGATACTGCTCGTGGATTCTGCGATGGAGCTTGCCAACGAGCTGAAGAACTCCGACAAGCCCGTAAGGCTCATAATTGTGGATTCGCTGACGGCTCACTTCAGGGCCGAGTACATAGGCAGGGGGACCCTTGCAGACAGGCAGCAGAAACTGAACAAGCACCTGCACGGGCTGCAGCGGTTCGGGGACCTTTTCAATGCATGTGTCGTTGTGACCAACCAGGTAATGGCAAAACCTGATGCATTCTTCGGTGATCCCACAAAGCCAATAGGCGGCCACATTGTAGGGCATACCGCGACTTTCAGGCTTTACCTGCGCAAGTCCAAAGGGGATAAGAGGATAGTCAGGCTTGTGGACTCTCCCAACCTTCCGGACGCGGAGGCTATCATATCCGTGACCACCGCAGGGTTGCGCGATCCGTGATCAGGGAAACTTTTTAATCGTTTCCCTTTATCCTACATTTTTATGAAATTCAAGGCCCTTGCCATCGACATAGACGGCACCATAACGGATATGGACCGCCGGCTCAACCTGAGAGCGGCTGAAAAACTGCGCGCACTTGATGTACCTGTTGTCCTTGCCACAGGCAATGTACTGTGCTATGCCCGGGCAGCTTCCAAGCTTATTGGGGTCTGCTGTCGCATAATTGCCGAGAATGGCGGCGTTGTCACGGACGGTTTTGACAGGGAGCCCATAGTTTCGGATCACATCCACGAATGTGAGGAGGCCTTCAGTTTCCTCTCTCAGGTGTTGCACATGGAAAAGCTTGACTCTTCACTCAGGAAGACGGAGATCGTGCTCAGAAGGGACTTTGATATCGACGCTGCAAGAGCTTTGCTGGAAACCACAGGGTTGGACGTTGAGATAATCGACACCCACTTCGCAATTCACATCAAGAGCAGGAAGATCAACAAGGGCACCGGTATTGCAAAGATGGCGGAGCTTATGGGCCTGGAAGTCTCCGATTTTGTTGCCATCGGTGATTCGGTGAACGATATCGAAATGCTTGATGCTGCAGGCTTCGCCATTGCCGTGGGAAATGCAGACAATGTGGCAAAAGGTATTGCTGACTATGTAACAAGTACCACTTATGGGGATGGTACAGCAGAAGCTATTGATTATCTCCTGTCAGAGGGCATGCTGTGACCCTCCAGAGTATACAGGTATAAAACGGAAAAGCTGCAAAGCCCGGGGTGAACCTTGCATCTGTGGCTTTACAAAACCGTTTTGTCTTTCAGGCCTCTGGCAAGGTTCTTGTCCACAACGATATAGTCCTTGATAGCTCTCACCGACTCGAAGGGCAGCAGTATATACTGGTCATCGGTCTGGTATTTGGATGTATCAAGGCTCATATCAGGTTTAACTATCAGGTTTATCAGATCGCCTGTCTTGACGTCCATCACTATGTTGAAAAGCACGCCTATCTCTGTGCCGTCGGTTGCCATTACCTGTTTGCTCGAAAGGTTTTTTGCAAAGACATTTGCCATAATTTCATTCACCCCTGAATATAAAAGTGACACTTAAATTTTTCATATATTTATCTGTATCCTATATAAGAACTTGCTTCCTCTTTCTTTACGCCGCCCTTGAATTGCGCCTGTATCCTCTCGTAATACTCCATCATGTTCTCTGATAGCGTGGGTCTCACCTTGGCCAGGGCCTCCCTGAAATATTTCATGCCGACCTTGTCGTTCTCGAAGTTGTCACGCAGGGCCAGCATCACGGCTTCCCTGCAGACAGCCTCGATGTCCGAGCCGACAAAGCCTTCTGTCAGGGTTGCGAGATCATCGATACTGACATCTTCTCCAAGAGGGATGTTCTTGGTGTGTATCCTGAATATGTCCTTCCTGCCTGCAAGCGTGGACTGCCCGACAAGCACCAGCCTGTCAAAGCGCCCGGATCTCAGCAGGGCGGGATCCAGCATATCAGGACGATTGGTGGCGGCTATCACGACTATCTCTTTAAGTGGCTCGAGCCCGTCAAGTTCTGTAAGCAGCTGGTTGACGATCCTTTCCGAGACCTTGCCGTCCTCGGTCATGGCACTCCTCATGGGTGCTATAGAGTCGATCTCATCGAAGAACACAATGCTCGGAGCTACCTGCCTTGCCTTCTTGAAGGTCTCACGGATGGCCTTCTCTGATTCCCCTACCCATTTTGAGAGCATCTGCGGCCCCTTCACGCTGATGAAGTTGGCATTGGACTCATTGGCAACAGCCTGCGCAATAAGGGTCTTTCCCGTTCCGGGAGGACCGAACAGCAATACTCCCTTGGGAGGCCTGATACCCATCTGGACGAACTTCTCCGGCTTTGTCAGAGGCCATTCCACTGCCTCTACGATCTCCTGCTTGGCCTTGTCAAGACCACCCACATCGCTCCATTTCACTGCAGGTACTTCCACAAGCACTTCCCTCATGGCCGAAGGCTCGATCTCCCGAAGAGCGCTCTCAAAGTCTTCTCTGCATACATTTATCGTGTCAAGGATCTCCTGCGGTATCTCCTCGTCCTCCAGGTTGATGTCTGGAAGTGCGCGCCTTAGCGACTTCATGGCGGCTTCCTGGACCAGTGCAAGCAGGTCTGCACCTACAAATGCCTGGGTATGCTTTGCAAGGTACTCAAGGAACTCGGGTGTGACATCCTCACGGAGAGGCACTCCCCTTGTGTGAATCTGAAGGATCTCAAGGCGGTCGTCGGTATCCGGGACTCCTATCTCTATCTCCCTGTCGAACCTTCCGGGCCTGCGCAGGGCCGGGTCTATGGCATCCACGCGGTTGGTTGCACCAATGACCACTACCTGTCCACGTTCCTCAAGGCCGTCCATCATGGTGAGGAGCTGGGCGACGACCCTCCTTTCCACTTCTCCTGTAACGTTCTGCCTCTTGGGTGCGATGGAATCTATCTCATCTATGAATATGATCGAAGGGGCCTCTTCCTCTGCCTCCTCGAAGATCTTGCGTATACGCTCCTCGCTTTCACCATAGTACTTGCCCATGATCTCGGGGCCTGCAATGTACAGGAAGTTGGCACGGGACTCGTTTGCCACGGCTTTTGCAATAAGTGTCTTGCCGGTTCCTGGCGGCCCGAAAAGTATGATCCCTTTGGGTGGCTCGATGTTCAGCCTCTGGAACAGCTCCGGGTGCTTGAGAGGCAGCTCTATCATCTCTCTTACACGCTGTATCTCGGTGCCAAGTCCGCCTATGTCCTCATAGGTGATCCCTCTTGCTGCACCGTCATATCCTCTCACCGGCTTCTGCCTCAGTTCTATCTCGGTGAACTCCCCTATAATGACGATCGCATCAGCAGGCTCGACTTCCACGGCTATCAGCGGTATGGCCTGCCCTCCGCCCACCTGGCTGGACATTGGCTGTGTCATCGAACTGATAATCGGTATGACATCCCCTTCAACAAGAGGCCTTTTCATAATGTTCCTCTTGATGATCTCGCTGATATGGTCCCCGAATTCCATGGTCACGCCTTCGGGAGGAGCAAGGATCACCTTGGTGGCGGTCTCAACGTCAGCTTTCCGGATGGTGATTCTCTCCCCGATGCCCACGCCTGCGTTCTGCCTTATGAATCCGTCGATACGGACTATGCCCTGTCCCCAGTCCTGTCTCTCGGCTCTCCACACCTTGGCTGCAGTCTTTCTTTTCCCCTCTATCTCCACGATGTCCCCCGGAGACAGCTGCAGGCTCAGGAGTGTAGTGGGGTCCAGCCTGACAATGCCCCTTCCGAAGTCGTTCGGATGTGCTTTTTCTACTTTGATCTGTACTTCGTCCATTGAGTTCATCCTGAATATTATTCCAAATCTATAATTTGATTGTGATTTCTAGGTACATATTTTATTTTAATGCTTAAAATAGATGTGGTCTAAGCTGTAACCGGCAAGCCCTTCTGTCACTAAAAAGATTTAAATATTGATTTGTATGTATTATGCCTGAGATTCGATACTATTCTGCAAATTCTCTGTAAATTCCTATTTATGGCGTCTTTTTGGCAGCATGGTTGAAAGTCTTATTTTTGAAATAAAGGACGTGCATTGTTTTGTTCAACAATAATCAAGAGTCAACAGCTCCTGTAGCTGCTGGAGAAACATACGAAGTAACGATTCAGGATATCGCAAAAGAGGGAGACGGCATTGCCAGGATAGAAGGCTTTGTTATCTTCGTTCCCCAGACCGAGGTCGGCGAGACCGTAAACATCAAGATTACCAAAGTACTGCGCAAATTTGCGTTTGCAGAAAAGGAAGAGTAATTTCCCATGATGGACCCCGGTCCATCCCACTTATATTTTACATCCATTCTACAATTCCTATTTCTATCCGGTATCCTATCCATTGCTCTTGTATCTTGTCCGGTTCCGGATTCTAAGTATCAGCAGCATTGCATAGTGGATATTCCCTCTATGTCTGTCTCCTTAATGTGTCCTGTTGAATCCTAAAAGTTGTTACTCCCTTCTTTATGAATCATTACCCACATAAAGAAAATTAATATTTAGGGGGTTTACAGGGAGGTGATGAATTGGCAACAAGAATGAATGCTCTTGACTGGTTATCTCTTGCACTCGTGATAATTGGAGGCCTCAACTGGGGTCTGGTTGGTGCACTCAGGTTCGACCTTGTAGCAGCGATCTTTGGTGAGATGACAACGATCTCAAGGATAATCTATGTCCTTGTGGGTCTGGCAGCGCTCTATATGCTATACTTTGCCACAAGGGTAGGCAGCGACACAAGAGCGGATGAGACCACAACAACACGCAGATAAGTTGTACTTATGTGCTAAGGTTGATGATGGATTCACTCCATCATCAGTTTTGTGAGGCTTTCTCTTGCCTCTTTTATTTCTCCAGGCCGCAGAGAGAGGCTGAAACTTTCTCCTGCTACCTTCAGTTCACTGCCTCCTGTGGTGCCAATAACAGCGTGAGGGACATCCCCGAGCAGTTTCTTCACAGCTTCAGGCTCTGAAGTTGCAATTATAGCTCTTGCATGTGATTCAGAGAACAGCACCTCGTCAGCCCTCATCCCCTGTCCGACGGATGTAAGGTCAACATCAGCACCCATATTTATGCTCATCTCGCAAAGCGCTACAGCAAGACCTCCAAGAGATATGTCATGTGAGGTTGTTATCTTCCGGCTCTCCACCACACTGATAAGCGCGTCGACAATAATTGAGGCATTCTCTGGGACATGGGGCACTTTCCCGTTCTTTTTCTTCCCGGCAAGGGCATAGTACTCGGACCCACCCATCTCGTCCCTGGTCGTCCCTACAAGTATGATGGTCTCTCCCTCTTTAGAGAATACATCAGAAGGAGCTATTGTCACATCACTGATGTAACCGATGACACCAATGGAAGGCGTGGGCGGGATGGCAGTCCTGAATTCCTCACTTTCGTTATACAGGGAAACATTGCCACCCACTACCGGGATCTTGAGCTCCCTGCAGCCGTCCCCCAGTCCGAGAATGGCGTGCTTGAACTGCCAGTATATGTCCGGCTTTTCAGGATTGCCGAAATTGAGACAGTCCACCACGGCAATACCTCGGGAGCCTTTGACAGCAAGGTTCATGGCGTTCTCGATCAAGGTGCCCTTCCCTCCCTGGTAGGGGTCAAGCAGGGTCTGCCTGGGGTTGCAGCCGCAGGACATTGCAATGCCCTCGCTGCCGTCTATCCTAAGGATGCCTGCATCATTTCCCGGTTTCATGACTGTCCTGAGCTGCACTTCATGGTCATACTGCCTGTAGATCCATTTCTTTGAGGCTACGTTATGGGATGAGAGCACTTTCAGAACTGCCTGCTTAAGATCCTCAGGAAGCTGGGGCTTATCCCCTTCATCGCGAGTTGCCGGAGCCCTGGAAGGGCGCTCGAAGGTGGGTGCACCTTCAGTGAGCAGCTTGATGGGTATGTCTGCAACTATATCTCCCCTGAACTCGACGGTATATCTCAGCTCCTGCTTGAGTTCACCGATCATGCTTGCATTAAGGTCGTACTTCTTTGCGATATCAAGGACTGCCTGTACGTCCTGCGGTTCCACCTCGAAGAGCATGCGCTCCTGTGATTCCGCTATAAGTATCTCGTATGGGACCATGCCCTCTTCACGAAGTATCACGTTGTCAGCTATTATGTGCATTCCCAGGTTGCCCTTGGAAGCCATTTCGGAACTGGCACCTGCAAGCCCGGCAGCTCCCAGGTCTCTGCAGGCTTTGACATATCCTTTCCTGATCACTTCAAGGGTTGCCTCGATCAGCAATTTCTCTGTAAATGGGTCGCCTATCTGGATGCTTGGTCTGTCCTCCGCTTCAGACTCTTCCGAGAGGTCCCTGGAAGCAAAAGAAGCACCGCCAAGCCCGTCCCTGCCTGTGGTCGAGCCCATAAGGACAAGCTTGTTTCCTGCCTTTTGTGCACATGCAGTCACGATATCCTCTTCCCTGGCAAGACCGACTGCCACCACATTCACAAGAGGGTTGCCGCTGTATGCTTCGTCAAAGAACGCCTCTCCGCGAACAACGGGCACTCCGATGCAGTTTCCATATCCTGCAATACCCTTGATGATGTGCTCGAAGAGATACAGGTTCTTGGGACTGTTAAGTGGCCCGAAGTAGAGTGGGTCCATAAGTGCGATGGGACGTGCGCCCATGGATATAATGTCACGTACGATGCCTCCTACTCCGGTGGCTGCCCCGTTGTAAGGGTCTACGTATGAGGGGTGGTTATGACTTTCCATTCCTATGGCAAGCACCCAGCCGTTCCCGAAGTTGACTACGGCGGCATCATCACCGGGCCCGATGATCACTCGCTCGCCGGTTGTTGTAAAGGTCCTGAGCAATGGCGCACTTGAGCGGTATGAGCAGTGTTCGCTC
Source organism: Methanolobus chelungpuianus (assembly GCF_024500045.1). Taxonomy (NCBI): domain Archaea; kingdom Methanobacteriati; phylum Methanobacteriota; class Methanomicrobia; order Methanosarcinales; family Methanosarcinaceae; genus Methanolobus; species Methanolobus chelungpuianus. The sequence continues at coordinate 162,361 of NZ_JTEO01000004.1, forward strand.
CAGAGGTTAAGGAAGCATCCCTGTTCCACAAGATTTGGTTCCCTTCCCATCTTTTCAGTAACGATCTTAAAATCATTTTCAGATAACATTCATGTGCCTCGGTATTTAAACTCTCGATTAACTAGGCTTTTAAAGCATCCGGAAACTAATAAACGTTTCTTTGAGGAATATGTCTTAACATTCATTCCTGAAAGTGAGGGTGTCGCCTACCTTCAGGCCTGCTTTTTTTGCTGTCCCTTTGGCAGTCTCGATTATATATTTTACCTTTGTCCCGGACGAGCATAAGCCTGTCCATGGCCTGAGCCCGGATATCTTTACTATTCTCTTGTCCTCATCCAGGAAAATGGCATCAATGGGAAAAATGACAAAAAGCATGTGTAAGGATACTTTCCTGCTCCTGTCCATAACAAATATCAGGGCATGATCTTCGGGGATATTCTTCCTGAACATCAGGCCGAGGGCCTGCTTGAATACACTACATGCAAATTCGGTACTTGTAGCGACATATTCACCACTAGGTTTTAATATCATTGTTGTTTACTTTAATCATCTATTTTAATTTAAGTCTATGTAATGTTTAAAATAGGTAATAATCCCGGAGGATAAATCAAAAGATGAGTTCTGAAATGTGTTCGGTATGTGGCCTGCCAAAGGAACTTTGCATATGCGAAGAAGTGGCAAAAGAGCAGCAGAGAATAACGGTAAAGGTTAATAGAAGACGCTATGGGAAGGAAGTCACTGTTGTCGAAGGCTTTGATGCCCATGAGATCGATCTTCATGAGCTCTCTACGTATCTGAAGTCCAAATTCGCATGCGGAGGGACTGTAAAGGGCAATGGTGTAGAACTGCAGGGTAATCACATAGGACGCATGAAGGATGTTCTTGTTGAGAGGGGATTCTCTCCGGAACAGATAAAGGATTGAACGGCCTGTCCGTTTGTTCTAGTTCATTCTTCTTACTTGCTTCAGCAGGGACGGGATCCTGTCCCCTGCATTGACATTTTTCAGGCGGGTGCAGGGTATTTATTTATTAAGAGCATCCTCTATTTGTGATGGATAGTATGAAGCGGATATATATGGACCATAGTGCGACCACAGCTGTGGACCCACTGGTTATGGATGCTATGCTCCCTTATTTTACAGAACGGTTTGGCAACGCCTCCAGCCTGCATTCTTTCGGGCAGGAAGCGGCAGAGGCACTTTCTGATTCACGCTCCATGGTGGCTGAATCCATCGGTGCCAGGGAAGAAGAGATCATATTCACATCGGGAGGCACTGAGTCCGATAACATCGCCCTTCAGGGTGTCCTCTCCCGTGAGGCAGGAAAAAGGCAGCACATCATTACATCTGTCATCGAGCACCCGGCGGTGCTCAACACCTGCAGCTTCCTGGAGAGCGCGGGCCATGAGGTCACATACGTGCCTGTTAACAGTGAGGGTATTGTGGATCTGGGGGAAGTGGAGAGGGCTGTCAGGGACAATACCGTGCTTATAAGCATCATGCATGCCAACAATGAGATCGGTACCATACAGCCTGTAAAGGAGATCGCAGGGATAGCAAAGGAAAATGATCTCTACCTGCATACCGATGCCGTGCAGTCGGTGGGGAAGATCCCGGTGGACGTGAACGGGCTGGGTGTCGATATGCTCTCCATATCCTCTCATAAGATACACGGACCCAAGGGAATAGGTGCCCTGTACGTGCGTGAAGGCATAACTCTTGATCCTGTCATCTTTGGCGGAGGCCATGAGCGTGGTCTGCGTCCGGGTACAGAGAACATACCGGGTATAGTGGGTCTTGCAAAAGCAGTTTCCCTTGCCCGTGAGCGCCTCGGGGCGGACTCAGCGCATATGGGAAAGCTGCGGGATTCGCTTATCTCGAATGTCTTCGGTACAATAAGCGATGTCCGGCTCAACGGCCATCCCAAGCAGAGACTCCCGAACAATGCCAATTTCAGTTTCAAGCATGTTGAGGGTGAGTCCCTGCTCATGATGCTTGACATGGCCGGGATTGCCGTGTCTACCGGCTCGGCCTGCTCCTCCAGATCCCTTCACTCCTCCCATGTGCTGACCTCTATCGGTCTTGAGCCCGATTACATCCATGGCTCTGTCAGGGTCAGCCTGGGAAGGGAGAACACAATGGATGAGGTAGATCATCTTACAGGAGTGCTGCAGGAAACCGTGGCAAAACTGCGGCAGATATCCTCCCCGGGACAATGCTGAACACCCAGGAGAAAGACATGTACTCAAGGAAGACAATAGAAGAATTCACAAATCCCAAGAACGTCGGGGTGATTGAGGACGCTGATGGCGTCGGTGAGGTCGGCAGTACTGTTGATGGTGATGTTATCACCATGTATGTCAAGGTAAACGACAATGTGCTCACTGATGTCAAATTCAAGACTTTCGGGTGCGTAGTGGCAATCTCCACGTCCACCATGGTGACCCAGCTTGCAAAGGGAAAGACGATAGACCAAGCCCTTGCGATTTCAAATGAGGATGTTCAGGAAGCATTGGGAGGTCTTCCTGAGGGTAAGGGCAAGTGCTCCGGTTTTGCCTTGGATGCGCTTCGTAAGGCCATTGAGGATTTCCGTAATAAACAACACTAAGCACCTCAAAAAACAGGAGAGATTCCAGTGAAAACTACATGCGAGATCATGGTACAGAAGGTACTGCCCGCCATACGCGCTGAGATAGCCCGTACGATTATATCAGAGCATGGTCGTACCCAGCAGGAAGCGGCTGAAGTTCTGGGCCTCTCACGGGCAGCCGTGTCCCAGTACCTGAGTGAGAAGAGGGGAGCAGAGGTCTATCTGTCAGAAGATGCACAGCGGGAGATACGCAAATTCGCATCCCAGCTCCTGGAGGGCCTGGACCTTAAGGAACAGATTATAGGCATGTGCAATATCTGTAAGTATATCCAGATTTCCGGCTGGCTGAACAAGAATGAGCCTGACGCAGGCTACTGCGTCCTTTGCGGAGACCAGGTAAAGCAGTGAGCAGCAGCCTGTGTGTTCGATGTAAGGGTAAAGGTCTTTGTGGCCGTCCATTCTGCCCTATCCTGGAAAAGTTCCGGTCAGTAGAATCCACTTTCTCCGGCATTACCGGTGAGACCTCTATCTTTGGTGCTTCCCCTCCTTCTGTGTTCGTGGGCAGGCACAACTACCCCGAGGTAAGGGCAGGTCCCATGATCCCTCCTCAGCTTGGGGGCGATGAGGCCAGCCTTCTCGAGGACCCTAAGGCCCTGCTGAAAATGGGCATCCAGGACATAATCTCATCCCGTTCGAGACTTGTGAGGGCGAACACAGGTGTCAATGTAAAGAATGCCCGCAATCCCGATAATCCTCTTATCGAGAAGTCCCAGGAGCTGGCCCTGTCAAAAAAGCCGGTGGATACCGAGGCATGGTTCAGCAAGCCTATCCGGAACGAACTGAAATTTGACAATGTACTGACACCCATGGGTCCTTCAGGCGAACTGAAGGACTTTGATATAGCTGAGAATCCCAGGGTCCCCAAAAAGGTGGACTCTCTTGTCTACGATACCGATGCCCTTGCAAAGGATGCAGTTTCCGAGCTGTGGGGCGGCAATATCCCAGTGGAACATATCACGCGCCTGCTTTCCATCGGCCTGCTGGGACAGGAGAGGAAACTGGTGCCTACCAGGTGGTCTATCACGGCTGTGGATGACCTGGTAGGTAAGGAAATGCTTTCCCGGGTGCGGGATTACCAGCAGCTGAGCAATATCCGCGTATTCAGCGGGGGAGCTTTTGGTAATCATTTTGAGATAATGTTCCTGCCAAGGAGTTTCACTTTCGAGCTGATAGAGGTGTGGATGCCGCAGGCTGTCTGGACCGGGCAGAGCACATGGATCGAATCGGACAGCGAGGATCATGGTGGCAAGAAAGGATACTCCAATCTTGCAGGCGGTTACTATGCAGCGCGGCTGTCTGCTCTGGAATACCTGAGTTCCATACGCAGGCAGGCATCGGTGTTCATGGTACGCGAGATAAGGCCTGAATACTGGGCTCCGCTTGGCGTCTGGGTCGTACGCGAGGCATCACGCTCGGCGCTTGGGTCACAGCCAGGGATATTTGAGTCTGTTGAGGAAGCACTCAGGGACATGTCAACCCGGCTGCGTACCCCCAAGACGAAGTGGATGGAAAAAGCAAAGATGCTTTCCAATATAAGAGCTCAGCGAACCCTTGACTCTTTCTTCTGAAAACCTGTCTTCGTTTTCTGTCCGGGACTATGGAGGCCTATATAGGAATATATAGGAATATTTAGATTAAATAAGACAGGTTTATCTATATATGATCCTTAGCCGTACTAAAAATACATCGAGGAATCCGACAAAATGGACTTATTCAATCCACTTGTAATTTCGCTTATCATAGCAGGTCTATATATGGCATGGAATATCGGTGCCAATGACCTTGCCAATGCCATGGGAACTTCTGTAGGCAGTGGTGCGCTCTCTATTAAACAGGTCATCATCGTTGCTGCATTCTTTGAGTTTGCGGGTGCTGTCTTTTTCGGGAAGAGGGTTACCTCTACGATTGCCAAGGGAATAGTGCCCATTGATTCGATATCTGCCATTGACAGCCACCTTGTTGCAATAGGAATGCTTGCAGCCATCCTTGCAGCAGGTTTCTGGATCACCCTTGCGACCTTCTACAATCTTCCAGTTTCTACAACACATTCAATTGTTGGCGCTGTCCTGGGTTTTGGTCTCGTAGCCGCATTTAACGGAATCATCGGCCTTCATGAGATAAACTGGGCCGTGCTTGTCAAGATCGTTAGCAGCTGGCTTATCTCTCCTGTGCTGGGTGCCATCCTTGCTTATATCATATTCTCCCTGATAAGGTACTTCATATTGCAGAAGACAGAAGATCCTTACAAGATCGAGAACAAGTTCGTCTTCCTGCAGATAGCCACGGCATGTTATATCGCATTCGCGCACGGCTCGAATGATGTGGCGAATGCCGTGGGTCCCCTTTACGCCGCTCTTCACGTGCTTGATCTGGCAGGCATATCTGTCCCTATATGGGTAATGGTCATGGGAGGTCTTGGAATGGTCTTCGGTCTCGCCACATGGGGTTATCGCGTAATAGAGACTATAGGTACAAAGATCACGGAGCTTACTCCCACTCGAGGTTTTTCTGCTGAGTTCGCGACCGCATCGGTTGTGGTAATGCACAGCTATATCTCCCTTCCCATCTCGACCACACATACCCTCGTGGGTTCGGTCATAGGGGTGGGCCTGGCAGGAGGACTTGCAGCGGTTGATTTAAGTGTTATCGGGAAGATAGCTCTCTCCTGGATAGTCACGGTGCCCGTAGCAGCACTGACGTCCGCCCTGATATTTGTAGGACTGATGGGAGTAGGAATATGAAGAAGGAATACATCCGCTCGGTATTGAACATATTTGCAAGTTCCCCGTTCAAACCCCTGTGCATGCATGCGAACAAGGGAGGAGACTGCGTTAGAAAACTAAGTGAATCCGTACATGCCTTCTGCGAAGGCGATATGGAAAAGGTTGAGAAGCTCAACCGGGAGATCGATGTGATCGAGCATGAGGCGGATGTCATCAAGCAGACCATAAGGGGCGAGCTGTCATCTTCCATCATGCTTCCTGTGCATGCCACGGACTTGCTGAACTTCCTCAAACCGCAGGATTCCATATCCGACGAAGCCCAGGAAGTCTCCTACTGGCTCACCCTGCGCAGCTTCGATGCCCCGCCGGAGATACGTGCAGGTTTCATGGAACTGATGGAAAGGACACTTGCCACTGTTGAACATTACGAGAAGCTCGTTGACACGCTTAGTGAGCTGCTGGAGTCCTCTTTTAGCAAAAAGGATGTCGATGAGACCCTTGAACTGGTTGTGCAGGTCGAGGAAATGGAGCATCAGGTCGATGTCATTGAGAAGGAACTGATGCGCAAGGTGTTCCGCAACGAGGATGTGCTTGGAGGCGTGGGCGTTTTCCACCTGTCACGCCTAGTAATGGGTATCGGCAAGATAGCAGACAATGCAGAGCATGCTGCTGACAGGCTGAGGACTATGATCCTGAGGAGATGATCCTCAGATGCCATCTTTTTCTTCTTTTGCCTTTCCCGTCTATTTGTGAAGGTTACCGTCCTCGTTCATACGCTGAAGCAGTTCTATTACCGAGTAGGCTGCGCGGGTGATCCCCATGCTGCGTCGGTCGGTATCGGTGCCTGCCACATACAGGTTGTTGATAGGTGTCCTGATGTCAGCAAAATATCCGTTGATGGTCACTGCAGCCTTTTCGGGAACAGTGATCTGCTCGTGCCTCATCTGGATATGGTCCTCGATACCGGGAATAGCATGATAGATCGTTTCATATGCCTTCTTTATCTCAGAACCCTCGTCACTATCGAGACCGATGATGAATGAAAAGCCTACCAGTTGCCTGCCCTTGGGTGCAAGGGAAGAGTCGTAGTTGCTGATGGGCATGGCCCAGTAAGGATGGTTCTTGAACCATATCTCCGATCCGATGTAATTGAACTCCTCCATGACGGAGTCCAGCCCGAGCCATACTGTCAGGCTCCTGGCATGATCCACGTTCCTTAGTTCCTCCATATATGAGTTTGGCAGGGTCTCTACCAGCCGGGGCAGGTCGGTAACAAAGCCGGTATACACCACAGTACCTGCATAGTATGTCTCATCTGCTTCAACCCCGACAACTTTGCCGCTATTAGTGAGTATGTTCTTTACTTCACAATCTGTCTTTATCTCCACGCTGCGTGGCAGGGAGAAAAGCAGTGCATTAAGAAGTGATTTCAGTCCCTTTCTCGGGTACCCTTGGGAATAGCTTACCCTGTTGGTAGCGAGTCTCCCAAGTGTCGTAAGCGGCTTGGATGCCTTGTTCATCCTCGTCTGCAGGGATGTATGCAGGTTGGAGGGCAATATGGATTTGAGGACAGGCTCGGTCTGTGGCTTTTCATGGGCCTTCATAATGCTTTCCATCTGCTCCTGGGGAACACTGTCCCTTACAAAACTGCTGCCTGAAAGGATCCTTTGTGCAGATGTCTCTTTCATGTCCCTTCCCGAGAGGAAGTAAGATATCGTATCCACGAAATCATAGGTGTCCTTTGAAAGGTTATCCGGGATGAACTCCTGCACGGACTGTTTTGAAAGGTCGATGCCAAAGGTGGAGAGTGTCAGCGCTTTGGTTATAGCCTGCGAGACGATCAGCCTGTCCTTCTTCGGAAGCACGTCGAACGTAACGAAATCCCTTATGTTCGAGGGAACTTTCAGGAACTGGTCCTCTGTCCTTACATAATAGTGCCCGTAGTCCTCAAAGACAGGCATGTAATCAAAATAGTTGTCCATCAGCCTTCTCAGCGGTCCCACTTCCAGATGCGTGATGGCGTGTGCACCGGTGTCAACCTGGAAGCCGTCTACCATATAACTGTTACAATTGCCGCCGACAAAACTGTTTTTTTCAAGAACCAGGACTCTGTTGCCGTGTTTTGATAGCGTGAGTGCCGCCAGCAGGCCGCTTATGCCTGCACCCACAACTATGACATCGTATTTTTCCATCTTTCCCCTCGGAATAATTGTAAGTGTAAGTGTAAAAATAATGGCAGAGATATTATTTAAATATCTCCGGTACTATGCGCCTTGCGACTTCTTCATAGGCCTTGGAAAGGTCACCCTTGTCAAAGCGGAATATATCCTTGTCCATGGACTGTCCCGTGCTCTTGTCCCAGAGCCTGCAGGTGTCACAGGAGATCTCGTCGGCCAGGACTATCTCCCCGTCCTTCCTTCCGAACTCCAGCTTGAAGTCGGGGAGCAGGAAGCCTTTGGAATCAAGGTATTTCACGAGTATGTCATTTATCTTGAGTGCCATGGAACGTATCTGGGCTATTTCCTCGTATGTGGCTACCCCCATTGCAACGGCAATATCCTCGTTGAGCATCGGGTCGCTGTATTCATCGCTCTTGTAGTCCAGGACGACAACAGGCTTCTTGAATACGGTACCCTCCTTTATCGGGTATTTGCGGGTTATTGAGCCTGCCGCAATGTTGCGCGGTATGACTTCGATGAGAACGATCTCAACTGCGTCAACAAGCATCTCAGTATCTGAAACCATGTCTATGTAGTGGGTCTTGATACCTTCTTTCTCAAGCATCTCGAAGATCTTCCTTGAGATCTGGGCGTTATAGTACCCCTTTCTCGCAGCTTCGCTCTTCTTCTTGCCGTCGAATGCCGTGAGGCTATCCCTGAATTCAACAACCAGTTTCTTCGGATCGTCGGTCTTGTATATTGTCTTTGCTTTCCCTGAGTATAACTGTTCTTTTTTCATAACATCACCCCTCTAAGGTATTCTGTGCTTTAATCTTTTATGCTTGATATCGTATAACTATTTATGTCTGAATTTATGTATTATAAGTGACACTAAATGTTATTACAATTTACATGTTGTTATTATTTCAAACTAATAATGCTTATTCAAGGTGAATTTAACAATGGACCAGGAACTTATGCGCATAGGTGTATCGCTTCCGGAAAACCTTCTGACGAAATTTGATACCATTATTGAAAAAAGGGGATACTCCTCCAGGTCTGAAGGCATCAGGGACTCCATCAGGAACTATATTACCCATTATGAGTGGATGAGCGACGTAAAAGGCAGGCGCGTGGGCACTATCACACTCATATATGACCACACGAAGCGCGGCCTGTCCAGCGCCCTCACGGATATCCAGCATGATTACTCCCACCTCATAAAATCTGCTATTCACATCCATCTCGACCATGACAATTGCCTCGAGGTGATCATCCTTGACGGGGAGGGTGAGGAAGTCAAGACCGTTGCCGAGAAGATCATGGCCCTCAAGGGAGTGACCTACGTAAAGCTTAACACGGCCCTGCCTGCAGAAAGCCTATAATTCCTTCTGGAATCTGTCGCTGATGGAACGTTCAATGGTGTGTAAAAGGGATCTTCCGAAATCAGTGAGATAATAGGTCTGGAAATTCCTTTCTCTTTTTGATTCCACCATATTTGCATCCTTGAGCAGCTTAAGATGATATGAGAGAGCGGAGTGTTTATAATCCGTGATCTCAGCCAGTACGCAGACGCAGAGCTCGCTCACTTCAAGTGCCCTGAGGATATGTATTCTGACAGGATCGGAAAGGACCTTAAAAAGAGATACCAGGGGACCGACATCCTCCTGCATTGTCTCATGGACCAGCATGGCTACTTTATCAGGAAGGATGTAAGGTTCCGGACACTCTGCATTTGGCTCGATTTTCATCATGTGACTATTGTTCTTGTGAGATAATAAGTTTTGTAATACTCCGCGACAGTCCATATATTATTAGTTCAGGCCCTTTGAACTAAATAACGGAGCGTACTTCCTGCCGCTGGGCCCTGTGTCATTCTGGCTACATCATTTCATACCCCGTACTCCGTATTTGATACCTTCCGCAAAGAGGAGCGTTATGAATGCAACTCCAAGCGGCAGTACCCAGTCGGAGGGTGAAAGAGGCACAAGCTCAAATATATCGTTCAGGAACGGGATGTACATTACCGAGAGTGTGAGCAGGACAGTGCTGAGCACACCTACTATCATCAGCCGGTTGCTCAGGATGCCTATCTTTGTGACAGGTTCTTCAAGGGATCTGAAAGCGAACGGTATGAAAAGGATCATGCTTACAATGGTGGCAAACGTAAGCGTCCTTGCCATTGTGGTATTGCCTGCGGGGTCATTGAGCAGGAACACCAGAAAGGCCGACGACGCCATGGCGGCAGCCATGCTGACCATGATGATCACATTCCTCTTCTTAAGCAGGCTCTCCTCCGGGTCCCTCGGTGGCTTATTCATGATCTTTTCCTGCACAGGATCAAGACCTAGGGCTATTGCAGGCATTATCTCGTCGAACATGTTGATGAACAGGATCTGCAGGGCAAGCAGGGGAATAAGGTCAAAACCCAGCAGTAGAAGTCCCAGCATGATAAGCGTGACCTCTGTGAAGTTCCTGGAGATAAGATACGTTGTGAACTTCTCTATGTTCTCGTAGATCGACCTGCCTCTCTTGACAGCCTCTACGATGGTTGCGAAGTTGTCATCCTGCAGCACCATCAAGCTGGACTGCTGCGCCACGTCAGTTCCTTTAAGTCCCATTGCCACGCCTATGTCAGCTTTCCTCAGGGCGGGCGCGTCATTGACGCCGTCCCCGGTCATGGCGACGATCTCCCCATTCTTCTGCAGCGCTTTAACTATCCTCAGTTTCTGCTCGGGCATTGTCCTTGCGTAGACGCTGATCCTGGAAGCTACCTTCTCGAACTCCTCTTCGCTCAGCTCGTCAAGCTCGGAGCCTGTCACGGCACAGTCTGCCATGATGTGCCGTATCTTTCTGTCACTCTCGCCAAGAGGGCCGGTGTCGGTATGGCAGGCATCCGCATCATCCAGAAGTCCGACGTGCCTGGCTATGGCCTTGGCTGTATCCGGATTATCTCCGGTTATCATAATTATCTTGATACCCGCATCGTGTGCTATCCTCACGGCCTCTCTGACCTCATCCCTCGGAGGGTCTATCATGGCCACGAGCCCTAGGAAAGTCATATCCCTCTCAAGGTCTTCTGCGGAGGGGTCCCCGGGGTTCTCGTTACAGGCAACTCCGAGCACACGGTATGCAGATGAAGCCATTTCATGGTTCATATCCAGTATGATTCTGCGCTCGTCATCTTTCAGGTCGAGGGCATTGCCTTCCTTCTCTATTCGGGAGCAGCGCTCAAGGACATACTCGGGAGCTCCCTTTGTGAAAGAGATTCTCCTGTCCTCCTGCCTGTGGACGGTTGTCATGAGCTTTCTCTCGGAAGTAAAGGCGATCTCGTCGATCATGGGATATTCCTTATCAAGTTCATTCTTCCACAGCCCGGCCTTTGCGGCAACAACCACAAGGGCTATCTCCGTTGGGTCTCCCACGGTGTCCCAGTCTCCTTCTCTTTTCTCAAGGGACGACGTGTTACACAATGCAACAGCCTTGAGTAACTTCTTTGTAGTATCGTGATGGGAGATATCAATCTTCTCTTCTTTTCTCAGGAACTCTCCTTCGGGAGTATATCCTGAACCGGTTACCTCGATAACCTGCCCGCTGGCAAAGACCCTTTCCACAGTCATCTCGTTCCTGGTAAGCGTCCCTGTCTTGTCGGTGCAGATGATCGTAGTTGAGCCCAGGGTCTCGACAGCCAGCATTTTCCTCACGATGGCATTATGCTGGGCCATTCTTCTCATCCCGAAGGCAAGTGTGATCGTCATAATAAGAGGTAATCCCTGGGGTACTGCAGCCACGGCCAGTGCAAGCGCCACCAGCAGGATCTCGGTGAGAGGAGCCCCTGTGAGCAATCCCAGGATGAATGTAGTGAGTGAGGCAAGCAGAGCTATCGCTGCAAGCTTCTTTGATAGGTTTGTAACTTTTTTCTGCAGGGGTGTGGGCTCGTCATCAGCCTGGATGAGGCCTGCTATCTCCCCGATCTTTGTGCCCATTCCTGTGGATATGACCACAGCCCTGCATTTACCGTGAACTATCTGCGTGCCTGCGAATATTGCCTCTCCCACGTCTTTCCATACAGGCTCGCTTTCACCTGTAAGGGCTGCCTCCTCGACCCTGAGGCCGTCCGATCTGAATACAACCGCATCTGCAGGGATATTGTCTCCCATCTCAAGGACCAGCACATCGCCGGGTACGACATTCTTTGTCTGCACGTTCCTGAGCTTATCGCCCCTGATAATCGTAGTCTCGGGCCTGACAATGTCCTTCAGGGATTCAATAGCCTTCTCTGCCCTGTATTCCTGGATGAATCCCAGTATAATCACAAGGGCTATTATGAACAGTATCACCCAGAAATTTATAACCTCGTCAGCCAGAAGAGAAATGATAGCTGCTGCTATGAGCACCCATACAATAAAATCGGCAAACTGCCTTTTGAATATCCGCCAGGCTGTCGTCTTTTTTCTTTCTGTCAGCTCGTTGTAGCCATACTTCTCAAGTTGCCGGGACGCCTGCTCTTCTGTAAGTCCTTTTTCGGAAGTCCCTGCTTTGGCAAATATCTCTTCAACAGACGGAAGCTCATCTTCCACCGGACCTTCCACCAATTCACTCTCCCATACATTGATTGAAGGATTAACATTTATAGATATTTGTACCGCCTTTCAGGATACAAGTCTGAGGGCATACTCCCTGGAGATGTAATTCTCAGTGCTCATGCAGACCTCGGTGGCAAAACCAATGCCATTCCCGATAATGTGGTCCCATGCATCCGCGGGAATGTTCCCGGGCTGCTTCCTCCCAATGCCTTCCCTGCACAAAGTGTACACGATCCCTGCATTGAAGCTGTCTCCTGCACCCACGGTGCTGACAGTCTCTATATCCGGTGTGCTGTAGTATTCTGACAGCGAAGGGGTTCGCAGATACACTCCTCTGCCTGAGGTGGTGTACACAAGGCAGTCGCCTCCTGCACCAAGTACGTAGTCATAGGCTTCATCAGCATTCCTGCACCCGCCAAGAGACATCATATCCTCATCCGAAGCCCTGATAATATCGGCCTTCCGGATGTTACTGTCGATAAGGTGTCCGATGCTGTCAATATCAGGCGTGAAATCCTTCCTGATGTTAGGGTCATACAACACAGTCGCGCCTGTCCTGGCTGCTTTCCCAAGTATCCGGTTCAGCCCTTCACTGAGAGGTTCCAGGCACGCAAGGATGGAGCCGAACATGAGGATATCATCTCCCTTAAGATCCATGTTAGACTTCAGTTCCCTCTCCGACGGGAAGTCCTCATAAAAACTGTAACGGGCATTGTTGGCACTATCCAGTAGCGCCAGGGCCAGAGGGGATTTCCTGTTATCATATCGGGTCACATACTGGCCTGACACCTTGTTCTCTTTCAGGAACCCGCATATGGTGTCTCCAAGGGCATCTCTTCCGAATTCGCTTACCAGTTCGACAGGAATGCCTGCCCTGCCAAGTGAGACCGCGCTGTTGAGCATCGCTCCTCCGGGGCAGGCGGCTACAGGCTTACCCTGTCTGAAAAGTATATCATAGAACGTTTCGCTGATTGCAAACACGCAGGAAATGATAACACCCCGGTATGCAGTGAATGTGCTTCAGTCCAGCAGTGTTATCACTGTCGTGAAGTAGGCAGGCTCTCCGCTATCATCTCTCTGGATGAAGGTATGGTCCTCTGCAGGCATTAGTTCGCCACTCTTTGTCTTTACCCTGTATCTCAGGGTGAGCCTGTAAGCTCCCTCCCTTGCGTTCTCAAGCAGTTCGAGCATTACACCGGGCAGCTCCTGCGGATCGACGATATCCTCATATGTGAGTTCTCCGGAGCTGAAGTCCTCAGGTCTGTACCCCAGGACGGATATCTTTGCTGAGATAATCTTTACAGGTCCATTCTTTACTGCGGGGCGCACGAGGACTATCACCGGCAGCTGCCTGATAAGATCCTCCAGGGCCCTTGTATATGTGCCATATGCGGGCTGGCTTGCAACAGACGTCTTTTCCTGCTCCTCTGCCTGAAGGAATGCCCCTTCTTCCAGATCATTGGCTTCGATGTCCGATATTACTCCCCCTATACCTGTGGCATCTTATTTCCTAAAGATGCCGAATGATCAGTAATCTATCATCCTCTGATTTAAGCCTGTCTTCAGAGAACGTGTTTAAGTATCGGATACTTCCCATCGGTCAAAAAAGCAATGAACTGTTGAAGGAAGGGGGAAAGTTTCCCCTTCCTGTGCAGGAATCGCACCTTAGTCCTTATTTTATGAAAAGACCGCACTTGCAGGAGCCACGCGTCTCAAGGTCCTTTGCCCTTGCGGCACACGGGCAGATGATCTTTTTATCCTTCTCCTTGTCCCCGGTCCTCGGCTGGCAGAAGCAGTACCATTCTCCAAATTGTCTCTTGTTATTGCAGATACCTTTTACCGCAGTGGTGATGACATCCCAGTCACTGTTCAGCTTGTATCCGCCGTTCTCTGCATTCTTCTTCGAGCGTTCATAGAATTCAGCTTCAAGTTCTCCGTCAAATCTCATTTTTACCACGCTGTTTTATTGTTTTTGTTTTACCGTTGTCCTATACTTTTACCATTATTCTATAATAATGCTGCCATATCTAAATCAGGATCTTGTCATTTCCTTTGCAATCTCTGCAAGACGGCCACCGATATCCCTGCATGCTTTCAGGTCTTCTTTGAAAGGCCTGAACTTGACCTGCAGGCTTTCCATGGCAAGTTCGTATCTTGCTGCTTCCATCTCCTTCTCCATACCTTTGGTCGCACCGCCGCCCCAGCCATAGGACCCGAAAAGGAAATATTTCTTATTCTTCGGATGAAGCCCTGTCATGTATGTCAGGAATCCGGCAACTGTGTAGAACATCTTATTGTTCATCGTAGGGGAGCCAATAGCAATGACCGGCGAGTCCATGATCTCCTTCATGGTCATGCTCCAGTCATTCTTTCTCAGGTGACGTATCCTTACTTCCACACCTGCCTCCCTGACACCCTCGGCAATCTCCATCGCCAGTTTCTCGGTGCTGCTCCACATGGTGTCATATATCACAAGCACCTTCTCTGACACCTCCCCCCGTGCCCACCTTCCATAGGCTTCGATTATCCCTGCCGGGTCTTTCCTCCATATTATCCCGTGGGCTGGAGCTATCATCTCTATGCCTATTCCAAGCTCGTTCAGCTTATCGATGTATTTGAGTACCTGCGCACTGAAAGGCAACAGGATGTTAGCATAATAGACAGCTGCATCTTCCATTACATCATCCACTTCGTCATCAAAGCGCTTGGAAGTTGCCACATGCTGGCCGAACGCATCATTGGAGAATAGTATCCTGTCTTCCTTGAGATATGTCTGCATGCTGTCAGGCCAGTGCAGCATGGTCGCCTCTATGAACATCAGCGTCTTCTTCCCCAGTTTTATCTCATCCCCGGTCTTTACCACCCGGAAGTTCCAGTCATCACATCCCATCTCCTTATAATGCTCACATAGTCCTGATTTCCCCTTCGGGCTTGCAATGAGGGTGGCATTCGTGGCAATGTCCATGATAGCAGGCAGTGATCCCGAGTGATCCATCTCCACGTGGTTGGAGATGACATAATCGATCTTTGCAGGGTCAACGAGCTGTCTTATCCTCCTGAGCATCTCGTCCGAGAAACTTGCCTTCACCGTATCGATAAGTGCTATCTTCTCATCGATGATCAGGTATGCATTGTAGCTTCCTCCTTTAGGGGTCTCGTATCCGTGGAAGTCCCGAAGGTTCCAGTCAACAACGCCTACCCAGTAGATCCCTTTCGCTATCTCCAATGGCTGTAGCTCATCCATAATCCCGTCTCCTGTATATTCACGTCTGCATCCTGAACTCGGTGGCTGCTTCAAGAAGCTCGTCTATTATCCTGTAGTGGCCTCTTTCGGCAGCGGCAACATTCTCAAAGAAGGCTTTCTGCTCCTCGTCATCTGTTCTTCTTGCCAGCTCTGTGTAGAAATACTCGCTCTTGTGCTCAAACCTGAGGGCTGCCAGGAGAATACTTATTTCTCCCAGTTCCTTGCCGGAGAACTCCTTTGTGAAGGAAGCCTTGAAATCAGGGTAACTGAATTCCACAACCGGAGCTTTTTTTTGTTCCCTGTACTGACGAAGATATTCTGCATGTTTCTTTTCCTCATCTGCAAGGAAGATATAAAGACCCATGACAGTTTCACTGCTCATACCGGACGCTTTTTCCATATAATACTCCCGTCCTTCGTTTTCAAGTTCAATGGCCATTGCAATTGCTTCGTCAACGGATCCAAGCTTGTCAAGCTTGTCAGATATTTCTTTTAACACATCTTTCATGCTCATATCTCCGACAGAATGAAAGTCAAGTATAGTCAGTCAAATGCGATCCTGTTTTTGTTTGCCTGCCTATGAACAAATCCCACTGCTTCACGTTATCAAAGTCGGGCTTAATATAACTTTCGAAGGTTGGCTCCGTTTAAAGCAGGTATGAACTGGGCATTGTTGATCCTTTTTAGAAAAAAAAGGCTGGCTAAACCTTTATTTAGAAACCTTTTTATTCACTATCATCCTTTACAAAGGTTATATTTAGTTTGATTCCAGTATTTTAAAAGTATTATTTTGATAGAGGTAATGTGATGGATAAAATCAAGATCGCAATTGCGGGTATTGGCAATTGTGCAAGCTCTCTGATCCAGGGTATCGAGTACTATAGGGACAAAAGTGAAAACGACTCCATAGGATTGATGCACTGGGATATCGGTGGTTACAGGCCTTCCGATATTGAGGTGGTTGCAGCCTTCGATATCGACATGAGGAAAGTGGGAAAGGATGTTTCGGAGGCTATCTTTGCGCCGCCTAACTGCACTGCTGTGTTCTGCAGTGACATTCCCAAAACCGGCGTACTTGTAAAAATGGGCTGCACACTCGACGGCTTCTCAGACCACATGAAGGATTTCGATGAGAAGAGGACCTTTGTACCTTCAGGACAGCCTGAAGCCACTAAGGAGGGTATCGTCAAAGAGCTGAAAGACTCAGGTGCAGAGATATTACTCAACTATCTTCCGGTAGGCTCTGAACAGGCAACCCGGTTTTATATGGACTGCGCCCTTGATGCCGGTGTTGCATGTATCAACAACATGCCTGTCTTTATAGCAAGTGACCCGGAGTGGGCTGTCAGGTTTGAAAAGAAGGGTATCCCAATAATTGGGGACGACATCAAGGCACAGCTGGGTGCCACCATCACCCACAGAACGCTGGCGGACCTTTTCAACAAGCGCGGTGTGAAACTGGAGCGAACCTACCAGCTTAATACCGGCGGTAATACTGATTTCCTGAACATGCTCAACCGCAGCAGGCTTGCCTCTAAGAAAACGTCCAAGACAGAAGCTGTACAATCCGTAGTCGCACAGCGTCTGGACGATGACAATATCCACGTCGGACCAAGCGATTACGTTCCCTGGCAGAACGATAATAAAGTTTGCTTCCTGAGAATGGAAGGCAAGCTCTTCGGGGACGTGCCCATGAACCTGGAGCTGCGTCTCTCAGTGGAGGATTCTCCAAATTCCGCGGGTGTAGTGATAGATGCCATCAGGTGCTGCAAGCTTGCCCTTGACAGAGGGACTGGCGGCGTGCTTTATTCACCGTCTGCCTATTTCATGAAGCATCCTCCCAGGCAGTTCACCGACGATCAGGCTCACAAGATGACCAGTGAGTTCATCCGCGGCGAGCGTGCAAACTGAAAGCCGAAACAGGCTGCAGCATGATATATACTGAAGGACAGCGCCGGATATATGGTGTTGACTTCAGTGGCTCAAAGACAGCATGCAATAAGATATGGATAAGTGAAGGTATTGTCAATGAAGGTATCCTTGACATCTCTGCCTGTTACCCTATATCGAAGGTAGTTGCAGGCGGGGCAAAGGACCTTGATTCATGCCTGCTTGCAATGCGGTCCCTGATAAAGGGAAGTGGCAAAGGGATATTCGGTATGGATTTCCCTTTCAGCCTGCCTCATCCGCTGCTTTTTTCCGGGAATAATGATTCTGACTGGAGATCTTTCATAACTGCTTTTTCCGGCAGGTATTCCTCAGCCGAGCAATTCCGTGAGGATATGAGATCACTTGCCCCCGGCAGTGAGCTTAAGCGCCTGACTGACACAGAGGTCAAAGCTCCGTTCTGTGTGTACAACCTCCGGCTCTACAGGCAGACCTATTTCGGTATCCGTGAAGTGCTGAGCCCTCTTGTGACCGAGGATTCGGCACGCGTCCTGCCCATGCAGGAACCTGCCAGTGACAAGCCCTGGCTTATAGAGGTATGTCCCGCCTCTACGTTGAAAAAAGAAGGCCTCTATATCCCTTACAAAGGCAGGTCTTTCCGGGACTCAGAAGCAAGAGAGTACATCCTTGAGGAAATGCTGGACCGGGGAATAACTCTCTCCCCGCTCATAAGGGAGGCCGCCCATAAGAATGCAGACGGGGATGCCCTTGACAGTATAATCGCAGCCTTTGCAGTCTCCAGGGCCGTGAAGCAGCTGGACCTTTTACGGGAATCGCTCCCGCAGATATATCTTACTGAAGGTTACACATTTTTCTGAGGGACGAGCATCTCTGCAGCATCAGGTCCTGTCAGGCCTGCTCACGCCGATTATATCGTACAGGTCTGAAGGCTTCTGGATCACGGTGATATTCTCCATCCCTGCAAGTTTCTCTGTATTGGAAACGTCGATCTCCCTCATCTTCAGGTTGATGGTCTTTCCCTGGGGTGATATGGTCTGCACACTCCCTCTCTTCTGGTCCACTGCCATTATGTAGATCGGGGTTTCGCCCTTTGCTGTCTGGGCAACTGCGTTTGTGAGCAGGGTGTCTGCTATCCCATAGACGATCTTCGCAACGGTGTTGGCAGTGGCAGGAGCAATGACAAGTGCATCATAGTGGCCCACCTGCAGGGGTCCCACAATGAAAGGTGAGTTAGGTCCTCCTTCCTTCTTGAAATCTGGGAAGTCTTTCTGCAGGTCGCCCCACATATGGTACCACTTGAGAACAGTTTCCCCTTCCTTTGAAAGGAAGACTGTTATCTCGACATCACTTCTTTTGCTGATATCCACCATTACGTCGTACGTTTCCTTTATCAGGTCCCCTGAGCCTGTTATCCCCCATACTATCCTCTTCATTTTGTAGTCTCTCCTGGTATTATTGTGTATATTGCCGCCTGTGTCAGTATCCTATCAGCGATTCTTTCTTTATCCTCATGTCCGGTATGCTTAGGGAGCGCAGTATTTCCACCATCGAGTCTACCATGGGAGGCGGCCCGCAAATGTAAAACTCCCTTATTGCATAGTCAGGCAATTCCCTTCTCACAAGGGTCTCGCTGATGCGGTCCCTGGACCCCGTCCAGCCCTCCGAGGCCCTTGTCAGGGTCTGGAACACCTTCAGGTGAGGGTTCAGGCTAAGCATTTCCGATAGCTCCTTCCAGAATATCATGTCCTCTTCGCTTCTGTCACTGCAGATCAGCACAATGTCCGTATCCAGTGACATATCAGTGCAGTATCTGCAGATGCTCCTCATGGGGGTGATACCTATCCCTCCGCTGAGCAGGGCAATCTTCTCGTATTCTCCCTCATAGGTCATCTTGCCGTAGGGACCGCTGATGTTGAAGGTATCTCCTTTTACCATGGAATCCAGTGCATCCGAATATTCATGGCCGGTGAGTTTCTTTGTGAACTCCAGGTGCTCTTTTTCCGTAGGGCTGCTTGAAAGGCTGAACGGTTTGCTTATGCTTTTGCCGTTAACATCAAGCGTTACCACAATGTACTGCCCTGCTTTATAATCAAAATCCTCAGGCCTTCTGAACCTGAAGCTTTTGATATGTTCGCTGCGCCTTATTATCTCACTCACATGTGCCTGGAATTTCAATCTATTTACTCCTGCTCTGCCTTCTTTATTAATAATGTGGTTTCCATCAGTTTTTTCATTGTCCTGCGGAGGCTCCTCAGCCCGTCGGGGTCCTCGGCTACTCCTTCGGCTCCCTTGTCCTTTGACCAGAAGGTTCCTCCCAGGTTGGACCCAAAAGATCCCCCTCCGACAGGTATCATTTCGCTGATAACGTAAAAGTCATGTATGGCCCTGATGGCAGGCTCCTGTCCTCCTATTCGGTCTCCTCCCACGGCTGCTGCAGCACCTACTTTATTCATGAACGCTTTCGGGTCACGGGCGACCACGGCCCTGCACCTGTCCAGTATTGTCTTTGTCTGGGCGCTGAGTGTGCCCTGGTAGACCGGAGTGCCTATTATCCAGGCATCGGCCCGGATCATTTTCTCGTACAGCTCCACAAGATCGTCCTTATGGATGCATCCCTGTTTGGTACGCACGCAGTAGTCACAGTGGATACAGAACTTCATGTCCTTTCCGCTTGCAGAGAAGTATTCGGTTTCTGCACCGTATTTCTCCCGTGCATAACGCAGGGCTTCGTTCACAATATAATCTGTGGCTTTCTTCCTAGGGCTGCCTGATATACCAAGCAGCCGGATAGCTGAACCTTCGGACATATGGCACTCCTGTCTCCTTGATCACTCGATGCTTATTGATTCCGTGGGGCAGGCGTCAATGCATATCCCGCACTCAACGCAATCTTCTGGCCGGGCGACAACGGACCTGAGTTCTCCGCTTCCGTCCTCCTGAAGCTCTATCGCGTTTGTCGGGCAGGCCTGGACGCATGCTCCGATGCCTTCACATTTGCTTTTATCTACTTTTACAGGCACTACTATATCCTCCTTTTCATTGTTTTTTCTCCGGGTTGAGAAGCGTCAATAACAAAGTCAGCGCTATCAGCGCGACAGCTGCCATGGGAGCCGTGAAACCGGGTGTTTCTGCCTGGGCCTCCACAGGCCTGTCAGGGTCATATATGCTGCCTGATGCCTGGACCATGCTTATCACAGGCACTTCATGCACCCCTTCTCCGAACAGGTGGTCCACCAGTCCCTGGGGCGCTGACATATATTTTAAGGTTGCAAGCACAGTTACCGGGTATGCCGTATTTTCCGGCAGGGTGAAAGTGTGCTCCTCGATAACGGTCTCCCTGGGAGCTATCCTGTTATCTGCAATGACCCTGTCCGCAAGCCAGAAGCTCAGGGTCTCGTTCCCTGCACCGTCCCCAAGCACGGTATTATACATCATGCCCGGTTCCATGCCCGGGGAGCTGCCCACTTTTGCTGTGCTGTAGATATTCTGTCCCTTGCTGTCGGTAACTTCCACCTGCAGCCACAACTGGCGGATCTCGGAGACTCCTGTGGGCAGCATGTGGCCTGCACCTGAGTTGGTGATAGCTACCTCGATAGTGACATTGTTTCCTTTGTTTGCAGTAAGGGGTGCATCAAGGCTGAGAGTTGCGGCTTTTTGCAGTCTCTCAATGGCGAGCTTCCTTTGTTTCTCAGCTCCCAGCATCCCAGTTACGAATGCATTTCCTCCTACGGTGCCGTGCAGTGATATGTGCTCCCTCTTTACTGAACTTGATGCGGACCTGCCGGGATTAGCCTTGAATTCGGTAATTCCCGGGCTCATGTGGCAGTCCTGACAGGTCACACCGTTCTGTCCGTAGTAGCTCTCTTTCCATGTGCTGTAGGTATCATCGATCACAAGGCCATTGACAGGATGACTGACCTGGTGGCACATGCCACAGAATTCAGACTGCGTGTGAAGCTCCAGATATTCTGAGGCGTGGTAAGCTGACTTCGAATCATTGAATGGCCCCCATTTCATATTACCCGGACTGGCGATGAAAGGCGCATTGCCGGTGCCGTTACTGCCAGAGACCGTATGGCAGAAGTCACATTGAACTCCTTCATGTGCGATCTCACTGAGCTGTGATCCGTCTGCAGGGGGTATCTCGCCGGCAAGTACGCCTATGGGAGTGTGACAGCGGGAGCAGAACTCATCGACCAGCCCTTCAGTATCCTTGCCGGCTGCATGGAACTCCCGCTGGTATAAGGGGTCAGCATATGCATTTGCATGCATCGTTCCTTCCCATTGGTAATGGATGATTGCATGGCACTGCTGGCATTTGCTGGCAGCTGTGAATTCCGATGAGGAATATTCTCCTGCAGGTGTGGGCTCTGCTGCACTCGTACAGCCTGCAAGTAATGAGAACGCCATGATCGCGGTCAATAGGATGGTGGCTCTGATAGTGTTTCCTCCGTTTTGGTATGGTGTGCCATGCAGCAGGCGCAGCTCGTAAGGTCAGTGCCCGATGCAATGGACAATTAAGATCAAAAGAGGACCAGGGGTCCTCCTGATCCTTATTTAAGCATTCTCAGTGCATGCCTGCAGGCTGCAACAGCAGGTGCTCCGGAGGTGATGAAGATCACATCCATCACTTCCATGATCTCCTCTTTTGTCGCTCCGTGATTGAGGGCGCTCTTCATCTGAGCAACAACGCAGGTCTCACATTGCTTTGAGGCTACTACGGCCAGTGCCATCAGGATCTTTGTCTTTGCAGGAAGCACACCGTCCTTGAGAAGCTTGCTGTTGCACATATTGTACTTGTGGAGGAACTCCGGTTCCAGCTCGTCAAGGGTCTCCAGTATATATGGTGTGAACCCAAGTTTCTCGGACATGTCTCCGAGCAGTCCTTCGTGCCTTGTTTTCTCCCCGTTTATTATTCTGTCCTTATTCCCTTTCTCATCTTCGTATCTCTTTGCGTTTCCACACATATCTTCCAACTCCTTGTTTGAGAATGAACGTTCAGTCGAATCCGTCCTCGATGGTATGATCCAGGCAGTAGCTGCACATTAACCGGGGCAGTCCCTTTGGAAGCCTTTCCACATGAGGCGGCTTTCCCACTGACACCGGCAGCTCAAATTCCCTGGCATGGTCCATACATAGTCCTTTGCCGCATACGATACACACACATGCAGATTCAGTGTCCTTTCCTGTTTCCATGCAATCATAGCATTTCATCATGATATCACCTAGTAGTTTTCCTTCAGGGCCTCATGGCAGGGTATGCACAGTATTTTCTTTATATGCTGCACATCCTCGTATTTGCATTCGACTCCCATGCCGCATTTTAACCTGATGCTGTATTCCCCTTCCCATACGGGAGTGTCTTCCCTTACCAGGTGTTGTTTACATACTCCTCTTCCGCAGACTATACAGATAGCTACAGTATCAGTGTTTTTGTCATTTTTTGAGCATTCATAACATTTCATGCTGATCACTTCTTTTTGATATATCTGTTAATACCAGAGATTTACATTTTCAAGAACAGGTCCGTTAGTGAGGCCTGAATGCCACTATGTGTCCGTGATGCTACCAAGTACTGAACTTCCACCTCCCCATAGATGTTAGTTATTGTTTTGTCAAGGAATCATCTGAAACTTCTGTAATATATCTGTATCGGTGACCGCGTCTTTCACTGCTGTATCCATAGTGGAGTGCGGGTTTTTATATATGTTAGTGGATAATTCCATCAGGACCTGATACAAGGACTTACAGAAAATCAATGTGCTGTTGCCCTACAATTGTTCCCTGTTCTATGTAACTCCCTTTTCTGATGGCGAACCTAACCAACAAAGTTTTAAATATGTATAGCCACCTGAATAACAACACTTTTACAGGAGGATTCAAATGACATTTGGAATAGAGTTTGTACCAAGCGACCCGGTTCTCAAGATCGCTCACTATGCAAAGCTTGCTGAAACACAGGGATTCGATAACGTATGGATCACTGACCACTACAACAACCGTGATGTGTACTCCACCTTAGCTGTTCTTGCCATGAACACCAACAGCATCAAGCTGGGTACCGGTGTGACAAATCCGTACACCAGGAACATCGCTGTGACAGCTTCAAGCATTGCTTCCATCAACGAGATCTCCGGAGGTCGTGCGATCCTGGGCCTTGGTCCGGGAGACAAGGCAACTTTTGATGCAATGGGTATCTCATGGGACAAGCCACTGACCATGACAAAGGAGAGCATTGAGGCACTCCGTGCATTCTTCACCGGCAAAAAGGTCAACCTGGCCGGCGAAATGGTCAAGATCAGCGGTGCAAAGATGGCATTCAAGGCAGGCAACGTACCTATCTATATGGGTGCACAGGGCCCGAAGATGCTCGAGCTTGCCGGAGAGGTTGCTGACGGTGTACTGATCAACGCATCCCACCCCAAGGACTTCGAGGTTGCTGTTCAGCAGATCGCTGCAGGCGCAAAGAAGGCAGGACGCGACCCCAAGGCGGTTGACGTTGCAGCATACGCATGCTTCTCCATCGATGAGAAACCTGAGAAGGCAGTCAACGCTGCAAAGGTCGTTGTGGCATTCATTGTTGCAGGCTCACCTGACATGGTCCTTGAGCGCCATGGCATCGATGTCGCAGCAAAGGCTGACATCGGCGGCGCAATCGCAAAGGGTGACTTCGGTGCACTCATGGGCGGCATGGTAACTAATGAGATGATCGACGCATTCTCCATCTGCGGAACCCCGGCAGACTGCAAGGCAAGGATCAATGACCTGCTTGACATCGGTGTGACCCAGATCGTTGCAGGATCCCCGATCGGACCTGACAAGGAGAAGGCCATCAAGCTCATCGGTAAAGAAATAATCGGACAAAAGTAAACAAATAAAACACGTCGGAGGCAATTAATGGCCCATCCCAAGATATTAGAGGTCATTGAACACGACGTCTGCACAGCTTGCGGGGCATGTGTTTCAACATGCCCTGCCGGCGCTATTGTCATGAACAAGCGTGCAGAGATCCGTGACCCTGATAATTTAGAGTTGTACGTCAAAGGAGCAGCACCCAATGTATGTGAGGGATGTCTTACATGCGCAAGGCTCTGCCCTGTAATTGACGGATATGTGGAAGACGAATTTGCAAATGTGAAAGAGTTCTTTGCAGCAAAGAGTGCTATCAAAGGCCAGGACGGTGGTGTCACTTCAATACTGGCAAAGACTTTGCTCGAGACCGGCACTGTGGATTGTATTGTAGGTATCGCCAGGGATGATCAATGGGGTACTGAACTTATACTTATGACCAAGCCTGAGGATGTTGACCAGACCACAGGTACCAAGTATACTTATGATTCAGTTCTTTCAGCTCTCAGGGAGCCCTTTGAGAAGTATGACAAGATCGGTGTGATCGGCGTCCCCTGCCAGGCACATGGAGCGCGTCTTATCTTTGAGAACGCAAGCGACAAGATCGTTGTTATTATAGGCCTGCTGTGCATGGAAAGCTTCCACCATGATGTGATGACCGAGAAGATAATCCCTGAAGTAATGGGGCTTAAGCTCGAAGATGTGGTCAAGATGAACTTCAATAAGGGGAAGTTCTGGAACTACACGAAGGACGGTCAGGAGCACAGTGTGAAGATCGCGGATGTTGCCCATTATGCAAGGAACCCCTGTCACCACTGCTGTGACTATACCTCAGTGTTTGCCGATATCTCGCTGGGTTCTGTTGGAGCTCCTGAAGGATGGAACAGTGTGTTCATACGCACGGAGGAAGGAAGGAAGATCTTCGACCTCGTGAAGGATAAAGTTGAGATCATGGAAGACCCGAAGCCGGGACTGGACATGGTCAAGAAACTTGCCCAGATGAAGCACGACAACAACAAGAAACACTACCTTGAAGTATGTGAAGAGTTCACATTCGATGAGTGTGGCTTTCACTGATGGTTGTTAAATGCAGATGAGAAGAGCGTTCTATATAGGACGCTTTCAACCATTTCATCTCGGGCATTATTCCGTCATTACCAGCATAGCCCGGGATGTGGATGAGCTGGTCATAGGGATAGGTAGTGCACAGAAGAGCCATGAGGCAACGAACCCTTTTACTGCCGGTGAGCGAGTGATGATGATCCGGCATGCTCTCAGGGACACCGATATCACCCATTATGCAATTCCGATAGAGGATCTCCAGAGGAACGCTGTATGGGTGTCGCATATCGTTTCCATGACCCCTCCTTTTGACATGGTATATTCCAACAATCCCCTGGTCATCAGGCTGTTCGAGGAGGCCGGGATAGAAGTGCACCAGCCGCCAATGTACCACAGGGACGGCTATTCCGGAAGGGAGATCCGCAGAAGGATTATTGCCGGTGAGGACTGGAAGCATCTGGTACCTCCTGCCGTGATTGATATCATCGAGGACATCGATGGCGTTGAGAGGCTCAGGCAGGTCTCCAGGACCGATATCGATTGAGTTTCATCCGGGAAGCCCATTGACACCCATGACGGGTCCAACGGGATAAGGCAAGTGGTCAGTGTTCCTTAAAGCCCTTTGCTTTCTTAATTGTCTCACCGAAGACAGGGCTACAGCACCTACCAGCAGGGTTCTTTATTTTACACTGGCTGGCAGCCTCCGGATCATAATATTTCCTGATGGCATTCATATCCGTAATCTTCTGCTCCCTCACAGCACGTATGACCTCTTCCTGCGTTATCCTGCTGCAGTAACAAGCATACCTGGGGTCGGCATCCTCCTTGAACCACAAAGGTACAATAATATCCTTTTTCCTAAAGGTAGTGCCCGTCCTGTCATTATAGTAGGCTATGTCGCACTTTTCATCCATGCACAAATAATAATCTTCCTGGCCTGCCTTCTCTTCCATTTCCTTTCTGAGCAGGTGTCTCACTGTGGTATTCTCAACATGCCTTCCTTTTTTCCTGCAGAGGGGACACGGGGCACTCTCCCTCGAAGTATCCTGTCCTACCCCGCCGCAACAGTCTGGTGTTAGCGGGATATGTTTAAGCGGTATTCCCTTCCCGGGGCTGCAACAATCGTTTGTCATGAATGCCTCTACTTGATACGGTTTTGGTGCGTGGCTGCTTATTTCTTTCGCAGCTCCAGCTTCAGGCTCTCAAGCGCATATCCAGAGTACTGCCTTTTACTTATGTCCTTATCCTCATCGATTATCCTGATAGTGAAGCCTGCTTCCCGTATGATCCTGAGATACTCGTCTTTCAGCAGGGCTCCGCCCACGCAGGCACATATGAGCTTCTCGTCAATCTTCTCTTCGGGTGTCAGATCCTTCAGGAGAACGATATCCGACAGGTACATCCTTCCGTTGTCTTTCAGCACCCGGTATGCTTCCCTGAAGACCCTTGACTTATCGGGAGCAAGGTTAATGACACAATTGCTCATGACCACGTCCACCGAGCCGGTTTCAACCGGCAGCTTCTCTATGTCCCCCTGCCTGAACTCCACATTCCCGAACCCGTATCTCTCAGCGTTCTCCCTGGCTTTTGCAAGCATCTCTGCTGTCATATCCACGCCGATGACCTTTCCGGTCTTTCCGACTTTCCTTGCAGCCAGGAAGCTGTCAAAACCGGCGCCTGAGCCCAGGTCGAGTACAAGCTCGCCCTCATGTATCTGCCCGAGCGCAGTGGGATTGCCGCACCCGAGGCCGAGGTTTGCATCCGGGAACGAACTGATGTCATCGCTTGAATATCCGATGGAACCTGCTATCTCCTCCCCGCTGAGATCGCCGCAACAGCCGCATCCCTGAACCATGCCCAGGGCGATCTGGCCATAGTTCTTCCTGACAGCACCCTTCCTGGTGTCTGCATCCATCACGCTGCCAGGGCAGCATGAGTCCACCTTCTCCACTCCGCATTTCTCCAGTATTTCCTTCATCATATCATCCTTTATGCTGTAGATCACATATCTGCCATCCTTCTCATATCGCAGGATGCCTGCCTCCGTAAGTATCCTCAGGTGACGCGATATCGTGGTCTGGTCCTTTCCTGCGATAGCAGAGAAATCACAGGCACAGTGGTCCTGCTTCAGTAAGCATCCCACGATAGTCAGTCTTGTCCTGTCGCCCAGAGCCTTAAAGAAGCTGGCTTTATCTTCGATCATTATCTATGTATATTTGTACATATGTACATATAACTAACGATAAGGCCATGATCCTGCTGCAATAACTGCATTATATTATTATAAGCATAGATGCATATTGTCTTATCTTTTGTATATTCGCACGCAATAGCCATATTGCACTCCGTTTATGATATATAGCCCATCTTAGTGATAATCTATTCATTGTTTTATGTCCCACTTTTACCGGGGGGTTGCGGATCCAGGAAAAAAAGCAAGAGATCCTTGAGAGAGCAAAAAAAGCGATCATGGAGTTTGATGACAGGGCGGCAACAGAAGTCGCTGAGGAAGCCCTGGATGCCGGGATCAGTCCTGCCGAGCTCATAGAGGACGGCTACACTGCGGCAATGAATGAGATCGGTGAACTGTTTGCAAAGGGTAAGATATTCCTGCCCCATGTTATCGCAGCATCCGAAGCGATGCAGAGCGCTATTAAGACACTTACGCCTGAACTTGAGAAGACCAGTGCCCGGACCAGCTCCAAAGGCACCATCGTTATCGGTACCATTGAAGGCGATATCCACTCCATCGGAAAGGATATTGTGGCAACCATGCTCAGGATCTCAGGTTACCAGGTATTCGATCTTGGCAGGGATGTCCCTATAATATCCTATGTAGAGAAAGCGAGGGAGGTTAAGGCGGATATAGTAGCTTCCTCGGCACTGATGAGCATCACGATGATCAATCAGATACAGGTAGAAGAACAGCTCAAAGAGGCAGGCCTGCGTGCAAGCCTTAAGACCATGGTAGGCGGTGCACCTGTGACCCTGGAATGGGCAAGAAGGATCGGGGCCGATATCTATGCCGAGAATGCGGGAGATGCTGTGAACAAGATCAACGCATTGTTCCGGGATAAGAACCTAGCGGATCCAGGCAAGTGAATACAGCCGGTTTTTCAGGGCCGGACCGGAAACTGCGGATTCTCTTTTCAGGCTGGTGTCCGCCTCCACCTAACGCCTTCCTTCCCGTCCTCGATTACGATGCCCTTATCCTTTAGCTCGTCCCTGATGGCATCGGCCATTTTCCAGTCCCTGGATCTCCGGGCCTCCTCACGCTGCTGTATCAGGGAATCTATCTGCCCATCGGAAAGTCCTTCGGCTGCTCTCTCCTGCGTGCCACTGATATCTTTCCCGAAAACACCCAGCACATCGTCCATCTCTGAGAAGAGATCAAGGACAGCTTGCAGGGATGCTTTGTCAGGACTGTTACCGGACATGCTGGCATTGACCTTGCGGGAGAAGACAAAGAGATTTGCCAGCGCTTCCCTCGTATTGAAGTCCTCGTCCATTGATCGAATGAAGGCTTCCCTGGCTTCATGGATCTCGCCGTACAGACCAGGGTCCACCCCTCCCTGCTCAGGCGCGCTGTCCATGGCATATCTCACATTGATTATTGTGTTGGCTATCCTTTCATAGGCCCTTCCTGCCTCTTCAAGGTGCAACCTGCTGTAATCGATAGTATTGCGGTAATGGGTATTGAGTATAAAGAACCTGATGACTTCCGGTGGAAACTCCTCAAGTACCTGCTTTATTGTGAAAAAATTACCAAGCGACTTGGACATCTTCTCCTTGTCGATGGTCAGGAAGCCATTATGCAGCCAGTACTTACTGAATGGCTGTTTGCCCGTGCAGCCTTCTGACTGGTGTATCTCGGCCTCGTGGTGCGGGAATATAAGGTCCGCCCCGCCTCCATGGATATCAAGCTGCTGCGAGCCGTACTTCATGGACATGGCAGTGCATTCAATGTGCCATCCCGGCCTTCCCCTCCCCCAGGGGCTGTCCCATCCCGGCTCGTTTGCGGAGGATGACTTCCAGAGCACGAAATCAAGGAGGTATTTCTTGTCCTCTTCCACATCGATGCGGGCACCCGAGCCCTCCATCAGGCCTTCCACTGTCTGGTGGCTCAGTATACCTATCTTGTCCATGGAGCTTGTGAGGTCGTAATAGACATTACCTTCTGGTGTCGCATAGGCAAAACCCTTGAGTAGCAGTAACTTGATGGCATCTATGATCTCGGTTATATGGCCGGTAACCGTAGGTTGCCTGTCAGGCGCTTTTACATTGAGGCTTCCCATATCCTCGATAAAGGACCTGGTGAACCTGGCGGACAGTTCGAAGGGATCCTGTCCCGTTTCCCGTGCCCTGTCCAGTATCTTGTCATCGACATCCGTCACATTGGATATGTAGTTCACATCGTAGCCACGATAGCAAAGGTATCGCCTGATCACATCAAAGGATATGTAACTCCTGGCATGACCCAGGTGGCAGTGGTCGTACACGGTAGGGCCGCATACATACATATTCACTTTCTTTCCGTGGATGGGGATAAACTCTTCCATCTCCCTGGTCAGTGTGTTATAGACTCTCAATGCCATCAGTAAAGCCTCATTGGTATCAAAAGACCCTGCAAAACGTGAAGTGTGGTACATGCCGAGGGGAAGATTCGAACTCCCGGAAAACCGCTCTGCAGGCGGTCACATTGGCCACTCTGTCACCTCGGCGCTCCCATGATGTGACTCATGCTGTAATCTAATGTCTGCGGGTTGCTTTATTTAGTTTTTGCTTGCGGCAATATGGCTGCTGCGTGATTGGGGCTCCTCACCAAAAAATATATCCGATATCATTTCAATGCATTTTGAAATATCTGGTGCCGATCATGCATGTCGTATCCATCGAACAGGTGCTGCCATGTATAGCAGACCCATGGAAGCTCAGGATAATAGCTCAGCTGGACCAGCGTCCGGATCTTCCCCTGCTGGCTAAATACCTCCCCGGGCGCTACAGCGAAGGGCTCGGCGTCGTCATGGCAAAGAGCGGGTACAGGGAGATCACATTCTACAGCGATGGCAAGGTGGCTGTGCGCATGGTGGATACCAGGGAAGAGGCCGAGAAGTTCATTAACAGCATGCTGTCCATGGCTTTGACCAAAGCCCTGCTTCAGGAAGAGATGTAGTTCTCCTGCGGCTGTGTACTGATTGTTGAACAGCACTCCTCCTGTCAGCATAAGAAACAGTCCGGATCGTATGGTGTCAAATTTTATATGCATTGACACATATTATCTATAAAGCCTATATTAATTTATTATGTCTGATGCCGTACTATTGCATTATTCCTGACTGACGCCTGATGCCGGGAGGGAGCAGGTACAGTCAGCTCTTGCACGATTCCTGCAGGATAAGGCCGGAAAAAGGAGTAAATGAAAAATGTACGCATTCCCCGTGGATCATCAGGATGCAAAGGGTGGTTCCTGTGAACTATGAACCGTTAGCCGGCATAATCAGTAATGCAGCATTGCTTCTTGCTCTCTGGGTAGTGTATGAAGCGACCTTTTTAAGCGTGAATGTCAGCACGGGCCTGAAAAAGGTCCTAGCGGGAATCGTCATCAGCCTTATATGTATTGCACTCATGCTGAATCCCTGGGAATTGTCCCCGGGTATATTCTTTGACACACGTTCGATCCTGCTGGGCATCACGGGGCTGTTCTTTGGTCTTGCCCCGACGCTCATAGCCATGTCAGTTGCAGCTATCTTCCGGCTATATCAGGGAGGGGCTGGCGTCTGGATGGGCGTTTCCGTCATAACCACGTCTTCTCTGCTGGGATTGTTCTGGAACAGCCGCCGTGAGAAGCTGAAAAGGGCATTCGGAAAACTTGATCTTTACATTTTTGGGTTCACTGTCCATGCCATAATGCTCCTGTGCACTTTCCTGTTGCCTCCTGAGCTTGTAATGAACACCCTCGGTAAGATCTTCCTTCCTGTTTTGCTTATCTATCCCCTGGTAACTGTCCTTCTGGGAAACATGCTGAACTATCAGATAGACAGGAAAAAGTCCCAGGAGTCACTTGTTGAAAGCGAGGAACTTTTCAAGACGGTTTTTGAACAATCGGCGGTAGGAATGGCCCAGGTTGGCCCAGACTTCATTATCCGTAAAGTGAATGCCTGCTTTTGCAGGATAGTTGGTTCCTCAGCGGAAGAACTGGCAGGAAAGGATATGCGGAAAATGTTCCTGACAGCAGGACCTGATGCTGGGAATGAGGGTATGGGCCAGCTGCTTGAAGGAAATCCCGGATCGTACGATATTGAAAAACAGTACGTGCGTAAAGACGGGCAGCAGGTATGGATACATCTTTACATGAGTGTTGTCAGAAAAGAAGATGGCTCCCTGAAGTACGCCATTGCGGTCATTACTGACATAACCGAGCGGAGGGCTGCCAAGGAATCGCTTGAGGAGAGTGAGGAGCGATTTAAACTTTTCATGGATAACTTCCCTGGATATGCATATATAAAAGACGAAACCGGAAGGCACTTGTTCTGTAACAGGAAGCTGGAGGAAAGGCTTGGGTCGAGGTGTGAGGACCTTGTGGATAAATCCAATGAAGGTGTATTCCCTGCAGATACGGCAAGGCATTTTTCCCTGAATGACCGGTTGGTATTACAAAACAGGGATACTCTTGTTACTGAGGAACAACTGCAGGGAGATGACGGTACTGAGACATTCCTTACCTATAAGTTCGCC
Source organism: Methanolobus chelungpuianus (assembly GCF_024500045.1). NCBI lineage: Archaea > Methanobacteriati > Methanobacteriota > Methanomicrobia > Methanosarcinales > Methanosarcinaceae > Methanolobus > Methanolobus chelungpuianus. Next base: position 194,276 of record NZ_JTEO01000004.1, read on the forward strand.
ATCAACAGGAAGCAAAGATTGCCATATCTGGGTGGTATCTCTCTTGATATCACTGACAGAAAGCAGGCAGCTGAGACTTTAAAGACCTACAACCAGCGCCTGAGCATCCTGCACCGGATAGATACTGGGATAATCAGTGCTCATTCCCCGGAAGAGATCGCAAGTACCGTACTGCAATGTCTGCGCCATATGATCGGTTGTTCCAATGTACACTTAATGCTGTTCGAAAAGGATGTTTCAGAAGCCTATGTATTTGCAAGCAACGGTGATGCGGGCACTACCTTCTCTGAAGAAGCCCGATTTATCGTCCAGGCACACAGGCAATTGAGCGAGCTGCATTCGGGGTATGTACTGTCCTTTCATGAGATCTCGGAGTTTGAAAGCTTGTTCTCTCCCGCCTCGGGTAGCATCTCCCCGGGAACCTTCCTTATGGCTATCAGTGCCCCGCTTTTGCTTGAGGGGGAACTCATCGGCGCCCTTGGTCTTTTGTCTTCCGAGTCTGGTTTTTTCAAGGATGAGCACCTGGAGATAGTCCAGGAGGTCGCTAATCAGCTTGTGATTGCCATTCAGCAGGCCCGCCTCAATGAACAGATAAGACGCCATAGCTGTGACCTGGAGGAGAGAGTAAAACAACGGACAGCACAGCTCGAGGCAGCTAACAAGGAGCTTGAAGCCTTTGCATATTCCGTATCCCACGACCTGCGGTCACCTCTCCGTGCCATCGACGGCTTTTCAAGGATAATAGTGGAAGACTACGCTGACCGCCTGGATGAAGAAGGTAACAGACTGCTCAATGTTGTGAGGGATAACGCGCAAAAAATGGATAAACTTATCACTGACCTGCTCTCTCTTTCACGTGTCAGCAGGAATGAGATGAACCTGACAAACATAGATATGTCCGGCATGGCGGGGTCCGTCTACAGAGAGCTGGCATCGCCTGAGGTAAAAGACAGATTCAATATAGACATAGGTCCGATGCCTGAGGGTTACGCAGATCCTGTCCTGATGAAGCAGGTATGGAGCAATCTGATATCCAATGCCATGAAATACACCCTTCCCCGGGATGAGCCTTTCATATCTATGGGAGGTTACAGGGAGGACGGAAAGAACGTTTACTACGTAAAAGATACGGGAGTCGGATTCGACCCTAAGTATGAGCATAAGCTTTTTGGTCTTTTCCAGCGTCTGCACACAGAGAAAGAGTTCGAAGGGACAGGCGTGGGACTTGCCATTTTACAGCGCATAGTACACCGCCACGGTGGAAGCGTCTGGGCGAAGGGTGCAGTAAACGAGGGTGCCACATTCTATTTCTCATTACCTGTCAGGGAGGTATCAGACAATGATGGAAAGTGAAGTGGAGATATTACTGGTGGAGGACAATCCCAATGATTCGGAGCTTGCTCTGAGGGCACTGAAGAAGAACAAGATAGCAAACAATGTCGTGGTTGTATCTGATGGCGAAGAGGCTCTTGACTTTTTCTTTGCAAGAGGCAAGTTTTCCGGGAGGGATGCGGAGAAGGTTCCAAAAATGGTTCTCCTGGACCTGAAGTTGCCTAAAATGGACGGACTGGAGGTTTTGAAAGTGCTTAAAGACCATCCTTCCACAAGGACCATTCCCATAATCATGCTTACGTCCTCCAAGGAAGAGAATGATATTGTGGAGAGCTATCGCCTGGGTGTTAACAGTTATATCGTCAAGCCGGTGGATTTTGACAAGTTCGTCGAGGCTGTCCGGGATATAGGCCTGTACTGGCTTCTTCTGAACCAGTTGCCCCCAGGTAAAAGGTGAGAGTACGGATCATGGAAGAAAAAGACCAGCTGCGCATACTGTTCGTTGAGGACATGCTCTCTGATATGGAGCTTGCGGAGAGGGAACTGGCCAAAAACGGGCTTATCTTTGTCTCGGCAAGGGTGGAAACGAAAGAGCAATTCCTGAAGAGCCTGGATGACTTCAGGCCCGGCATTATCATCTCGGATTACTCACTTCCCTCCTTTGACGGCATGCAGGCGCTCAGGCTGTCCCTGGACCACGATGATACGATACCCTTTATCGTTTTTACAGGCTCCATGAACGAGGAGACAGCTGTGGCCTGCATGAAAGCCGGGGCTACAGACTACATTATCAAGGAGCATACAAAACGGCTCCCTTACGCTGTACGCGAGGCGCTTGAAAAGAAGAAGATGCGCCTGTCAAGAGACCAGGCTGAGAAGGAACTTGCCCAGAAGAAGGAAGAGCTGAACAACTATTTCGATAACGCTCTTGACATGTTCTCTATAGTGAGCACAGACGGTTTCTTTATACGCCTTAACAAGGCATGGGAAAGGGTGCTCGGTTTCAGTATCGAGGAACTGGAGGGGAGGTTATTTCTGGATTTTGTCCACGAGGAAGACACCGATGCGGCAACAGATGTATACTCCGCCCTGAAAGCGGGTCAGGAAATATCAGGCTTTGCCAGTCGTTTGAGATGTATTGATGGCTCTTATAGGTGGATAGAATGGAAATCCTCGCTAAAGGACGGCCTTATCTATGCAGCTGCCCGGGATATCACGGATCGTAAGCGGGCAGAGGATGCTCTCAGGGAGAGCGAGGAACAGCTGCAGTTAGCGATGGAGGTCTCAGAGCATGGTTTCTGGGACTGGGATATGGACAGCAATAAGGCCTATTTCAGTCCTAAATGGTACAGCATCCTTGGTTACGAACCCGGCGAACTCCCCATGACCTTCGATACGTGGTCGGACCTCCTTCACCCCGATGAACGGGATATGGTGCTCGAGTCCCTGCTGGCCCACCTCAAAGCCCTGCAGTATTTCAAAATGGATTATCGTATGAGGTCAAAGTCCGGTAAGTGGGTATGGGTGACCGGGCGCAGCAGGTCCTTCAGGGTGGACGGGCAGGGCGTGCCTCACAGGGCAGTGGGGACATACGTTGATATAAGCAAGCGCAAGAAGGCAGAAGAACAGATGATCATAGCAAGGATAGCTGCCGAGGATGCTAACCGCAGCAAGAGCGAGTTCCTTTCAAATATGAGCCATGAGCTCAGGACCCCTCTGAGCGGAGTGATCGGTTTTTCGGATATCCTGCTTGAGGAGCTGTCCGAGGGTTTGAACGAAACGCAAAAGAAGTACATCTCCACGATCAATCGCAGCGGCAATCAGCTACTTCATCTGATCAATAAGATACTGGATATATCCAGCATCGACTCGGGCAAGATGTGCATGAGGCCGGACCGCCTGAACCTTCGTTCTGCAGTTGAGCATACGTACACGGTTCTGAATCCCATGGCACTCAGGAAAAGGATCGAACTTAGTTCAGACATAGACAGCAGCCTTATCGAGATAACTGCCGATGTGGGGAAGTTCAAGAGCATACTGTATAATCTTGTGGAGAACTCCATCAAGTTCACGCCCGAGGGCGGGACAGTAACTATCAGTGCTGTTCCTGAGGGGGATTGCATAAGGATCTCCGTGAGTGACACCGGTATCGGTATTCCCCTGCAGGAGAGGGAGCGTATATTCGAGCCTTTTTTTCAGGTGGATGGCTCTGCATCCCGTAATTATGGAGGTACAGGCCTCGGGCTTATGCTGGTCAGGGAGTATGTGAAGATGCACGGAGGAAGAATATGGGTTGACAGTGAGCCCGGTAACGGCAGCACTTTCACATTCATCATTCCTGCAAGGCCACAGTCTGCCGGGAGCCTTTGGCAGGATCTCTCTCCCGGAAGTGGCCGGGCAAAAAAGTTCATCTAGGCCTGATCGAAAAAATCCTCGCTCCAGTCCACAGAACCCGGCCTGTATCTGGCAGCCAGTTTATCTTCCTGACCCGCGGCAAGCCCTTCAAGGATAGCTACAACGTCATCAAAGGTTCTCTCAAGGGATTGGGATGTGGTATCTATCTCAAAGACATTATCGCACCAGTCCACAGCCTCGCAGAGAATTATGTCCAGGGCTTCCGCTTCAAGGTTCTCCTGGACTTTTTCGGCGGAGTACTTCCTTTTCTGCAGCCTTGCCCTGAGCACGTCAGGCTTTGTTCTCAGGACTATGGCGCTGTTGGCAATATGATGAGAGAGGTGGCTGTCAAGCACAGTGATGTTATTGGGGTCCGCCATTTCCCACACACGCCTCTCAACAAGGTCCATATCGGCGACCACACAGTCCCTCTCGGTATCCACTTCCGAGTACAGTTTCTCCTCCTTGATCAGTTCATTGAGGTGAATAACGCGGTACGGAGTCCTGCTCTCAAGCAGACTGGTGACTGCTGTTTTCCCGGTGCCGGGTGTTCCCGTGATACCTATAAGCATAGTATCACATAAGCCTGCAAAGGCTTAATCCTTATCCATGCCCGCTATCCTCAGAAAGTTACCGATGATACGCATGCCGCTTTCCGTAAGGATGGACTCCGGGTGGAACTGCACTCCATAGACCGGGAACTCGCTGTGCTCCACAGCCATAATGATGCCGTCTGCAGTTATTGCAGTCACTCTCAGTCCCTTTGCCAGTTCATCTATTGCCAGGGAGTGATATCTTCCTCCCCTGAAGGTTTCCGGCAGTCCCTCAAAGAGCCTAGAGTCCTGATGCCTGATGTCGGAAGTCTTCCCATGGACAGGCCCGCCCTTTGCATGCTCTATGGTGCCCCCGAAGGCGGCATTTATGGCCTGGTGGCCGAAGCAGACCCCAAGGACCGGTATCCTGGGTCCGAACTCCCTGATGATGTCCAGGCAATTGCCGGAGTCTGCAGGCTTGTGGGGAGTGCCCGGGCCGGGAGATATGACAATGGCGTCAGGTCTCATTTCCCTTATCTCTTCAGGCGAGATCGTGTTGGGGACTACCATGGTATCCGGCTCGAAGACCGAAACGTAGTCCACAAGGTTCCAGACGAAGGAATCCCTGTTGTTCATAAACAGCACTCTCATTGTTTCCCTCCTATGGCTTTTATCATGGCGGCCATCTTTCTCTCGGTTTCCTGGAACTCGTAAGCGGGTTCTGAGTCAGCGACTATCCCCGCACCAGCCTGGACATAGGCTGTGTTCTGCTTGATCAACACCGTCCTTATGACAATGGCAAAGTCAGCATCCCCGTTCCAGGAGTAATAGCCGACCCCACCTCCATAGATGCCTCTGGCTGTCGATTCCAGCCTGTGGATGATTTCCATTGCCCGGACCTTAGGAGCCCCTGACAGTGTGCCTGCCGGGAAGATGGCCCGTGTGGCGTCGAACTGGTCGCATTCGTCCCTCATCTCCCCGCTCACAGTGCTCTCGATATGCTGCACGTGGGAGTACTTGATGACGCTCATCAGGTCATCGACATTTACAGTGCCGCCCTTTGATACCATCCTCACATCGTTGCGCCCGAGGTCCACCAGCATTATGTGTTCGGCCCGCTCCTTCCCGTCATCAAGCATCCGGGAGGCAAGCATCCTGTCCTCCTCCTCGGTGCTGCCCCTGGGACAGGTTCCGGCTATGGGGTTGGTTATCACTTTCCTGTCATAGACTGTCATCAGGGTTTCAGGGCTTGCACCCACGATGCCTATGTCCCTGAAATTGAATATATACATGTAAGGGCTTGGGTTGATATTCCTCAATCGGATGTACAGCTGCAGGGGTGTCTGGCTCATCCTGACAGTGTATCTTCGTGAGAGCACTATCTGGAATATGTCCCCGTCAACAATGTGCTCCTTTGCCCGGAGGACTGCCTTCTCGAAGGTCTCCTGGTCTGTATCGGCCACAGGTTCCTCCGCATCGACATTTCCGAGGATGCTGTCACTTATGCCAATGACTGCTGCCATGTGCAGTGATCTCTCCATCAGCCTTGCATCCGCGCAGGCGTGCTCGTAGACTGCCTCAAGATCGCTCTCCTCTGTCACGAACGGTGTAATGACTATGTAGGTTTCACCGGTCAGATGGTCGAAGACAAAGGTCTTGGTCATAATGGCAAAGTGCATATCCGGGGTGTCCGCATCAGGCTTCTTATCTATTCCCAACCAGGAACCGTAAACAAGGTCGTAGCTGTTGTATCCGATAGCCCCTCCCAGGAATGTCTGCCTGTCAAAACGCTTCCGGTTCAGCAGGACAGTATCATTGCTTGTGGGGAAGATGTCACGGAATGCATCCAGTGCGTCCCTGCCTTCCTTTATCCTTACCCTGTACCTGCCCCCGATAAGTGACTCTGCCGGTCCCATGGCCTTCACCCTCCTGTATATATATTGTGAGAGTTCGGAGCTTACCTGACATTCAATTGTCAGGAAGCTATCCTTTATGGACACCACTATCTCAGGCTCGAAGCCTGCAAAAGAGTACCTGGCATGCCTCTTCTCTTTCTCCACTGATTCCAGGAGATAGGAGTGACCCGCATTCTGCAGGGTCGCGTATAACTGGAGTGGTGTACATACACTCTCCACCTTTGCCATAAGCTGCACGATCGCGGGTTTCTGCGAACCCCTTACAAGGGATACGAACTCTTCCTTACTAAGATCAAAATCAGGCATTGGTACACCTTGCTTCTTTTATGAACCTGCATACCTTTGCAGGGTCCTTCTTTCCGTCCGTCTCAACACCGGAAGCAGTATCCACTGCAAAGGGCAGGACCTCATCAACTGCATGACGGACGTTCTCCGGCTTCAGCCCGCCGGCAAGTATTACCGGAATATCCGTATTTTCCACGATTTCCCTGCTTACCGACCAGTCATGGGTAAGCCCTGTGCCCCCGCTCATCCCGGCCCTTGCTGAGTCAAGCAGTATGGCGTCTACCGATCCGGCATCACTAAGCTCTTCAACTTGTGTCAGAAGGTTCCTGGTATCTCCGGCGGAATCTGCAGGCACCGGGAGAGTCTTGATCACTCTCTGTCTGCTGCCTTTCAGCCCGTCCCTTATGATGCCGATATCCTCCGCTCCCAGGTCGTTATGTATCTGGATAGCATCCGGGCGCACCTGCCCGATAAGCTCCAGGGCCTGTGAGGCACTGTCCGGCATTATGACAAGTACGGAGTCAACGAAAGGAGGCACACGGTCGATAAGCCGGGAGGCTGCAGCTGCGTCTATCTTCCTGGGAGTCTGTACGGGCACCTCGGTGATGAAACCCACTGCATCGGCCCCGCATCTGACAGCCATGTCGATGTCTTCAGCACACTGCATACCGCATATCTTCACTTTTGGCATGTGTCTCATTTAGTGCCTCATAGGTGCGTTTATCATCGCAGAACTCCATTAGCTTCTCAAGCGCCTTGCCGCTGTCTATAGTTTCCTCGACCAGAGGAATGGCCTCTTTTACCGAATCAGTCCGGCCTGCAAGGTAAAGTGCAGCAGCAGCATTAATTACTATGATGTCCCTCTTTGGTCCCCTCTCTCCTTTCAGCACATAGATGATGTCGAGGGCGTTCTCTTTGGGCGTGCCGCCGACAATATCTGTGGCCTTTGCCCTTTTGACGCCAAGCTCTTCCGGTGTCAGTGTATATGTTCTGATCTTGCCGTCCCGAAGTTCGGCCACGCAGGTTTCCGCAAGCGTGGATATCTCATCCATGCCGTCTCCATGGACCACCATCGCCCTCTCCACTCCCATTTTCCTCAGGACCTCAGCCAGGGTCTTGCAGAGCTTCCTGTCAAAGACCCCGACGAGCTGTACCTTCGCATTGGCGGGGTTCGTGAGCGGGCCAAGGATGTTGAACACTGTCCTGCCCAGCTCCTGCCTGATGCCTGCAACCCTTTTCATTGAAGGGTGGAAGACGGGAGCGAACATGAAGCCGATGCCTATGTCCTCTATGCTCTGTCTCACCTCTTCAGGTGCTTTGTCTACCTGTATGCCAAGTTCCCTTAGGACGTCCGCACTTCCGGAAAGTGAGGTAATTGAGCGGTTGCCGTGCTTTGCCACTGGTACTCCGGCTGCTGCTGTGATGATCGCTGAGGCTGTTGAGATGTTGATAGTGTTGTGCCTGTCAGCCCCCGTGCCGACAATATCAACAAGGGTTCCCTCTACTTCCGGATAGATGAGCTTAGCTGCTTTTTTCATACCAAGGGCAAACCCGGCAATCTCATCTGCAGTCTCTCCTTTCATTTTCAGGGCCACGAGCAGACCCGCGATCTGGGCGTCATTGGACTCTGTCAATATCTGTGTGATAGCATCCTCAGCTTCTTTTATTGTCAGGTCCTGCCCCTCACTTACTTTCTTGATATAAGCCTTCATTATCCAAACACCTTGTAATCATTAATGTATAATATTGTACATTAATGACTAAACATGGCTTTATTGTATATATACCTATAGGATGTCCGTATCTCTTTTATAATGCTAAGATTGTTAGGGGTACAAACACTTATATGCTTGAACTAACTATTGGGCATATTATAGGCACGACTACAATTGTGAGGCACATGAAAAATGTTGAACCTTCTTAGTAAGAAAAGTTGCTGCAACTTAGAAAACACTAGTCAAAGCAACCTTGAAAGAATAGTCCTGATAGGGAACCCCAATGTAGGGAAAAGTGTAATCTTTAATCACTTCTCCGACAGTTATGCAGTGGTTTCCAATTATCCTGGAACTACCGTAGCCGTAAGCACGGGTAAAGGAAAACTTTGCGGGAAAGAGTACGAAATAATAGATACTCCCGGGATGTACTCTCTGCAACCGATAACAGATGAAGAGAGGGTTTCGCAGAATTACCTGTTCGATAACAAGGTGTTTGTTTACCTGCATGTGATCGATGCCAAGAACCTTCAGCGCATGCTCCCTCTCACACTCCAGCTGATAGATGCCGCAGTTCCGCTCATACTCGTCCTGAACATGATGGATGAGGCCCGGAACAAGGGGATACGCATCAACGCAGCCAGGCTTGAGCAGAAGCTGGGAATCCCGGTGGTCTGCACAACTTCCATCACGGGAGAAGGGATGGACAAGCTCGAAGAAGCAATATCGACCTACGATCCCGGACATGTTGCCAGTAAGGTGGAGTACGGCAGGGGAATAACATATGCCATCAATTCTATATCCTCTCTGCTCAGGTCTGAATACGCCATTTCGAAAAAAGCGCTTGCACAGTTGCTTCTTCTCAATGACGGACTTGCACTCGGGAAGGTGAGGCAGAACGGTGAGGATATCACAGCGATAGGGAAAATAGTCGAAAGTACCGAAAAAGAGTACTCTGATCCTCTCAACTACGTAATGACCATTGAAAGGCAGGTTTTTGTCAATGATATTACCGACTATGTCATGACAACTGAAGCGGTAGCGGATGAAAACAAGAAAATGGATCACAATGGCACTCGCAAGTCCCTCGGTGAGCGCATCGACAGACTTCTCATACAACCCGTAACCGGCATTCCGATATTGCTGCTTGTGCTGTACTTCGGGTTGTATAAATTCGTTGGAGGATTTGCGGCGGGAACTGTCGTGGACTATCTTGAAAGCACACTGTTTGGTGAGCACATTAATCCGTGGGTGATCGGGAACTTCAATTCACTTGTCCCATATCCGGTCATACAGGACCTGTTTGTAGGGGAGTACGGGATACTCACACAGGCAGTAACATACGCTATAGCACTCATTATGCCTCTTGTCGGGGCTTTCTTTATCGTGTTCTCCATTATAGAGGATACCGGCTATCTGCCCCGCCTTGCAATGCTCATAGACCGTGTTTTCAAGAAGATGGGGATGAGCGGAAGGGCCGTTATCCCGATGGTGCTTGGTTTTGGATGCGCCACCATGGCAACCATGGTCACCCGGACCCTTGAAACCCGGCGGGAAAAGCTTATTTCAAACATGCTGCTGGCCCTGGCAATTCCATGCTCTGCACAACTGGGCGTAATACTGGGCGTGTTGTCATTCAGCTCAGCGGCACTGGCAATATGGGCTGTCGTTATAGGCCTTGAGCTTGTGGTCATAGGTTACCTTGCATCAAAGGTCATTCCAGGGGAAAAGCCCAGTTTCTTTATTGAGATGCCTCCCCTGAGGCTTCCAAAACTGTCAAACGTGCTTGTGAAGACCTATTCGAGGATGCAGTGGTACTTCCTTGAAGTCCTTCCGCTCTTCGTGCTCGCAAGCGTGCTTATATGGGTAGGAAGGCTTACCGGCCTGTTCGATATAGCTGTTCGCCTGCTGGGCTATCCTTCTCAATGGATAGGCCTTCCGGCTGAAGCAGGACTAATGTTCTTCTACGGTTTCTTCAGGAGGGATTTCGGTGCAGCAGGCCTGTTCGATATGTACAATGCACAACTGCTGACCGGCGTGAACCTTGTGGTTGCGTCCATCACGCTGACACTGTTCATGCCGTGTATCGCCCAGTTCCTTGTGACCGTAAAGGAAAGAGGGGTCAAGACAGCGCTGGCAATGGCAGCCTTCATCTTCCCGGGCGCCTTCGCTGTAGGGTTCCTTGTAAATTACTTCCTCACTGCATTCGGGGTGGTACTGTGAAATGTCCTCTTTGCGGTAAGGAGTTCGATGAGCCCGACCGGTCTAAGTGCTCGGGCTGCGGTAGGTTCAGTTCATGCAACATGCAACGCTGCCCCAACTGCGGATATGAGATAGCACCGCAGACCAGGCTGGAAAAGTTCGTCAGAGGTATATTAAAATGAAACTAAGTGAAGATGGCGAGAACATCCTTGAAAGGATGTGGGTGCATATCAATGAAGAGAAGAACGACTCAATGGACCTGGGATCGCTTGGCCTTGAGGCGGGTTCCCCTGTGATACGGGAACTGCTTGAGGCCGGCAATATCACATTGTCCGGCTCCCATGCCCGGCTTTCCGAAAACGGCAGTTCTGCAGGCAGGACTGTTGTAAGAAGACGCAGGCTGGCAGAGCGGCTTCTTGTTGACGTGCTCAACACAAAGGAGCAGCATGTAAGGAGTTCTGCATGCGAGTTTGAGCATATACTGCACAGGGGCATTGATGAGAACGTGTGCATATTGCTGGGTCACCCGCGTACATGTCCCCATGGAAAACAGATCCCTGAAGGGGAATGCTGCAGGAAGGCAAGGGAAGAACTTGAGCATGTGGTTGCACCTCTCTCCGCATTGAAGAACGGGCAAAGGGGCAGGATCGCCTATTTTGATATGAGGGAAGAGCAGAGAATGCAGAAAATGCTTGCAATGGGGGTGCTTCCTGGCATCCCGGTGAGTCTTGTCCAGTCATATCCCTCATATGTCTTCGACCTTAACCACACAAGGTATGCAGTGGATAAAGAGATTGCAGACAGTGTGTATATAAGGATAGAAAGGGATTGAAAGTCCTGACATGCGGTCGGGTGTCAGGGCTAGTTGCAGGGGAGAGCAGAATCATTCCTGCTCTTCAATGATCCTGTATATCTTTTCCATATCAAGGCAGCTTTCCACGACCCCGGCAAGCTCCTCGTAGGCCTCTTCCTCGGTCATGACGACTTCCGGCAGGTACTCGATGCCCTTCTTCTCTGTCAGATATATCATGAGGGCGCGCCTGACGTTTGCATTCTCGAAGAGGCCGTGCAGATAGGTGCCCACAACTGTGCCTGTCCCGTCAATGCTGCCATCGTTGCCAAACACTGTGTTTGAGGTCTTCGTGGCGCCCATGTGTATCTCGTATCCCCAGACCTCCTGTCCCTTTATGTGACTGAATATGGGGCCTCCGGCAACAACTTCCTTACGTACCTGCGTGGTCATCTTCTTGTATTCCCCGAAGGCTGTTTCCGTATCCAGCAGGCCAAGGCCATCGTAGTCCGCTTCCACTCCGTTCTCCACTCCGGAGTCATGTATTGTTCTCCCAAGCATCTGGTAGCCGCCACAGATACCGAATATAGGGACCTTGCCATAGAGACCCCTTATCTGTGCATCCATGCCGCTTTCCCTGAGATCGAGCAGGTCGCTGACTGTGTTCTTGGTGCCGGGTATTATTACGCAGTCCGGCTTGCCCAGATCCTCGTCGAGATTGACATAGCGCACGTGCGCGATCCTTTCCAGTGGCTCGAAATCAGTGAAGTTTGATATCCTGGGCAGGCGGATGACCGCAATATCCACATCGTTGATGCTTTCCTTCTTTTCCTGCCCCTTTTTCTTCTTGCGTATGGCCATGGAATCCTCGGAAGGTATCTTGAGGTTGTAATAGGGCAGCACTCCCAGCACGGGCACGCCTGTAAGCTCTTCAAGCTGCCGCAGGCCCGGCTCGAGTATGGCAGGGTCACCCCTGAACTTGTTGATAACGAATCCCCTGATCTGCTGGCTCACGTCCTTTGGCAGCAGGGCCTTGGTGCCGTAAAGACTGGCGAAGACGCCGCCGGATTCGATATCTCCAACAAGGATAATGGGTGCGCCGGTTATCCTGGCAGTACCCACATTGACGATGTCACGGTCATAAAGGTTGATCTCGGCAGCCCCGCCTGCGCCTTCCATGACTATGAGCTCGTATTCCGATTCAAGCCGTTCAAGCGCTCCCCTGAGGACGCCGTGCATTTCCTCAATGGAGTCGTAATAGTTGCCGGCAGATTTGTCGGCGTATGGCTCGCCCAGCACTATCACCTGCGATGTCCTGTCCCCTTTGGGTTTGAGGAGCACGGGGTTCATGTCGGCTGTAGGCTCGACACCTGCTGCCTTGGCCTGTATCGCCTGCGCGATGCCTATTTCCTTGCCGTCCTTTGTTATCCAGGAGTTCAGGCTCATGTTCTGGGCCTTGAAAGGCGCTACTTTGTATTTCCTGGAAAGGACTTTGCAAAGCCCTGTGACCATTATGCTCTTTCCGACATCTGATGCAGTACCAAGGACCAGTAGTTTCTTTGCTTTTTTGCCATCTGCCATTTGCAACAACCCTTCGAGTGGACTTTAGGTTAATTTGAATCTTGTAATAGTCCAACAGTTTTATGAGGGACAACTTATATCTACTTAACTCCAGTTAATCTTAGTAATAACTCCAGTTTATCTTAGTTAAGGTGGAACATGACTGAACTTTTGCATGTAAGTGGCGGACCTACAAAACCCGAGATAATTGCAATATCCCTATCTAAACTTGATTTAAGAAATGGGGACAGTTTTTTCGATATCGGCTGCGGTACAGGGGCTGTATCTATCGAAGCTAATAAAATTGCGCGTGATCTGAAGATACATGCCATCGATGCCAGGGAAGAGGCAATAGAGGTTGCAAGGAAGAATTTCAGTTCTTTTAATGTGGGCAACGTGACCCTGTACTCAGGCGAGTCTTCGGATATCCTGAGCATGCAGCCTGTCGGAAGCATTGGCTGTGCATTCATAGGCGGCACCAAGAATATTTCCAGGGTGCTTGAGGTGCTTGCAGAGAAGAAGGCCCGAAGCATCGTGGTGAATGCTGTAAGGATAGAAACAGTCGTAAATGTAATAAACAAGTTAAAAGAACTTGGCTTATTCGATGAGGTACTGCACGTTATAGTTTCGCGTGGTGCTCCCCTGACCGGCGAGACAATGTTCAAGCCTGAGAACCCTGTTTATATCGTTGTAGGCAGGTCAGGCACAAACTGACAGGGCGGTTATTAGCGGTAATCATTATCGTAATTATAGTTAACTTACAATCAACTTATGGTAAAGCTATGATAAGCGCAATATTAAGCGTATGGTGATCTAAAAATGCTTGTTGGAGTAGGACTTGGACCCGGTGACCCGGAACTTCTGACATTGAAAGCTGTCGAAACCCTGAAAAAGAGCTACAAGGTCTATGTTCCCGGCCGCCTTGCAGCGGAACTGGTAGCGCCTTATGCGGAAGCCGAAATACTGGACTTCCCCATGCTGACCGATTATAATGTGCTCAATGCGGTCTGGAAGAAGAATGCGGAAATGATAGCAGAAGAATCCAGGGATAAGCTTGTTTCCTTCGGTCTTATCGGTGACCCAAACTTCTTCTCAACATTCACTCATCTCAAGCGTGTGATGAACAGGCTCTATCCTGACGTGGAGACCTCGACCATTCCGGGTATAAGTTCCATCACCTCCTTCGCCGCACAGACAGGCGCAGAGGTGGATGCATCCTTTGAAGTAAGCGATGGCTCCGACAGCAAGTACCGCATAAGGCTCAAAGCCAGCAGGCCTCTTGAGATCATGGACTCCTACAAGAAAGAAGGTTTCAGCAAGTTCATATTTGCAGAGAGGCTCTTCAGCCCGGAAGAAGTGATAATAAAGGAACAGGATAAGTTCCCCGAGAAGGGTAACTATTTCAGTATCATCTTCGCGGAAAAGGAGTGACTCGGAGGGGTATCATAATGACAAACAATAAAGTATACTTTGTAGGCTCCGGACCGGGCAATGAGAAGTACATAACCGTTGCGGGCCGTGAACTGCTGGAGGAGGCGGACCTGGTCATCTACGCAGGGTCCCTTGTGAATCCCAAGGTGCTTGACTACTCCAGAGGGGAAAAGATAGACAGTTATGGCCTGACCCTGGATGAGACCAACAAACTTATCCTTGACAACCTCAGGGCCGGCAAGAAGGTAGTAAGGCTGCACAGCGGCGATCCATCTCTCTATGGCTCCATCGTGGAGCAGATGGAGGAACTGAAGAATGCAGGCGTGGAGATAGAGATAATTCCGGGCGTATCCTCGGTTTTCGCTACGGCTGCCGCTCTCCAGACTCAGCTGACACTGAATAATGTATCCGAGACGCTCATAATCACCCGTCCTGCAGGGCAGACCCTGGAAAAGGACCAGATCAGGGAGCTCTCCAGGCATAACGCCACCATGGCCGTTTTCCTGGGAACCCAGAAGATAGAGGAGATCATGGAAAAGGTCGAGTACCCGCCGGAGACCCCGGTGGCAGTGGTCTTCCACGCGTCATGGCCTGACCAGAAGATTATCAAGGGCACAGTGGCCGATATTGCAGGCAAGGTCAAGGAAGCAGGCATCAAGCGCTCGGCCATGATACTTATCGGCGGAGTCGTGGACCCTGTGAACTACGGGAGGTCTTACCTATACGGAGTGGCACAAGAACCGCTGTCATAACCTTCGAGCGCAATCTCGGGGTAGCACAGCGCCTTGGCAGGCACCTGGAAGCCGATGTCCTGATTTATGACAAGGACGTCTTCAGGAGGGCATTCGAGGAGTACGGTTCCATCGTGGCGGTCTTTGCTACCGGGATAGTGGTGCGTGATATAGCACCGCTAATCCAGGACAAATGGAAGGACCCGGCTGTAGTGGTGGTGGATTCGAATATGAACTTCGCCATTTCCCTGCTGGGAGGCCATCACGGCGGTAACGAGCTGGTCCGGAAGATCTCCGAGATAGGGCCCGTGCCTGTCATCACCACGGCCACGGAAGTGCACAACCGCAATTCCGTGGAAGGTATTGCCAAGTCCCTTGGCTGTGATATCGTCAACAGGCCTTCCACCGTGCAGGTCAATTGTGCCCTGCTCGAGCAGGATGTGGAAGTCCTTGAGATAAAAGGGCCGAAGATCGTTATTGTAGGTGACGACGTGTCCGTCCTGAAGAAAGAAAAGGCAGAGAACTCATGATAATCGGCATCGGAGCGCGCAGGGGAGTCAGCAGTCAGGAGGCAGTGGATGCCATCAGGAATGCTCTGGCAGAACTTGGCAGGGATATCTCCGAGGTGCAGGTGCTTGCATCCGCAAAATTAAAAGAGGACGAAGAGGGCCTGCATGAGGCAGCAAGCGTCCTTGGACTTGAACTGAGGTTCATAGATCACGATGAATTGAACAGATATGATGCGCCGTCTGCTTCCCAGGCAAAACGCTTCGGGCTTACAGGTGTGGCAGAACCGGCTGCACTGGCGCTATCGGAAAAAAAAGAACTGATATTAAGGAAGAAGGTTTATGGTAGGGTCACAATCGCAATCGCAGAGTGAAGCGTCCGGGAAAGGAAGGCTGTACGTCATAGGTATAGGCCCGGGTTCCGTGGAACAGCTTACGGTAAAGGCAAGAGAGGTCATAATCAACTCCGATTATGTTGTCGGTAACGGCACTTACCTTGATCAGATGGCAAGCCTGCTGGACAAGCAGAACATAGTGCGCAGTGCAATGGGCAAGGAAGTCGACCGCGCACGCAAGGCAGTGGAGCTTGCACAGAACAACGTTGTTTCCATGATAAGCGGCGGGGATGCCAATATATACGGCATGGCCGGTCTTGTGCTTGAGGTTGCAGAGCACGCCAACCTCAACGTTGAGATCGAGGTGCTGCCGGGAGTAACAGCCATCACTGCAGCAGCCAGTGTGCTGGGTGCGCCCATTGTCAATGATTTCTGCACGGTTAGCCTCAGCGACCTGCTGACCCCTTGGGAGGTCATCGAGAAAAGGCTTGATGCTGCAGCATCCGCAGACTTCGTAATGTCCCTCTACAACCCGAAAAGCCGCCAGCGCAACTCTAATTTCTCAAGGGCTATCGAGATAATCAGGCGCCATAAGGAGGACTCCGTCCCTGTGGGCCTTGTAAAGAACGCCCTCAGGGACCAGGACCAGGACTACATTGTCACAACACTTGGCGAGGTCCTCAATTATAATGACTGGGTGGACATGAGCACCACCATCCTTATCAGCACGAACGATTCCCGCATATGGGACACGCCTTATGGCAAACGCATAATCACTCCAAGGGGGTATCACAGGAAATATGACTACTGAACCCAGAAAGACAGGTGCGGGTATCGAAGACCTTGTGGAGATGACCACTGAGATCGACCCGGAGCTAGTCGCCATCTGTAACGACCTTGGCTCACAGACCGATGAGGCAAAGGCAATTTACATGACCAGCCGTAACATCGCCCGCAAGCTTGTGGGTGATGAGACCGTTGAGGATCGCGTAAAACAGCGCTGTGTTACCTCAACCGGCGACCCGGCTGTTGCAGATATCATGCGCTTTGTCAACGATCCTGTCAAAGCAGGTGTGGAAGCCATCAAAAGAGGCGCTCCTATTCTTGTTGATATCAATATGGTCAAGGCAGGGATCACCAAAATGGGACACAAGTGTGAGATTATCTGCGTGCTCGATAAGGACGAGGATGCGGAACTTGCCCGCAAGTACGGTATTACCAGGACCGCAGCAGGTTTCCTGAAATGCAGGGACATGCTCGAAGGATCTATCGTCGCTATCGGCAATGCACCATCTGCCGCCTTTGCTGTATGCAGGATGATCGAGAGTGGCATCAGGCCCGCTATCATCGTGGGCACGCCTGTGGGTTTTGTCAATGCGGCAGAATCCAAGGAAGCTGTCCGGAGCATGGATGTTCCTTCAATCACATGTGTCGGGACACGTGGCGGAACTCCAATGGCAGTTGCCTGTGTCAACGAACTTGTTGCAATAGCAAATGAAAGCAAATGTAAGTGCAAGTGTGCGACAGAATAAGGCACACTGCTTCTTTTCTCTTTTTGCCTTGAGATCCTTTCTTTCATACATAGAGAGCTGCAGTATTGGTATACACCATCCAGGAACCTGCAACAATAAGTAGTGCCCCTGCAGCCTTTTTAATAAAGGCGTCATACCTGGCTATCCTGCCGAGCCTTGCAGAAGATATGTTTGCTGAATACGCTATGACCAGCATGGGGATCGCAAAGCCCATGGAGTAGATGAACAACATTGACGCACCGTAGGCCATCTCTCCTTCGAGGGCAACGGCAGCAAGTATTGATCCAAGGATGGGCCCTACACAGGGTATCCAGACAACCCCCAGTGAAGTGCCAAGGAGCAAGCCCCCGAACATACTGCCTTTCTGTATATGTATATCACGGGTGTAAGGTGCCAGGATGCTCAATACGTCCATATCCCGAAGCATGGATATGCCGAATGCCACTATCAGCAGTCCTGCAAGTATCCTTAAGGTACCGATATGGGAGAACAATGCTGCTCCAAAGACTGAGGCCATGATGCCCATGAGGGTGAATGACATGCTAAGGCCCAGTACGATGAAAAGTGGCCGCAGCTTACCTTCCCCGGTTGAATATGCCAGGATGACCGGAAGCAGCGGCAGAACGCAGGGTGAGAGCACACTTACAACACCTGCGAAAAAGGAAGCTATCGGTCCCAGTGTGAGAGTATCAAGAAACATAATTCTGTTTCAGGGACTTGTTCCGCTGCGCTCTGTCAGGCCATAGTCAAGCGTCTGCGTAAGCACTGCCTTTCTGGTAAGCCCTATAAATCTCGCCTCTTCCCTGTTCGTGGTCGCCTGACCATCGGATCTCATGTACACGTACTGCTGATCCTCGATGCCGGTTATGACGAACGAGTCCGGTACGTAGCTCACGCTGAATCCCAGAACCCCTACCTTTTTTGTGTCAATGTACATCACGCTGGCCCGGCCCTTATACTCTGCAGCGATCTCTTCCATAATAGGTTTCTGGGCTCTGCATGCAGGGCATCCGTCATAGCCTATCTCGACAAGCACAGGCCCGTCCTCAAGAGCCCGGTTTATATCGCGCAGGCTGGTTACGGTTAGCATGCTCTCGTTATTCCCGGATGATGTGTTGGTGACACTTCCTTCATTTCCTATGCACCCGCCGGCAGCCAGCACCAGGGCAGTAAGAATGAGGAGGTGCAGGGTCATTTTATGCATGTTGTTCCCCATGATAACTAAATCCTTATTGACTTCCGGATAAATATCTCTTTGGATAGTACACAGCCGTTGCTTTTAATGGCAGGCCGGCTATGGTCCTGCTTAGGGTTCGGGCAGTACTTTCCACCTGCAGAGAATTCCTTCATCCATCCTCTCGGCGCCCAGCAGGTCGAGTTTCAGTATCTCCTTTTCGGGAAATCCGTCACCGTCCACAAAGGTGGGGGCTGTTCTGCCGCCTATAACAAGATTCCCTATGAACGTATATATCTCATCAACCAGGCCAGCAGAAAGCATTCCCCAGTTGAGGGTAGCCCCTCCTTCGACCATGAGCCTCTTCATTCCCATTGCCTTCAGTTTCCCCATCGCTGCAGCAAGGTCTACTTCATCATCGCCTGCGCAGACAACAGTCGCTTTCTCCCGAAGCTTTTCAATCCTGTCGGCAGGCGCGGATCTTGATACGAGTACTATCCGCATACCCTCGCCCTTGATGAGAATATCTGCGTCAAGGGGTGTCCTTGCCTTGCTGTCCACCACTATCCTGGCCGGGTTCTCCTCCAGTCCTGCCTGTTTGCGCTCGAGCTTTCTGCCCTGGGATTTGACAGTAAGGCTCGGGTCATCGGCCAGTACTGTCCCGATACCTACCATAATGGCATCCGATGAGGCACGAAGTGAATCCATCCTGTCAAAATCCTTCCTTCCGGATATCCTCACCTGTTTTCTCTCCTTGGTGGATATCTTCCCGTCAGCAGACATTGCCGAGTTGATGAATACAAAAGGTCTCTCCGTCATGACCATATCCTGTACCGGAAAAAGAGTAAGTGCGGGCCTTCCGGCAGAAGGTCCGTTATCAGTCACTGTTAACAACCGCTTTCAGGAGGTTACGGTCCCTTAGCAGGCCCAGGAACCTCTGGTTGGCGTTCACTATGGGGATCTGGTCGATCCTGTTGCGCTTCATCTTAAGAGCACACTCACTGACACCCGAGATATATGCCGCCTTTACAAGGTCCTTGACCATGATTTCCTTCGCGGGTACTGACGGGACCTTCACCCTGGATACGCTGTAATAGATACTCATGGTATCCCTCATGGATTCCCAGGTCCACTCGTCATCATCTGCGCCATTGGACATGTCAGCCATCTCCACTGTGTCCTCGATGATACTTGCATTTATTATATCCCTGTCTGTGATAATGCCCACTACCTCAAGGTGGCTGTCAATCACAGGGACCGCTTTTGTCCTTGCAAGCTCCATTATCCTTGCAACAACGTTCAAGGGCGTATCTGTCCAGACGGGTACTGAGGAAGGGCTCAGGTACTGGCCAACGTGCTCCACGATATTCATCTCAGCAAGCACCGCTATTATATCGGCAACTGACAATATGCCAACAAGTTTCTCGTCTTCCACAACAGGAAGCCTTCTGATGTTATTCTCCAGAAGGATCTTCGATGCAACAGTTATGTCTACATGGGGTTCGATCGTTATGGGGTTGCGGGTCATAAGCAGAGCAAGCTGCTCTTCTTCCGGGTTTTTCAGCAGGTTTGCTCTGCTGACGATCCCCACGACCTTGCCGTCCTTGAGGACAGGCACTCCTGATACTCTTTTCTCTTTTAATAAACTATGGACTTCATCCCTGGAACCAGGGAGGGTTGCATAGGCAACATCAGTCCGCATTATATCCATAACTTTTACATTCTTTGGCATATCTTACTCCCTCTTTACTCCTTGCCGGACCTGCCGCGCACAACAAGCACTGGCACCCTGGAATTACGAATGACATTCTCAGCCACGCTTCCAAGTAAGAAATGATCGAGCCCCCTCTTTCCAAGAGTTCCCATGATTATAAGGTCCATATCCTGTTTATTTGCAAAATCAACGATCTCTGTTCCCGGATGTCCTTCAAGGATAACGGCTTCAAAAGGAATGCCTTCCTTCTGTGCAATTTCTCCCACTGATGCTGTTATCTCATTTGCTTCCTTTTGAAGGAGTTCATACATCATCTCCCATCCCGCATCCATGGGTATGGAGGCAAAAGCAGCAGTGTCAACAACATACCCTGCATACAGTTTAGCCCCGCACATCTTGGCAAATTCCAGTGCATGCTGGACTGCCTTCTTGTTCTGTTCGGATCCGTCGGTTGCAATAAAAATCTTCTTATAGAGATCGCTTTTCATAGTCCCTCTCCGTAGTGAACACACTTGCTTCATATTATCATGGACAGGATATCATCAGGTCTTCCTCTTCTGACGATAGTGCTTATAGGATTCCTTGCACCTGCAAGGTTATGTGAATTTCCATTGAGGATCATTATTTTTGCTTCATTCTTTTCCAGGATAGAACCGGAGGTCTTAAGTCCTAATACTGCTGCACCCATAAGCGTACACATAATAAATACTTGTCTGTCCTCCAGCCCGAAAACCTTGGACAATATCTCCATTTCCGGGAACATGCTGACCGAGTTGAGCATGACATTATCTGTTCCCACAGCCACTGTGATGCCCTCTTTGAGCATTTCCTGGACCGGTGGCTTTCCTGCTCCCGTTATAAAATTGGATCGCGGACAGACAACAACAGGCAGCTGGCGGTCAGCGATCTCCTTCAGGTCACCTGCCTGAGCTTTGGTAAGATGTATCAGCAGATCAGGGTCCAGGGAGAGAGCTTTCTCGATGTCGCTTCTATCGTTCTCTCCGGCGTGGATGGCGAACATCTTCCTTTTCTCTTTTGTACTTGCTCTTATCTGCTCAAGCACCTTCATATTCACATCATTGGCTCCGCTCATCCCGATGCCCTGGGATCTTTCCAGCAGCTGTTCTATCTCCCTGAGAAGCACATCCGTATCTGCATCATGGTTTCTTGGCCTTCCAAGCTTCATGCACTCTATATCATGTCCCTTGGCAGCCTCCTCGAGCGCAAGGACCCCCTGGAGTCCTCCCTCCCTGAAATCTGCAAAAGCGCAGGTTCCTGTCATGAGCATGTCCCGGATGGAATGTTCCATTGCTTTCACAAGCTCGAGGTAAGGGGTCCTGTTAAGCACCTGATGTTTCAGTCCGTCAGGAGGGCGCACAAGAGCATTCAGGTCCCTTTTTACGCAGTAGTCTATGCATTCTCCCAGTACGGGATCTTTGAGCACTGAGTCGCCTATGTGGGTATGTGCATTGATAAAGCACGGTGCGATAATGTTCTTTGAGTCGTTCCTCTCTTCCGAGACTTCCCTGATGACTCCGTCCCTGATGACCACGCAACCTTGAATGATGTCCATTTCAGGACCGTATATAATGGTTCCGTATACTGTCTTTTCAGTGGTCATGCTCATCCTTCTCTGTAAATAATTGCGACAGTATTTAAAGTTGTAGTGAACATTCTTCCGGCACTATGTTCCGGCACCTGCATCTCTTGAGATGTCGTTAAATTTATATATTGCTTTCTATAAGGTATAGATGCGTATTGCTAGGTCCTTGCATGAGAGCATGGCAGAGCCTATCTGTGATTGTACAGACAACCTCAATGCGCTACACACATGATAATGCGACAAAAGCCTGTCACGAGGGAAACTGGGAGGGACAGCGGGGATCCCATAGGATGAACTTCCGGAGTTAGTGCGCCGGGCGACAGCATTATCACATTGACCTTTTAGTTTCTGATCGGTTACTTCTTTGTTCCTGTTATTCCCGGTGATCTCATGTCCTTTGAGGATGCGATAAAGATAGCTTCAGGCGGTGTCATTATAGATATCGAAGTAACGCCTGGCTCAAGGAGGACATGTATTCCGGGAGGCTATAATCCCTGGAGGAAGAGGATCGAGGTGAAACTCTCGGAGAACGCCCAGAAGGGTAAGGCTAACGAGCAGCTGGTGGAGGGTTTTTCATCCCTGTTCGGTGTCCGGGAAGCAGATATCTCCATCGTCACAGGTCTGAAGAACACCAAAAAGTCTGTCCTGCTCATGGGCGTCAGCCGGGAAGAGGCTGTGTCTGTTATGGGCAGGGGTCTTGATAAGCTCGCCTGATAAGATGAATACTTTCACATAGCTCGGCTTGAGTTAATATAATCAGAATGTCTTTCTAATAACTGAGGTGAAATAGATGGATGATTTCTTTCAAAACCTGGTAGCAAGAGCTGCTTACTACGAACAATTCGAAGAATTCGTTCGCTATTACAAGTGATAGTGCCTTTATCCTGCCGTGCATCCTCCTAATCCCAACAGTCAAGTTCCACGGGCGGCAGGTATCATACTTTCACTTGTTTTCAATTTATATGTTTTTAATGTCCCCATGCAGGACTTGCTGGATATGTATGCATTGACAGTCATCTTTTAATCACATAATGGTTAATTCTCTGTCAGAGCTTAGGGGATATCACTGAACGACAATTTTCCGGCTCAGGCATAGCAGCTGATCCTATTATCCTATACCGCATGACCCATGAAGATAACAACAGGCAGGACCGTGTCTTTAAAGCACCCTTGCAGGTCTATGAGAGGCGACTCGAGAACATTGAAGAGTTATTGGCCGAACTGGTCCTGCTTGCAGAAGAGAACGCGGTGCTTATAGTAGAGGGCAAAAGAGATATCCAGGCACTCAACAGGCTGGGTGTGAAAGGCCACTTCGAGATAGCAACACAGCGCTCGCTCTCAAATTTTTGTGAGAGCATTGCCCGGCTGAATGAAAAAGTGATTATACTTACTGATTGGGACCGGCGTGGGAACCTGTTAATGCTCAAGATGACAAAGCATTTTCAGTCATTTGGTATAACTCCCAATACCCTTTTGAGAGAACGTCTGATGTCCATCGTCCAGAAAGAAATAAAGGATGTGGAAAGCTTACATACCTTTGTGGTAAAACTCAGGCAGGCAACAGGACATTCCACAAGCGAAGATGGTTTTGTAAACGAGATCAGATGATATCCTGATGGTGGTGCGGTTCCCACGTTCTCTCAAACTCAGGATAGAGCTCGGACTTGTCCATCAATTCCGCATATACATCATGCCTTGGACTAACTATCACAACGTGCGCAGGCGGGTGTATCTTTCTCAGTTTACTAATGGCTGCACCTGCATTGTTATCCAGTTCAACCAGTGCTGCTGAGTTACATTTTGCCCTCAGGGGCACGCCAGCGACGCTAACGAGCAGATTGTCTGCAAAGTTTGGCTCAATCCTTTTAGGCTTGGATGCAAACCTCATGTGCCCGTAGTGTTCAAGGTCGTGTAATGCAACATTCACTTTATCCGGATTATCGCCTCGGATAACGGCAAACGATTTTACTTCAATCCCCATTTTATTTTATCCCCCTGTGTTTTTCATGCCAGTAAATCATTCAATCCTTTTTCTACCTCTCCACAAGTAGGTATAGGAATACCAGCCTAAATCTTATTAAAACTTTGCGGATAATAAACCTTTCTCTTAATATATGAGGGAAAATGAGGGAAAAATAATAATAAGAATCAGATTCTTATTTGCCAAGCTCCTTTGAGCGATTGGAGGATGCGATCACCGCTTTCATGAATGCCGCTCTGATACCGCTTTCTTCCAGTTCGTATATGCCTCTTATGGTTGTCCCGCCGGGAGATGTGACCATATCCTTGAGTTGTCCGGGGTGAGTGTTGGTCTCGAGCATCATTTTTGCAGCTCCAAGCACGGTCTGTGCGGCAAGTATCAATGCACTGTTACGGTCAAGTCCTTCATAGACGCCTCCGTCGGCCATGGCCTCGATCACCGGAAATATGAACGCAGGCCCGCTTCCTGAAAGGCCGGTGACGGCATCCATCAGATTCTCCGGGACAGATATCGCACTGCCAACGGAGCGGAATATATTAAGGACATCCTCTGCATCCTCAGCAGATGCGTACTTTCCCTGTGCCACCGCAGAGGCCGCTTCAGCAACAGTTGCAGCTATGTTGGGCATTACCCTGACCACATGTGTTCCTTCGCTGAGCTCGTTCTCAATTGCTTCCAGCTTCACGCCTGCAGCAATGGAGATCATCAGCTTGTCCCCGGTGATGTCATCTTTAATAGAGGAGAGTACGGATTTCAGTATCTGTGGTTTCACAGCCAGGACAATGATGTCGGATTTATTCACAACTTCTCTGTTATCCTGTGTCACATTGACACCCAGACTATCGCGAAGTTCCCTCAATGAAGCCTCGAACACATCACTGGCATAGATGCCTGAACACGGAACGATCCCTGCACCGGATATTCCCTTGATAAGCGCACTTCCCATCTTTCCGGTTCCGATGAACCCTATCTTTTTACCAGCCAGACTCATGATTACCACTTGATTACCAGTTTGTTATTTAAAAATAAAATAAGCAGTCATTTCTAATTATTTCTTCTTTATCGTCACAATGTCTCCAAGTGTGGTGCCCTTGTTCAGGCGCTCCCCACTCCAGTCATCGTCGCCGCTCCTCTCGGTGAGTTTGATATCAAGCTCCCTTTCAAGCTTTTTCCGCACATCTTCTTCCGGAACGATCTCTCCGCGCTCAAGCTTTTTGATCAATGCAGCCTTTTCCTTTATTCTGGAAGCAAGTTCCTCATGGCTTAGCTGCTTCTTTTCCCTGGCTTCTCTGATGATATGGTCGTAATCATCAACCAGTTCACTGCCCATTGGCTCAAAGCGCTTGCCTGCGGGCCTGTTACCGCTGCTTCTCCTTTGGGTTACAGGTGCAACAGGTGAAACCTTCCTGGGGGTTGGTGCACGTTTCTCAACATTCTTCCCGTATTGTGAGCATCTTGGGCATACAGTGAGTTCACTACCGTCTATACTGATCTTGGAAGAAGGCCCTTTAATATCAGCGCCGCATATTTCACATTGCATAGATCTCAACTCGAAAAGTCAAATCCCGTCTTTACGAAAGGGCTATATACCCTTTGCACTTAAATAATGTTCGGAGGCATATGAGCGAGACCAGCGACAGTGATGTGAATCACGGAAGATATGACTTTACCAATGTGAACAAAGCGGAATACGGTTATTTCGGTACTGAAAGCGAGGAGGATTTTTCTAAATACCTCCTGGACCGTATGAGGCAGCTCGAGTCGCGAAATAACCTCCTCAAGGAGCAGTGCGACCAGATCGAGTCCGAAAAGCGTTTTGTGGAAAGTCAGAAACTCAAATACGAAAGGGAAGTCAGAAGGCTTCAGGCTGAGATAGATCGCCTGAAAACGGTTCCTCTTGTAGTTGCAACCATAATGGACGTGATAAGCAACGATAAGGTCCTTGTGAGAAGTTCCACAGGCCCCCAGTTCATGGTAAACGTGTCCCAGTACATAGATGACAAGGATCTGGCCCCGGGAGCAAAGGTTGCTCTCAACCAGCAGACACTTGCGATAGTGGAAGTCATCCCGACGACAGAGGACCCTGCTGTTTCCGCAATGGAAGTAGTGGAATCACAGGATGTTGACTATAGCAACATAGGAGGCCTTGAAGAACAGATACAGGAACTTGTGGAATCCGTGGAACTGCCGCTTACAAAGCCCGAGTCTTTCAGGCGCATCGGTATCTCTCCTCCCAAGGGAGTGCTGCTTTATGGTGATCCGGGTACCGGCAAGACCCTGCTTGCAAAGGCAGTGGCACACCGCACGGAAGCGACATTTATACGGGTTGTGGGTTCCGAGCTTATCCA
The DNA here is from genome assembly GCF_024500045.1 of Methanolobus chelungpuianus. NCBI lineage: Archaea > Methanobacteriati > Methanobacteriota > Methanomicrobia > Methanosarcinales > Methanosarcinaceae > Methanolobus > Methanolobus chelungpuianus. The sequence continues at coordinate 220,355 of NZ_JTEO01000004.1, forward strand.
GAAGTATATCGGAGACGGTGCAAAACTTGTCCGTGACATGTTCGAGATGGCAAGGAAGAAGTCCCCCAGTATCATCTTCATAGATGAGCTGGATGCTATAGCCTCAAGGCGGCTCAATGACACTAACGGGGCCGATCGTGAGGTTCAGAGAACCCTCATGCAGTTACTTGCCGAAATGGACGGTTTCGACAACAGGGGAGACGTGCGCATAATCGCAGCCACTAACAGGCTGGATGTGCTGGACCCTGCCATCCTGAGACCCGGAAGGTTCGACAGGATAGTGCATGTGCCTATGCCGGATGAAGAAGCAAGGATGAGTATACTCCAGATCCATTCCCGCTTCATGAGCCTGAGCGAGGACGTCGATTTCAGGAAACTGTCACATATGACCGAGGGTATGAGCGGTGCCGACCTCAATGCCATCACCATGGAGGCAGGAATGCTTGCAGTGAGGCATGATAAAGAGTCTATTGGCATGGACGATTTCCTTGAATCGGTCAGAAAGGTGATGTCCAAGATAGAGATCAAACCTGAAGAACTGCCTGTAGGAATGTTCGGGTAAATCCGGCCCCCTTTTTTCATTTGTTAATTCATTCTTTTGTTTACTCTCTTTCTGTTATTCCCTGTGTCCCAAAGTAAACTACTTCTGCCATCCATTCATAAATTCTCTTGTGAACAGGTGTTTCCATATAAAGGATGAGATCCGTATTCTCGGGATAGACGACTCGGCGCTTACAGGAGAGAGGATACTCATCGTAGGGGCGTTCTTCAGGGGAGGTATGTGGCTGGACGGGGTGATGAGCTCTTACCTGACCCGGGATGGCATGGACGCCACTGATAGTATTATGTCCATGATAAGATCCAGCAAGCATTTTCCTCAGGTGCGTATCATCATGCTGGATGGCGTAAGCTATGGGGGCTTCAATCCCGTGGATATCGTCCGGCTGCATGAGGGGACAGGTATACCTGTTGTAGTGCTCATGAGAAAATACCCTGATCTTGAAATGATAAGGAAGGCCCTCTGCCATCTTCCTCAGGGAGATGAAAGGATGGCTATATTCAAAAGGGCGGGGGAGATAGTTGAAGTAAAGACTGCTGACCCGCTGAACCCGGTCTATATCCAGTGTTCAGGCATTGGTTTCAGGGAAGCTGCAAGAATAGTTAGGCTCAGTTCCACAAGGAGCAACATACCCGAGCCCCTGCGTGTGGCCCATCTCATTGCAACCGGGATAGTACTGGGTGAATCCAGGGGGAAAGCATGAATCCTTCCCCGCTTTGTTCAGTTCTTGTCTTCTTTATCAATATTAAATGCATCTCTCAACAAGCATGACTCCCTCAGCCATGAGTTCATCAGCTCTCAGTTTGGATTTTGCCTCCGCGAAGACACGTATGATCGGCTCAGTGCCGGAGGGCCTTATGAGTACCCAGCCATCATCGTGCCAGACTTTGACGCCGTCAATTGTATCAGCTTTCTGGCATCCGAGGAAAATGTCCTCCTTCACTTTGTGCATGGTCAGATCCAGGTTCTGGCATCTTATCTTCGTTTTTGAATTATGGTACACAGGGACGCTGGCGGAAAGCCCGGACAGCTTCTGGCCGCTGGCTATTATCTCCAGGAACTTGGCGCATGCCATGCCCCCGTCACGGCAGTACTGATGCTCCGGGAAGATAAGTCCTCCGTTGCCCTCACCCCCGAAGACAGCTCCAATGTCCATCATTTTCCTTGCTACATGTATCGATCCCACTGCAGTCCACACAAGTTCGACCCCTGCCTCCCTGGCAATATCCACCATCCTGGATGACGAACTGACAGGTGTGACGACAGGCCCTTTTTTTCTCTCCAGTACATACTTTGCCATCATAGCAAGCAGTACATCCTCGGGGATGAAATTGCCCTCCTCGTCAATGAAAACCGCCCTGTCCGCGTCACCGTCCTGGGCCACACCCATCACGGAGCCTGTCCTCTTGACAAGGTCTATTATCTCCGTAAGTGCATCAGGGGTAGGCTCCGGGTTCCTCCAGGGGAATGTGCCGTCCACCTGTGCATTCAGGGTCAGTATCTCGCAGCCCAGTTCCTTCAGCAGGAAAGGCAGCGTGGCTGAACCTGCTCCGCAGCCGGTATCAACAACGACCTTGAATCGCTTCTCCCTGATCCTGGCTGAATCCACGGAGTTAACAATACCCCTGATATAATAATCGTTCGCATGCAGGTCCTTTCTCAGATCCCCGGTCCTTTCCCAGCCAGCTGTAGCGAACTCCTTTGAGAAGTATATCTTCTCGACCTCTGCCTCGGCTTCCCTTGACAGTTCAGTACCGTCCTTTGCTATCAGCTTTACTCCGTTGTACTCACGGGGATTGTGCGAGGCTGTTATCACTATGCCTGCGTCGGCGAAGTTCCTTACATAATACTGGATTGACGGCGTTGGAACGATACCGATATCGATCACTGTAAGTCCTGTTGACAGGGCCCCGGCTATTGCTGCTGACATGAGCATATCTCCTGATGCTCTTGTATCCCTGCCTATGGCCACAATTCCCTTTGATTCCATGTATGTGCCAACACTCCTGGCAACATCCATCACAAGTTGAGGAGTAATATATTCGTTAGCAATTCCCCTTACGCCGTTTGTTCCAAAAAAAGCCATGTTCTATCTCCTGCCTTCTCATCCTGTAGTATGATATATCAGACCTGCACTTTATATTTTGTTAACGCGATGCTATTAATAAGAGATTCCTCTATATTGAAGATTATGTACGATGCAAGGACCGACCAGCTGAAAAGAGCAATAATGGACAAGGGTAGTGCCGTTGTGGCTTTTTCAGGTGGTGTCGACAGCTCAACCCTGGCCTATCTTGCTCATGCCGCTCTGGGAAACCGGGCTGTTGCAGTCACAGTAAAGCTGCTCTCCTTTCCGCAAAGGGAGCTCGATAATGCAAGACAGGTAGCCGAAGAGATTGGCATTCGGCACAGGATATTGGAATTCAATGAGCTTAATGTTCCTCTGATAACAGAGAACACTCCTGAAAGATGCTATTTCTGCAAGAAGGAGATACTGAAAATGCTTGCTGCCGTAAAGGATGAGCTTGGCTTTAATGTCATCATGGAAGGTAGTACTGCATCCGACACAAATGCCTACAGGCCTGGCAGAAAAGCACTTTCTGAAGCAGGTGATCTGGTTTATTCTCCATTCCTCGAACAGGGAGTGACAAAAGAGGAAGTTCGTGGAATAGCCCGTCATGCAGGTCTTTCGGTGGCTGAAAAACCTGCCTCCCCCTGCCTGGCATCAAGATTCCCCTACGGGAACGCGCTGACAAAGGACTCTATAAGGCGTGTGGAGGAGGCTGAGAATTTCCTGCTGGACATGGGCTTTACTGACCTGAGAGTAAGGGACCACCAAGGGATGGCCAGGATAGAGCTATATCCCTTCGACTTCCGTGAGCTTCTGCTGCACAGGGAGAAGATACTTTCCTACTTTAAGAAGATCGGGTTTGACTATGTGACTCTTGACATTGAGGGCTTCCGCAGCGGCAGCATGGATGAGGTACTTTGGAACCGGATGTAAGGATACGTGAAGCTCTGCCGGAAGACAGGGACTCTATCCAGGTTCTGATGTCCACGTATTTCCTTGATATCGAGGGAGTGAAAATCGAAGACTTCGCTGTTGCGCTCACTGGTACGAAAATAGTAGGTGCCGGTGCAATTGTGAACGGCCGCTTCCCGGAGGTCCATTCCATAGCCGTGCACCCGAACTACCGCGGAAAAGGCATAGGCTCGTCACTGGTCCGCTATCTCCTGATAAGGATAAAAGGCAGGAGTGATGTTGTATCCTGCGTTTATGCAAGGACCACTTCTCCCAGGTTCTTCGAGAAGCTTGGGTTCATGGAAATAGAACCGACAGCAAAGGCCCGGCTCTGGGAAGATTGCGCAGGATGCGACAGGTTAAATACATGCAGGCAATCTGTCATGTGTCTCAAACTGGGTTAACGGTGAAATAATGCTGACTCTCGGAATTGTCAATACTTATGATAAGATCAAAGTGCTTGACGCACATTACAGGGCCATCGCAAGGGCTGCTCCCATATGCCATGCGTTTGGATTCTCGCTTGCACTGTTCGATTTCCCTTTCAAGATGACCCCCGACGAACTGGTGGATTATGTTGCGGACAAGACAACTATAGGTGAATCCGGGAAATACCTGCGCATGCTTCATGAAAAGCGCAAGCTCTTTGTTTTCGAGCTTCCTAAAAAAGGCTTCCAGTCCCAGTTCGGTGAGGTTGTGGTGACATCCTCAAAGCCGGAGGAAAAACGTGCCGTCACACCGGAAGCACTTGCTGACGAGATCCTGCATAACCGCTCTTTCCTGCTGCTTGTGGGGCTCGGTCACAAAGGCCTTCCGAAGAATCTCTTTGAAGTAGCTCCCTTGCATCTTGATATCACCGGCAGTGGCGTTTCACTGGAAACATGTACTGCCATAGGCTGCATACCTGCCTATCTTATGGGTCTTGTAAGGATGAAGGCAAAAAAGCAATGATAAAAGCATCGATAAAGCTTTCCTGAAAGGTTTTCATAAACATATGCGGGAAAAGCTAATAAACATCCGGGCCGAAACAGAGAGACATGCGAGTGAACATCTTCTATTCGGGCGAGTTTGGGAAAAGGGTAATTGGCAATCTGGTCAATTCCGACAGTTTCTGCGTGGCCTGCGGCGATCTGTGCGATCACTGCAGGGAGCTGCGACCCGGACTTGGCAATATCATCACCGGGATCTTCGAGTTAAGGAATGACCTCCCCGATTTCGTTGAAGAGCCCATGGAATACATGCCGGAGCAGGTACCGGCTTGTGATCTTATTCTCGCTATAGATCTCAATCCTGACTTATTGACAGTGGTCCCTCAGCTTGCAGAAAAGTCCGGCGCAAAGGGAGTCATCATCCCTGTAGACGACTCAAGGGTCGTTCCGGCGGGCCTGGCAGAGCAGGTAAAACAACAACTGGAGCAAAGAGGCATTGAATGTGAATGTCCCAAGCCTTTCTGTGCCCTTGACCTGACAGGAAAGAAGTCTATCGATGATTTTGTAAAGCTGGGCTTTGGAAAACCTGTCTTAAAAGTCGATCTGGGCCATGCTGACGAAATCTTCACTCACGCAGAGGTCCTTAGGGATGCACCCTGCGGTTCAACCTGGTTCGTTGCAAAGAAGCTCAAGTGGTCAGATGTGAAGGATTATAAGGAAACCATATCCGGAGCTCACCATTCCTACCCCTGTACTGCAAGTATGGAGAGAGACCCGCAGATCGGTGATACTATCCTGCACGAAGCGGGTTATATCATAAGGAAAAGCGCTGAAGAAGCAATGGAGAATGCGTCAAGGAAAAATAGATAAGAAAGGGGTGTTTTATCCCCTTCCTTTACTGGACAAGAATACCACATCCAGGATTCCAGCCGTTAATAGCTGGTTCAGGTTGTAACTACTTCTATTATCTGCGTGTCTTCTGTCGTCTCAGTGTCATTCTCATTTTCGGTCTCATTAACGGCTTCCATATCTTCCGTCTCGTTCATGTCCTCAGTATCATCAACGGTTTCCATGTCTTCAGTTTCGTTCATGTCCTCAGTATCATCAACGGTTTCCATGTCTTCAGTTTCGTTCATGTCCTCCGTCTCGTTAACTGATTCCATATCGTCTGTCTCGTTCATGGCTGTTTCATTATCTGTCTCAGATATTTCGCAGAACCCGAGGGTTATCCATGCATTATCGTCTCCCATCTCTCCGATGTTCCTGATGTCTACTGCAATGACATAACCTTCATTGTTTGGCGGAAGCATTCCATCCCATGTGTCTTCGAAGTGGATGACAATGGAGTCAACTACCTCCCCGGTCTGATCAGTCATATTTGTCATGTTGCTGCCAGTCTGGTTTGTCATGTTGGTCATATTGTCACCGGTCTGAGTGCCATTCATGCCCGTTTCCTCTTTCACGAACATGGTCTGGTTCGTCTCGTTGTCTGTCACTTCAGTCCAGTTACCGTTCTCATCACTTACGGATATTATCTGGTCTGCAGGCACATTGAGCATAACACTACCGATGGAAGCATTAGGGAAAGTCTCTGTAGTGTTGTCTGTAAGCTCTATGTTCGCAAAGTAGGGTGTGGTCTCGTTGTTGATAAGCATCGTGGCGTTCAGCTGGCCATCATATTCACTCTTATCCGGCTGGACCACATTCAGGTAGCAGGTTGTAATCCCTTCTCCCTTACAGGTTATCCAGGCCATGTCGTCTCCCGCATCACCGATGTTCTCTACCAGTGCAGCGATGGCATACCCCTGCTCGTTGACCGGGACCGTACCATCCCACTCATCCGTATATGTGATAGTTATAGGACCGCTTACATTCCCAGTTTCTGACATTGTGATCTCTGTCTGGAAATCTCCGAAATCATGTTCCACTTCATCACTCATTATCGCAGTGATCACTACGAGGAACTCTCCGAATGGCATTTCATTCGTTTCGTTTGTCTCTATCTCTGTGAACTCCAGCTCGTTTCCTTCAGCATCGGTAACGTTCTGTATGAGGTCCACAGGTGCATTCACCTGGATCTTGCTTATCTGCGCGTCCTGGAATGTCTCAAGAGTATCATTTGTCAGCTCTATTTCTGCAGTGTTGGACTCATTATCGATCATCACGCTTGCGTTGAGCTGTCCTTCATACTGGCTCTTGTCCTCCTGGACAATGTTCAGATAGCAGGCAGCCTCCTCAGTTGTTTCATTTGCATCAACATCAGTCTGGTTATCATCTTCTGGCTGCTCCTCATCTACCGGTGCTTCATCATCTACTGGGACTTCGCCATCAGTCTGATTACCATCGGTCTGGTTGCCGTCAGTCTGATTATCGTCTACAGGTGTTTCCTCGTCTATGGGCGTTGTCTCATCACAGAATCCAATTGTCACCCACGCACTCATATCTCCGGTTTCCCCGATGTTACTGACCTCAGTTGCTACGAGATATCCTTCATCATTCCTCGGGAATGACTGGTCCCAGTCATCTACGAAAGTCACAGTGACGGTAGTTTCAGGGCTGACCTCGACTTCTTCTCCCGGCTCAAGGCTGGTATTGAAGGTGCCGAAATCTTCTGTATCCTCACTAACCTCATTTATCTGCCATTCATTTCCTTCGGAATCAGTGGCACTTTCTATCTGATCTGAAGGAATGTTGAGCAGTATGGTCTCAATGGCTGCATCAGAAAAGTTTGTTGTGGTCTCATCCGTAAGCATCATTTCCGCGGTATAGGGAGCAGATGTGGACACATCCATACTTACATTCAGCTGTCCTTCAAATTCGCTGTTCGACTCCTGGACATCATTCAGATAACAGGCTGCACTGGCAAATCCTATTGAAAGGAATACCATAACAGCAGTCATCAGTGCTATTCTTAACCTCGTATTATTCATTTTCATATCGTACCACCTACATTTAAGTGTAGTCGATAATGCTTTTGTTTGTAGTATGTTATTCTCTTTGCGAAACATTGATGCATAATTTATATAGTAATTAAATATAGTGTGGCTGTTGGGACAGAAGCAAAATATGGAGCAGGCTACATAGAAAAAACGCGGGTGCTTCTTGACAGGTGTGGACTATGCTCTCAATGGTAAAAAGAACGGCTGTATGATAAAAGGCTAAGGGCCGGAGGATTAAGATAAGAATCAAATATACAAAATCAAAAATGATGGCAAGAAAAATCGAGCAGGGGGCCGGCATAAGGACCGGAGCCTTTTAGCCGTCCGTATTAAGTCCTTCACCGGCCTCCTAATGTATTTTTTACTTACAGTCCTCTAAAAGAGGTTCAGGTATTTTCTCTTGGTATATCGTAGCTCCTTCACACGGTATCGTTCATATCTGCTTCGTCCACGTCCGTCTCGTTCATGTCCTCGGTCTCATTGATTTCTTCCATGTCTTCAGTTTCGTTCATGTCCGTGACATTCTCAGCAGTCTCATTCTCGCAGAATCCAAGGGTTACCCATGCATTATCGTCTCCCGTTTCTCCAATGTTACGGAAGTCAACAGAGATAAGGTATCCTTCCTCATTGACAGGCAGAGTTCCATTCCAGCTGTCGTTGAGATAGATGGTTATGGGCCCTGAATCTGTTGTATTGTTGTCACCCTCATCATCCGCTTCGAATCTCTCGAGCACTGTCATGTTGTCGCTCAGATCGACCAGTGACCAATTGCCAAATGGGGCTGTCACATTGTCTATCTGATCGGCAGGCATATTGAACAGTATTGTCTCGATGGTTGTGTTCGGGAAGATATCCAGGGTTTCGTTTGTGAGTTCGATCTCAATGAAATACGGTGCTGTTTCATTGTTGACCATCATCGTGGCGTTAAGATCGCCTTCGTACTCACTCTTGTTGTCCTCAACATCATTGATGTAACACACAGTAATGTTTTCCATATCATCAGTGACATTGTCCCCTGGTGTCACATTACCGTCTCCAGGTGTGACATTGCCGTCCCCTGGAGTTACATTACCGTTTCCAGGTGTTACGTTTCCGTCCCCTGGAGTTACATTACCGTCTCCCGGTGTGACATTACCGTTTCCAGGTGTTACGTTTCCGTCCGTGACATTCTCCGCTTCACAGAAACCAAGTGTTATCCATGCACTATCGTTGCCCTCTTCCCCTATGTCCTCTACATCTGCAGCCACTACATACCCTTCGTCGTTCTCAGGGAATGTACCATTCCAGCTGTCATTGAAGTATATGGTGACCGGGCCTGTTGCATTGACGCTTTCGTTCATGGTTATCTTTGTGAAGAACCTGCCGAATGGGTTCTCAAGATCCTCATTCATTGTGAGCATTGTTGTGAAATTGCCGAACGGATTCGGTTCTTCTTCAACTATTTCCGAGATATCCCACTCATTTCCGAGGGTATCGTTCGCGTTAACTATCTGGTCCATCGGCACGTTCAGCACGATGGTCGTCAGTGTTGCGTTCGGGAACGTTTCCTGTGTAGCGTTGGTCAGTTCAATCTCCGCTGTGTAAGGCGTGGTCTCATTGTTGACCAGCATTGTAGCGTTGAGATCGCCCTCGTACTGGGTCTTGTTCTCCTCTACAATGTTCAGGTAGCAGGTTGTCACATTGGTGACGTTGTCTGTAACATTATCTCCTGGTGGTGTTACATTACCGTCCCCCGGGGTCACGTTGCCGTCCCCTGGCGTTACATTTCCATCTCCAGGAGTGACATTGCCGTCACCTGGTGTTACATTACCGTCTGTGACGTTATCATCACAGAACCCGAGAGTCACCCAGGCGCTGTCGTTTCCGGCATCACCTATGTTCTCGATGTCGACTGCTATCACATACCCTTCATCGTTCTCAGGGAATGTGCCGTTCCAGCTATCGTTGAAGTTGATAGTCACCGGACCGCTTGCATTCTCAGCATTCTCATCGATCTCAGCCATAACAACTGTGTTGGTCTGGCCTTGTTCATCTATCTCTACTATTGACCAGTTCCCGGCCTCACTGCTCGCACTTTCTATCTGTTCTGCAGGAATATTGAGCAGTATAGTGGTCATCGTGGCATTCGGGAACACTTCCAGAGTCTCATTATCCAGCTCGATCTCGGCTGAATACGGAGTGGTCTGGTTGTTTATGATCAATGTTGCGTTAAGGTCGCCCTGATATTGGCTCTTGTTCACCTCAACCTCATTTATATAGCATGTCGCACTTGCAAATCCGATTGACAGTATCGCAATAGCAACAGCTAAAAACACAATTCTTTGTTTCATAGTTGTACCACCCGCTTAAAGTGTTATACATATGGTTCTTTTTTTAACTTAAGCGACTTGCGAAACTTTATTTCGGAGATTAATGCAGGCGAATAAGTTCTGCAGCATGCTTGGAATCAGAAAGAGTGCAATTATAGTGTCTTTGAGCGGGACATGATAATCAGTGTCCACATGATATGAAGAATTGTTCAAAATAAGAAAGGCTTACGCAAGAAGCAGTTCAGAAAATGGCATAATACGAAAAATAAAGGAAGGAGTGAACTTACTCCTTTCTGCGCTGGAACATGAATGCAAGTCCGAGAATTGCAGCTATTGGGAGCGCAACGGTCGGGAACTCTGGGATTTCCTCTATTTCGCCATCGTCTTCATTAAAGCAGAACGTGACGTGGCTGATGTCCTTGTTTGCAGGTGCAACGAGTCCTTCATCGCCGGTTGCGCCATCAGGGTAATAGTATATGTAGGCCCCGCCGCCGGATTGCTCACTGCCTGCCTTCACAACCACTGCGCACACAGGGTATTCTGACTCCCAGTCGAAAGTTCCACCATTGCTGTTTAAGATTGTAATGTTATTTCCAGCATAAGCATATACGCCATCCATGCCATTCTCTTGATCCCATTCATCGATCTTATATGCAAAGTCGCTGTCGCAATCAGTCTGACTGCACTCGAATTCGGCGTTGCCGGAGGTCCAGTTCAGGATATGGACTGGTGTAATACTGGTTGCTGTTGCCAATGGCATGAGCGCCATAAGTATAAGCAACACTACTAATATTCTTTTCATTTCATACCACCTTTACGATCATTATTTCGGTCTTTTGATAAGACGTTCATCTATCAACCTTTCTTACTATTTATTATTTCCCTACTAATCGCTATCATCATACTCATAATGATGATTTCCTTCGTTTTAGGGAATTTATTCAAATCAATAATGCCACGTTCTTCGGAACTCAAGCTCCCGCTAATTCTTTTAATCGGCTGTTCTTATATAATCTCTATGGGCCACAAGGTCTCTATTGCATGCTGTCGAAACTACTTGCCTGTCTGGGGAATGGAACTTCAACACGGCCTGTCGGGTGGAATCTCACATCTACTCCGGAAAAATGATCGTGTTCTCCTAAAACGGCATTGTTGACGTGTACACGCAGTATTCTCATTATATCAGCGAATAAGACGATGGCGATGCAAAAGAGCACCGAAATCATTACTTTGTAAATGAGGTCCTTTTACGACTCTCATACTAAGACTAAAATAAGAACCTAAATTGATATTACCTGTCCGGAGGACAATATCGTTCAGAGACACGGTGTAATGCCAAAAGCAAAAAAAAGAAAGAGGAACAGGGAGGAGTAAGCTTACTCCTTCCTGCGCTGGAACATGAATGCAAGTCCCAGTATTGCTGCGATTGGCAGTGCAAGTGTCGGGAACTCTGGGATTTCCTGAACTTCTCCATTCAATCCAAGCCATACGCTCTCAGGGTTTCCTGGAAGCCTGGTAACGTGCAGGACTACGGAATAGTCATTCACGTTCTTTGGAAGTACGCCGTCCCATTCCTGGCTCATCTGTATCTTGATGTATTGTACAGTTCCCTGGTCGCCGCTTTCCCTGTCAACTGCTGTGAGCATTGCTCCGAATCCTGCATTGCCCTGTCCCTTGTCATCCTCAACTACCCAGTCGACCTTCGGGTTGTCATCTGAGACACTTGCGATCTGGTCTGCCGGGATGTTGAGAAGCACTGTCTTCATAGAGACCTTTTCAGTGTTAGGCTCCATGACCTCAAGTTCTATTGTTTTGCTGACATCATCCACTGTGATCTTGATATCGATATCGCCGTCATAGTACTCATTGGCATCTTCTTCGGTCAAGTGGAATTCTGTTACTGCTGCACTAGCTGTCCCCACAATCATTAGCAGAAAAACTGCCATGATTAATGCAAGTTTCATATTTTTCATTGTACCACCATTTTTTATGTACAAGCCTAGAGTGGCCTCTTCAAGTATTTATATTTTATTGGCATTATAAAAATGCTCATAATGATGATGAGCACTTAAAGGCTCACTATATATTGTTTTCTACACTTTTGCTCTCCTATAATATTTACATCCAGCTAAATGCCGTAAAAAAGATTAGATACTCTGTCATTAGATGGACTTATGGCCAGCAAAGTCTCCATTATACCCTGCACTGACTACTCCCTTGCCGCAGGGAGTGTCAGAGCCTCGGTCGATCTGATAGGCGGTCTCCTGCCTGTTATCCAAACTGGTGACCGGGTGCTGCTCAAGCCCAACATCCTTGCCGCGCGCAGGCCGGAGAATGCCGTAACTACGCACCCTGCCATAGTTTCCGCAATGTGCGAGCTGGTGCGCGAGGCAGGAGGCATCCCTGTGATCGGCGACGGCGCTGGTATCGCCTGCCCGGGGGCAACTGCAGAGGCCTTTGCAGCATCAGGGATAGCTGCAGTGGCAGAGGAGCTGGATGTTGAGCTCATCAACTTCCAGACTGCAGGTTTTGAAAAAGTGGATGTTCCCCTCGCCATGCATTTCCCAAAGCTCTTTGTATCAAAGGCTGTGCTGGACGCGGATGTCATCATATCCCTGCCCAAGCTCAAGACCCATGAGCTCACCTACTATACGGGGGCTGTCAAGAACATGTTCGGAGCGCTGCCGCTCAAGCATCGTAAAGAGATGCACCTCCTTGCTGAGAGAAAACTGTTCGGGGAGGCGGTCATCGACCTTTACTCCGTTGCAAGGCCCCACCTTGCTGTAATGGACGGTGTAGTCGGCATGGAAGGCAACGGTCCGTCGCACGGCAAGCCTGTGAACACAGGTGTTATAATGGCAGGTTATGACCCGGTTTCCCTGGATATTACTGCATCCAGGCTGATAGGGCTTGACCCGATGGAGGTTCCCACTACAAGGGCGGCGCTTGAGAGGGGATTCGGTACTTGCGAGCCTGAAATTGTGGGAGCTCCGCTTGAAGGGGCATCGGTAAAGTACAAGCCTTCCAATGGTGGCATCCTGTTCAATGTCCCGACTTTCATCACCCGCATATTCGGAAGATACTATTCAGTCATGCCGGGCATTGATAATTCAAGGTGCATCCGGTGCGGGGCGTGTGTGAGTGCCTGTCCTGTTCATGCGATAGGGTACGAGGACGACAAATTAAGCATTGATAAAGAACGATGCATCCTCTGTTACTGCTGCCGGGAAATGTGCCCTGAGGACGCGGTAGGATCCGAGCGTTCACTGCTTGCAAAAATACTTGCAAACGCCTGACATGCGGAACAAAAAAGAACGCCAGCTCAGAGCTGGCATATCTCGCTCCTGCGCAGCCAGTCGATATCGGACTGGTACAGGAGGCGCAGGTCCTTAAGTCCCAGTTTCAGCATGGCCAGCCGGCTCACGCCAAGACCCCATGCCAGTACCGGGTATTTGATCCCCAGTGGGTATGTCACTTCTTTTCGGAACACGCCTGCTCCTCCAAGCTCGACCCACCCAAGCCCGTCCACATAGACCTCGGGCTCGACACTGGGCTCCGTGTACGGGAAGTAACCGGGCCTGAAGCGCACATCCTCGAATCCCATCCTGTGATAGAACTCTTTCAGGCAGCCCAGCAGGTTAGCAAAGGACATGTCCTTGTCCATCACGACGCCTTCAAGCTGCTCGAACTCGGGGGTGTGGGTGGGGTCGATGGTCTCACGGCGGTAGGCCCTGTCGATGGAGAAGGCTTTCACCGGGGGCTCGGGGTTGTCTGCCAGATACCTGATGGTCAGGGCTGTGGTGTGTGTCCTCAAAACATTCCTGCAGGCTATCTCCTCGCTCCAGGTCCCTCCCCAGCCGGTTGAATCGGTATCTCCGCCGTACTCGTGCATGGCGCAGACATTATCCTTGTATTCCCCCGGAAGTTCCGAAGTGCTTGAAAGGTGGAATGTGTCCTGCATCTCCCTTGCAGGGTGATCCTGGGGCTGGAAGAGCGAGTCGAAGTTCCAGAAAGAGCTTTGAACTACCTCTCCCTTTATCTCGGTGAATCCCATATCCAAGAAGATGCGCCGCATCTGGTCTATCAGGCGCTGGTATGGATGGGATTTTGCTCCGTAGACCGGTTTTGGCTTAGTGTGGATGTTGTAGGGCCTGAACTTCAGATCCTTCCACTGCCCGCTCTTGAGCATCTCCGAGCTGATCTGGGCAACCTCTTCCTCTATGACGATGCCTGAGGCGACAAGCTCAAGTCCCTGGGCAGTGATGCTGACAGAACGGTGTTTGTCCTCTTTCCTGACCGCCAGTTTGCGCTTGAGCAGGTCTGCGATGGTTCCCGCATCCGCCTCAAGTTCTCCCGGGGTTCTTGCCTGGCCATTGAACTTTGCCAGTGCCTGCTCGTCCTTTCCTGTTACCGCCTTTCCGGTGGGGACGACTACACCATCCTCGATGTTTGCCCAGCCTTTGCGGCGCAGCCATCCTGTGGCTATCCCTGCCACTTCCGGGGAGAACATCTGCTTGAGATCCTGCATGGGTGTAGGTCCTGAGATACCCTCAATGACCATCCTTTCCGGAAGCCCTTCGGAAGCATATTTCCTGCCTTCATCAGTAAGCTCATAGTTCTCGGTGACAGTCTCGTCAACTTCTGCAAGCCCTTTCTCCTCCAGCAGGAAAGCCGCCTGCATTGCAGTCTCGACCTTCATTCCCGCTTTTCCGGCAAGCTCTCCGGGGCTCGCCTTACCAAGCCTCTCAAGTGAGATTAGCACATTCTTTTCATTAGATGTGATATTGTATTTAGGGGTCATCAAAACGCCTCATTTCCTCTTTAATCCGTACTCATCAAGCCTGTCCTTTGCCTGTTCGCGCAGTTCCTGGTGCTGCCTGAGGAACTTCTCCATCCTTTCGGCAGCAAGAGCCTTGCACTTGCCACAAACCTTCTGTCCGCCCACACATTCGCTGTATATTTGGGCAAGCTCCTCCTCATCCTCTACCAGGTGGAACATGAGCAGTTCATAAACAGAGCACTTACCTGGCTCTCCGCCAAGCTGCTTCTGCTCCTCAAGGGTCATCCGGCCGCCTGTCTTTGCCCTCTTGACCTTCTTTGCGGCCTCCTTCGGGTCCTCTGTGAGTGAGATGTAACTTTCGGGAACGCTGCTTGACATCTTCCCGCCCTGCAGTCCGGACATGAACCTGTGGTATGTGGAACAGGGGGGCACGAATGCGTACCCGCCAGACTCAAGCTCTACTTCCCTGACGATCCTGAGCAGCTCCTCGAAATCATCACAGTCCTGGACATCAAGATGCCCCTCGAACAGTTTTGACCTGCCGGGGATGCGCTCCTGAAGTTCCTTCATGGCATCCGGCGGTGCAGTCTTGCTCCTTATGCTGAAGTATCCCCTGCCGTCCTTATCCTCGCGCCTTTCTATCTTTAGCATGTTCATCTTGTTGCCCAGTCCTCTGGTCAGGCGGATGTGGGGGTCCTGGTCCGCACCCACAGGGATCACCGTGGGTTTTGGCCCGCCGTACTCTTCCAGCTGGGGATGCAGTATGTCCGCACTCTGGGTCACGGCACTGAGCATATGGGAGACACTTGTCTCTCCCGTGAACCCATATATGGCACTAAGTTCCGAGAAATTGGCCTTTGCTCCGAGCTCGAATGCCAGGTCCTTTACCTTCTGTGAGCCGGACTGGAAATATATATGTCCCTTTTGTTCGAAGCCAAGGGCTATAAGACTGATAATGTATTCTTCGATACCGATATCCCTGCATCTTTCCCAGGGGATGCCCCTGACCGCATGTGCCTCCCTGTCTGCGATGCCGACAAACGCATCAGCTCCCTGCTGCTGGTGCCATATTATCTCTTCCATCACCATCTTGTGCCCGAGGTGTATCTTGCCCGAGGGCATAAATCCGCTCATGACGGAAAAAGGTTTTTTGTTGTTCATTGCATCGGCTATCAGGTCATAATCGCGATGACCGAAAATGATCTTTCTGCGCATGTACCTGTGCGGATTGGGGATTTCCGGAAGCACATCCTCAAAAGGCAATATCCCGAACTCTTCGAACAGCTTGGAATAGTCCTCTATGAGCAGTGCGCTCCACGGGTCGATCTTCATGTTCATTTGAGACCTCTTTATATCGAATGGTCAAACCGGAGCACTCGTTATCATATATGCCTGTCGCATAAAATTGTTAGTAAAAATACTTAGTGATATGTAAATGTTATTATCGGTACACAGGGCTACGGCGAGCAGCCTGCGTTACAGGTCCAGCAGTTTCCTGTCGTACGGCTTCGATGCTCCCTCAGGTATCCTGTCCACGAGTTCAAGGTACTGTTTTTCCTGCATGAGGCAGGTGCTGCGCTGTCCCCTGAAGGTTTTGTCCTTGCGTATGCTGTCCCAGATATCCTTCATGCTGTTCTCTGTGATGTTCCCGTAGCTGAAAGGAATATAGGGGCAGGGTTTTACAGCGCCGTCCACGCAGACATGCAGCCATCTCTGTCCTGCCATGCAGCCAAGCATCTTGCCCTCGAAATAGGAATTTGCAAAAATACGGGGCCCTTTTCCGGTGGAATTGATGCGATGGTACATGTCAAGGACCTTCCTCCTGTCCTCCTCCCTGATGACGGCATCGCCCTGCTTCTTAGGGACGGATTCCCACAGGGAGAATTCATGCACCCCGAGTTGCCTTGCAAGCTCATACATGGCAGGCAGTTCCTCTATGTTCTTCGGAGAAACGTGTGTCGCCATGGTGACAAGCAGGCCTGCCTCAAGCCCCATTCTCATGGCGTTGGTTGCCATCTTAAAGGCACCGTCGAGACGGCGTACAGAATCATGTTTTGCCGGGTTGGTGGAATACAGGCTCACAAGCAGGTTGTGCAGTCCCGCTTCCTTGAGCCTTCTCGCGTTATCGGGAGTCATCTCGGTGCCGGGGGTGTACATATTGACAATGGCGCGCTCCTTGTCCACATACTTGATGAGCTCGTATATATCTTCCCGCAGCATGGGATCGCCCTCAGTGAACACTATGACCATTGCTCCCATATCCAGGACCTCGTCTATGGCATGCTTGATAGTATCGATGTCCAGGTCACCTTCACCGCCGCTTACCACACAGTGCTCGCACTTGCATCTGCACTGGCGTGTGATCTCAAAAGAAACCGTTTCCGGGATGTATCTTCCAAGGGCTATCTGTGTTTCGGCTATGAGAAGCCTCTTGAAAGCTTTGCTGGGGATAGGGGGGAGCCATGTGGAAGCCACGACATGGTCCTTTGTAACAAGGGCCGGCCTTTCCTCTTTGAGCCTCTCGTTGATCCTGCTCAGAAAAGGAGCGCACGCCTTATGAAGGCCCCCGGTGGCTTTCAACTGGATAAAATCATCTTTCTTATCCATTCTGATGGAAAGCCCCGGTATCGAGAGTAAATTGATGTTCTCATCCTGTGAGTCTTTGTGATCCGCTTTCATCGGTTTTTGTCCTGCCATTGAATATCTCTGCGGAGAAGACATCTGCTTCCTTGCCTATGACTGACTGTGTCGGGTATACTATGATGCCATGATCTGTCATAACATAAGGGCGTAACACCTCGTCGTGCTTGGTGCCCCGCATCTTGAGTATCTCGACAGACCTGATCCTTTCTCCGCCAATCCTGAATACCTTAAGGCAAATAACACCTTCGGCAAGATATTCCTCCACACTGAAATGTTCAGGATCATTATTAAGTTCGCTTGTTATCAGGGTGGTACAGTCAAAGCTCTCGATGTTCTTGATGAATTCAAGGATGATGTACCTGACATTGACAGGGTCGGGTGTGATCTTGAGCGAGGTCATGGAATCAATAAAAAGGCGCCTGGCCCCTATTTCCCTGATGCTTGCATATATCTGCCGTAGGACAGCCTCAATGGTGCTTGTGTCGGTATCACTTCCAGGGTCAGCGTCCTGGTTCTTCTTGATGTACCTCTCATAGGCAATGGGATCCACCCTGACTATCCGCAGCTTGTCTTCCTTTACAAGCCTCTCGAGGTCCCATCCATGCCTCCACATATTGCGCATGATGCGTGCGGGCGATTCCTCGAATGTGATGTAGATGCCGTTTTCTCCGTATCTTGTAATGCCTTCATAGAGGTACTGCGCTCCGAAAGTGGATTTCCCGGCCCCGGGCCCTCCTATCAGGAGGATCACGTCGTTCTCTATGAAGCCGCCCTCGATGAGCTGGTCAAATCCGGGTATTCCCGTGGGTATGCGAGCCATTCAAAACCTCAGTGCAAAGCTAGGATCTATATTATATTTACAGGCATTATATAATATAACCTGTTCCTTGCTATGAGAAAAATCAGAACAATCACAAGTAATTAACAACAGTAAAATAAAACAGGTGGATCAGATATAGATCTGATCCGGGTGGTGTGCCTTTATACCTTCTCTGCGAAGGCCAGGGTACCGCTTAAGCGTTTGACCTTTATCTTCACTGTCTGGCCCTTTGCGGCACCAGGCACGAAGACTGTGTACTTATCCACCTTGGCAATGCCGTCGCCTTTGGAGCCGACTGCATCGATATGGACCTCGTATTCCTTGCCCTCTTCGATGGCATCCTGTTTGACCGGCGCTGTGCTGCGTCTCTTCTTCACGGGCCTGTGGGCGCCGCATGCAGAGCATTTCAGTACGAGCACTCTTTCCATCTTGGTGAGCTGTGTGTCAGGCCTTGAGCATTCAGAGCACATGACAAATTCTTCAACATAGGCATTTATATTGGACTGTATCTGATCCTTTGAGAACCTTCCCTGGAATATAGCCCTCATGCCTTCGATCTTGCCCGCCGTACCCATCTCACGCGTGAGGTATTTCATCACATGATCGGGTTCCCTGTTAAGGACATCCGCTATGTTGAGGAAATTGTCCAGGATCGTGGTCTTGCCTTCCATCATTATCCTGGGCTCCGGGATCACGAAACGGGCATCCGTGGTCTCCTTGTCTGGCAGGTTATCTATCGCACGGTCCAAAAGCGCTTCGTAATCTTTCATATCATCACTCCCAAAGTCAACACTTTACTGTACAAGCTCCAGTCCCTGGTCAATGGTGATCCTGACAGGGGTTGGCAGCTTGTGTCCCGCCTTTCTGAGTGCATCCTTTGCTGTTGCAAAGTTCTCTTTGTTGACTGAGATGGTAAATATCTTCTGGCCAGCGGAAACCCTTGCTGCGGTTCCTACGTTCTTGCCGAAAGCACCACGCATACCACTGGATACACGGTCTGCACCTGCTCCGGTTGCCTGCTTGTTCTCCCTGAGTACCTCGTGCGGATAGACTCTCAGCTTGAGGTGGTATCCTGTACGTCCGGCTGCCGCCGTGATAGCCTTGTTGGCAGTGATACGTGCAGCTTCAAGGGCTGTGTGGCGTATCTGGCACCTTTCGTCGACCACGAGTGAAAGCTTGACCGGGAAATCTGTTGTCTTGTTACCCATGTCGTAGTGGATGACCTGGCTTCCAGGCACACCACCCATATATTTCCTTCTTGTGAATGAACGCTGTCTCACGTTCCTGTACATACTTCCTGGTTTTCTTACCATGAGTTTAAGTCTCCTTGGATTGATTATTGGGATAGGTCACTATCAATTTCAGTTCTAATCCGTTCCTAATTGATATATCCGTATATGAATTTGTTGATATCGTTAATTATCCGTCGGACACGATTTCATCTGGATGGTTCTTCTCCTACTACTTAGGACTTTATAAGCCTTATTGTACTTCTCACCCGTGTCCATTCCACTTGGACCAGCCTGTACTTTCGCCCCTGCATACTTAGCTTTTCTCCCGAAGGTACGGGGCAAGCAGACCGTAGCATCCTGAAAGCATCATATTCCCGAAAGGAGCTGCAAAATGCAGCTTCTCCCAGAGGCGCGTGTCTCTATTATCTGCTTTCATGTTTTTCAGCAGGTTTAGCCTGGGGCCTGTTACCATGACCGACCTTACGAGGTCAAAGCCTTCAGATTCCTTTGTGTAGCATCCATGCCCCCCGTCATTGAACACATCATCGAACGAGAGCCTGCCTTCAGCGAAAAGAAAGATGTGCTCCTGCAGTTTCTCCCCGGTAAGGCTGGATGTATGGTGTTCGTAAAGGGCTGTCACCCTGTCATCTTTTACCAGGGCCATGAGAGTATGCCCGTTGCCGATGTTAACGACCACGGACGGCTGTCTGGCGGCAGGGTCGAACAGGGCCCCGAAGATTGCCGCAGGACCGGTGTCCATAAAGACAGTTCCCTTTTGTCCTAATAGGTGTGCTGCTGCTCTCATACGGGTAAGGTCTGCCGGGATGCTGTCACTTCCATATGCGAAATTCCGCCACTCTCCTCCTTCGTCTATCAGTCTCTCGAATATCCTGAACCTGTAGATGCGGTTGCTCAGGTCAGGCGAATTCCCGTGGTCCTGAACGGCGACAGCGACCATTCCGGGCATCTCAATATCAAAGGCCGCCAGAGCATTACCAATAGCATCCAGGTCGATATCCTGCAGGATGATCTCCTCCGGATTCTCCGGGATTACCTGGTCCTGGCTGACTATCCTGATCCCCATTTCCTTTACTTTTTCAAGGTCATCATTGATGGTAAGTGCTGCGTCAATGGTGGCATACACCTCCAATCCCTGCCTGAGATGCTGCCTCACAGCCCTTGACGAAGGTCCCCCTCCCATCAGGCTGCCTTTCAGGAAGATATCCTTCTCCCGGGAACTTGCATCACTTACCTTCCCGGCAACTATCACCGTTGGAGCTGGCATTACCATAAGGAGGCTGTTCTCAACCTCTCTCTCCGTGTCATAAAGGACTATGTCCTGGGTACCTGTACCTATGTCTATTGCCAGTATTCTCATTATTGCATCGAGTTATTCATATACCTGGGTGCGTATAAAAGTTGGCATGAACGATCCCGGTGCAAAGGAGCATGATAAAGGCAGCAGAGGCCCCTATAGTTTTGCAATTATTACTATCTCAAGTTCCAGATTTGAAAAATTCGGGTCAGTCTCCTCCCCGCAGGAGGCAGATGACAGGTCGGGCCAGGTCATGGAAAAGCTGATCCTCCAGGGAGGTCACAGGGTTTCTTCCTACCAGCTTGTTGACGATGACAGGGAATCCATCACCGGTGCGGTTGATAAGGCCGCAGCCTCGGATGCCCACATTATAATCACAAGCGGAGGTACGGGCCTGACTTCAAGGGACGTGACAATAGAATCCGTTGTGCCGCTGTTCAGCAAACAGATGCAGGGTTTCGGAGAGCTCTTCAGGTACAAGAGCATTGAACAGATTGGCACTTCCGTTATTCTCACCCGTGCATCGGCGGGAGTCCTGTCCGGCAAGGCTGTCTTTTGCCTTCCCGGCTCCCCGGCTGCAGTGGAGCTTGCCTTGGGGGGCATAATTCTCCCGGAAGCCGGACATATCGTGAAACATGTAGGTGAGTGAAGAAAAAAGTTTTATATTGTTTGTTATATGTACATAGCAGAGTAATAAGCTAATATAGGGCGATAATTATATATTGCTCATATTAGCAAAAGATATGCACTTCACTGTAGTCCCAACAGAGCACCGATATGTCAAAAACACTTGTTACATTGTCCCGGTAACGGAGAACCAATGCCCGGTTATTCACTAGGTATCAAGGAACTGGATGATTATTTAGGCAGCATCCGGGAAGGCACCAACCTTATGATGATAGGTCCGCCCATGAGCCGCAAGGACGAGCTTCTGGATGCTATCCTGTCCCACAACCTTGGTGTCGATGACGGCGTGATCATAGTCTCCACCAGGGAGCCCGGAGAAAGGGTGCTCGAATGGTTCACCGAGCAGGGCTTGGACATATCTGCAGCCAACATAGGCATAGTAGACTGTGTTACGAAAACTCTCGGAATGGGCGCGCCTGACACGGCAAGGATCAAGAGGGCTTCCAGTCCTGTGGACTACAGGTATTGGTGTGAAGATCAGCCAGTTCTTTGAGGACTTCTTGGTCAAAAAGAGAATTGGAAAGGTCCGGCTTTCTATCAATTCCCTGTCCACCATACTGATGTACTCGAACCTCCAGACCGTTTTCAGGTTCCTGCATGTTTTCACAGGGCGTGTGAAGGCTGCCAATGGCTTCGGTCTATACGTAGTGGAGGATGAGATGCATGACGCTCAGACCATAGCTACCCTCAAGCAGCTCTTTGACGGCATGATCGAGATAAAGGATATTGGAGACTCTTATGCCATGAGGGTTGTAGGCATGACCTCAAAGCCTACTCCCTGGTTCGAGTATGATATCAAAGGTACGAATATAATTCTTAACAAGCCCAAAGATCTATGATCCGGCATTTGATATATATGCAGAAGCCCGTTTCATGCTGACATGCGCAATAGGGCATAAATGCGGTCCTGACTGTGTCGGACATATGTTTTTCATTCATATCGCTCATAATATACAATCTCAATGAGTCACAATTATCACAGGTGTCAATATATGGAAAAGGACAAATTATACAAGCTGAAATCGGAAGCATCTTCCTTAAAGCCAATACTCAATATAGGTAAGAACGGCATCACGGATCCTGTAATTGAGGAAATAAAAAAGCAGGTAAAGGCATATCGCCTTGTGAAGATAAAGATGCTGAAGACAACTCCTGAGGGAGAGGACTTAAAGCAGGCAGCTGAAAAGCTGGCCGAAGCAACAGGCACAACCCTTATAGAAGTGCGCGGGAGCACAGTAGTGCTCTACAAGTGATCCTGTCCTGGATTTGTCAGGCTTTTCCGGTGAACCTTTCACCGGATACAATCTCTACATTTTCAATGATCATCACTTTTCCGGGCAGCATCCTTCTCAGTTCCGGAATTATTCCTCTTATCCTCTCTTCCCTGTCGACTGCCTGGATTATCACCGGCAGGTCCGTTCCAAGCCGAAGCACACTTGCAGTATGGATCCTGTCATGAACCCCATAACCCTCAATGCAATGATGCACTGTAGCTCCTGCGATGCCTTTCCGCTTTAAGAACTCAAGCACTGCATGATGTGCGCTCTTGCCCATGTGCGTGTCATTCTCGCTCATATATATCCGAAGGAGCATTGCCTTCATATTGTCCGTCTCAACGCTTTCATTTTGCATAGGTTCCCTTTAATCATTACTTATTGCACTGCAAGTGTAAGTGTTTTTGGCTACCTGGTAAGATATATAATCTTAAGATAACAATGTTATCTCATGGAGAAAGGGCGGTTTCCGGTAGTTCTCACAGGAGTTCTTGCACTTCTTATCCTTGCAGGAGGTATCTATGCAGGAGCAGTTCACCTGAAGGCGGATTCTCGCGAACTGAACGTGAATTCCACCCGGGCAGTGAGCCTGGTGCAGGATGACCCGGCAGCAGCTGCCTATATGTCTGACAACTTCAGGGTTTCAGGCTGGAGGGCGACAAAGACCACGCTTATTGAAGGGGCTGAACTGGCAGGTAATATCCCGGCCAACCTTAGTGCAAGCACAGCAGACGACACCCGGGTATGGAAAGTGGAGATCATGGAGCGGACCTGTGCATGTCCCGCGCCAAATAATCTCTATGTGGTTGAAGGCTATGTGGATGCCAGCACAGGAGAAGTCCTTCATGTCAGGACCATGAAGGCCCCGGAGAAAAACTATGAGAGAGAGACCTGTGCCTCAACAGCCTGCCACTAAAGGCCTTCTGGCAGCTACTGCCATCCTGCTTCTTGTCCTGTATATGCCTGCAGCCGCAGCCGTGCCGGATGAGGTGCAGGTGGAATATTTCTACGATACCGCCTGCAGCAAATGCTCGAAAGCGGCTCCCGTGATCGAGGATGTTGCATCCCGTTATGAGACTGCCAATCTTACCTTCTATGATATAAGATCCTCGTACTCGTATGCGCAGCAGTATGGGATAACCCTCGTGCCTGCCGTTGTCATCAACAGGAGTGTTGTCATCACCTATGATGACTACAAAGGGGATACCGCACTGCTTGAGGACCTGCTTGTAAAGGCCATCGAGAACCCTCCTGAGACTATGATCCCTGCCGGTTCCCGGGATGGATCTGCGACAGAAGATCGTGGACTCCTAATTGGCAGGTCCCACCTGCTTGTATTCATAGCCGGGCTGCTCGCGGGTTTCAATCCATGCCTTCTGGCAGTCATGGCTTTCCTGTCCTCTGCCATCCTCTCCTCAAACGGGACACGCAAGGAAATGCTGACCCTGGTTTGCGGTTTTTGTGCAGGGATATTTGTGACCTATATGGTAGTGGGTATAGGGATCCTTAATACTGCCAGTTCTTTCCCCGGAATGCAGGAGACCCTTGCTGAGGCAATGGTCGTGCTGATCTTTGTCCTTGGGCTATGGCACCTTTATGATGCGTACCACATGAGGTCGCATCAGAAAACTACATTCAGAACACCCCGGTTCTTTATCCGTCTCATGGGAAACATCAAAGGCAGGAACATCATGCTACTGTCATTTATGGCAGGGGCTGTATTCTCACTGGTGAAGGCTCCCTGCGTAGGGGCTGTGTACCTTGCGATCCTTGATATGCTTATCTCAGGCAGCGATCTCACCGGTGGTCTCATCTACCTGGGCATCTACAACCTTGGTGTGGTCCTGCCTATACTTGTGCTGGGAGGAATGCTTGCTTTCGGACTGGACCCTGGGAAGGTCTCGGATTTCAAGGAAAGAAGGCGTGTCGAGATACGCCTCATAACAGGGCTGACACTTCTCCTGCTGGCTGTGCTTCTTCATCTTAAAGTGATATGAGCTCGCCGCAGTATGCTGCAATTTCCCTTCAGTGACCGGTGAACAGGTATGCAGCCATGACGCCTGTCATGCACATGGCAAGGTTCAGTGTGATATTCAGCAGGGAGTATTTCGCTTCTCCCTGTTCCATGAGCCTGAAAGACTCATAGGCAAAAGTGGAGAAGGTAGTAAAAGAGCCAAGCACTCCGATGCTTAACAGATATATAAGGGAGTCGGATACGGAGGAGAAAGTGATCAGGGCAAGTGCGAAGCTGCCTATGGTATTCACAGCCAAGGTGCCTGCGGGGATCTCACCTGCTTTCGGGATTGCTCCTGATACAAGGAATCTGAGAACTGCACCTGCAAATCCTCCTGCTCCTACAAGGAGCAGTCCGCTGGTGATAGTAAAACCTCCTGATATGGCCGGAGAAAGTATCAGAACAGCCAATCCGGCGATAGCGTATGCTTTTGGGCTGACATATCTGCCAAAAGGCAGTTCTGCCGTGCTTAAGGCCGAAGGGAGGGCCACTCTTTCCCGGAAGGCGCCAAGGTAGATGACAGACTCCCTGCCTATGAAGACTCCTCCAAGTGTGAGCAATACGTTCTCAAGCATGTACACGGATGCATCCAGTAGCGACATCTGGAAGGTCTGCACCGCAAATGTGGAGAATGTTGTGAAAGAGCCCAGGAATCCTATCCCCAGGAATATCCTGGTCCTTGGGTTCACGTACCCAAGATATTCGGAACTGTAGAGCAGGAATCCCAGCAGGACACTCCCGAGTACGTTAACCGCAAGCGTGCCTGCTGACGGGCTGAAATGGCCTGAAAATGCAAACCTGGCTGTTGCGCCCAGCACTCCTCCCATGCCTATGATGAGCAGGGGGCGGTATTTTTCATAAAAAGCTGCCTGTTCACTCAATCAGTACAACATCCACTTCGTTTCCTTCCTCGTAGCCTTCCACGTTCTCGGGTATGATGACAAATCCGTTGGATTTGGCAATGGAGCTCAGGATACCCGCTCCTGCTGTCATGAGCGGCCGGGCTGTATTTCCTTCAAGGATGACCCTTGCATAGCTCACATAACCTTCCCTGGAGTTGATCTTGCCTGTAAGCCTTGCCTTTACTGTGATGTCAGGTATCTGCGGAATGTTGCCTTTTTTACGTATCGCCGGCTTCCCGAATGCAAAGAGCGCCACCAGGCCCGCGGCAGGATATCCAGGCATGCATAATACGGGTATTTCTCCTATGACTCCGAGGGCTGTGGGTTTACCGGGGCTGAGGCCGACACCGTGCACCAGTTTCTCCCCCATGGAGGCCAGCACATCAGGCACGTAATCCTTCTCCCCTACGGATGTGCCGCCGGAGATCACGATAAAGTCAGCATCCATGTTCTCCGATATGGCCTTCTTTATAAGCTCCCTGTCCTCGGGAACTATGGGGCAGCACCTTGGCTGTGCACCCCACTGCCTTACATACAAACCTATCATCAGGCTGTTGATGTCCAGTGTTTTTCCCGGTGGTGGCACTTCGCTGCTGCTATCAAGCGGGATCAGGTCGTTGCCTGTGGGAATTACGGCTACCACTGCACGGGAGTAAACCTTGACTTCTCTGATGCCTAGGGATGCAAGCACTGCCACATCACAGGGGCGCAGGAGATGACCCCTATTGAATATTATCTCGTTCTTCCTCACATCCTCCCCGATATCGCCTATGTTCTTTCCGGGGTGGACCTGAGCACGCACCTCTATCATATCGCCGATGCATATCGTATCCTCTGTCATGAGCACTGCATCCGCATCGTCCGGCACATAAGCTCCGGTACCGACCGGACAGCAGGTTCCCTCATCAATACCATCCCCTATCTGCAGTATCACGGGATTGGTGGGTGAGGCTCCCATGATATCGGCTGAGCGGACGGCGTATCCATCCATGGCTGAGCGGCGATAGTGCGGGACATTCCGTGGCGCAAGTATGCCGGTGGCAAGCACCCTGCCCACGCCTTCACAGATCGTGATGTTCTCAGTGCGATCAAGAGGCTTTATAGCAGCAAGGAACCTGTCCCTTGTATCGTTCACGCTGCTGCGCTCTTTAAAGATCCTGCTGTCCATGCTTTCCTCTCATGCTCATCCGCCTGACACGGGCGGGAACACGCCGATCTCATCCCCGTCCCTGACTTCCGTTGCCAGGCTTTCCATGTGCTTTACATTATTCCCGTTAAGGAACACATTGATGTATCCGCGAAGCTTAGGCTCGTCGCCTGTTCTCTCAAAAATCATTTCCTTCAGGGCCGGGTACTGCCCCATAAGATTGAACAGCACCTCCTGCACATTATTCCCATCGAGCTGCAGCGAGGACTCGCCCGCGATCTCTCTCAGGTTTGCGAAGAGTTTGACCTTGACCTTTGCCATGGACCCTTATTCTAAACGTATAAGTAATAAAACTATCCAATGTAAGCAATTCCGTAAATGCAGCACAGGTATAAAGTAAATGGTGGGATAGCGCGGATTTGAACCGCGGTCCAAGCGTCCCAAACGCTCGAGGATGGACCAAGCTACCCTACTATCCCAGTCAGAAGGGTAGCTCCTCAATATACTTCTTCACTTAAATAGATTGCGTGAGGATTGGCTCTAATGGTCGCCCGCCTTGTCGAAAGACCAGCTTCCAATGAGTATCATGGTAAAGGAGAACACGATGATTATTGTCATGGAGCGCATGATCGGCACTTCTGATGCCCCGAGAAGCGCCCACCTGAGTGCCTCTACCCCATATGTGAGCGGATTGAGCTGTACGGGTATGCCCAGCCACGGAGGCAGGTTAGCCATGGGGTAGAACGCAGTGCTTGCCATCAATGTGGGGAAGGTGATGAAGGTCATCATCATCTGGAATCCTTCGTGCGATTCTATTCTTGAGGCAAGGGTGATCCCAAGTCCGATAAACCCCATCCCCGTGATAAACATTATCAGGATGCTTAGCAATTGTCCTGTCACGGATACGTATTCCACAACGAACATACCGCTGATCACCATAAGCAGCGTGCCTTGCACCATGGCTGCCGTAACGCCTCCCGCAGCTTTACCAAACGCTGTATAGAAGCGGCTGACAGGCGCCACGAGTATCTCCTTCAGGAAACCGAACTCACGGTCCCAGATGATGGAGACGCCTCCCATGAGCGATGCGAACAGCACGGACATACCGATGATGCCTGGTGCCATGTAGTCTATATAGTTACCTGAACGCATGGTCATTGTGGTGCTCAGGGCGGACCCCATTATTATCAGGAAGAACAGCGGGGTTGCCAGGGACCCGATGATCCTGGAACGTGAGCGCCTGTAGCGAAGCATCTCCCGCAGCCACAGGGTGAACACAGTGTTCAGAGAATGCTTCAGTCCGGTAATCCCCATAATTACAATTATCCCCAGCGTTTGTAAATTTCGTTATTGATCCCCATTAGGTCAAGGGCCCTGCCTGCCATGGAGTTGACCAGGTCGTCTATTGTGGCCGGCCTGGAGTAAAAGCCCGGGCATGCGGGCAATATTATTGCTCCTGCCCTTTCTATTTTAAGCATGTTCTCCAGATGTATCTGGTTGAACGGGGTTTCCCTGGGCATCAGGATGAGCCTTCTTCTTTCCTTCAGGCATACGTCTGCTGCGCGCCCTATGAGATTGTTGGACATGCCGCATGCTATCTCGCCCAGGGTCTTCATGCTGCAGGGGGCCACTATCATCCCGGCGAACCTGTGCGAACCGCTTGCAATAGGTGCGGTGAGCTCTCCTTCGCCATAGACATGGCTTGCCATATCCTCTATCTCGATGACCGAATAGTCCGTCTCTATCTCTATTATCTGCTTTGCAGTCTTTGTTATTACCAGGTGGGTCACGATGTCCATCCTGGAAAGTATCTCCAGCAACCTTATGCCGTATATGGAGCCTGAGGCGCCGCTGATTCCAATGATTATTTCCATTTTTATCCTTCCCGCAGGATGCCGGATAGTTCCTCGATCATCCCTTCCGCAACGGAGACTATTTCCTCTATCTCCCTTTTAGTTATATCGTCCACATGGATGCCGGCAATAAAGACCGTTGTCGAGCGGCTTGCCTCGCTGAGTTCCCTTGCTCCCTGCAGTGCAAGTCCATCCTCCCGGTGTCCCGGCACCGTGACCACAGAGGACGAGGCACGTCCTGATGTGCTGTCAAAGATGCCCACACCCACGGCCCCCACATGTGAAGCACCGCCCGTAAGCTTTACGCTCAGGTCGTTGCCGATGCTTTCCCATTCCAGCAAGAGGTTCGCTCTACCTGCGGCACGCTCGATGCGCCGGGAAGAAGGTTCCTGCTTTTCCATTCATCCCTCCAGGTCCGTCAGGCGGAACTGTTTGATCTCTCTCCTGACATCAAAGAAATCCCTGGCAGCCTTTCCGACCGCATCACGGTTTTCCTGTGTGGTGTAGACCCCCATCTTCCAGTTATCCCTGTGAGCCTGTTCCAGGGTTGCCACCACATGCGAAGCCTCATCCAGGCGCAGCATCCTTCCGTTGACCTTGACAAGGGCTTTCATCTCAACTATCGCGGGGTCCCTGGGTATGTCTATAAGGATCTCCTTGCTGTCAATGCCCACCATGTCGGCGATCTCTGCCTCAATGCGCCTTACGTTCCTGCGCTGTTTGAGCACGCTATCGCCCACCTCCTCGAAGCCCACATACAGTGCTCTCTTGTACAGTCTCCTGCCGTCCAGCCTTGCTGCAAGCTCTCCTGCGTAGCCTCCGTTGTTGCGTATCATCTCGAAGGTTCTGGCATCGTCCATCATCCTGAGTTCAAAGGGATCAAGCATATCCTGGTGAATAAGATCCTCAACCGCTCTCACGAACATAGTTTCGGCTATCCTGGATACGTGATGGTAATAAACAGAGGGGTGCATCAGGAACCTGGAAACAAGCAGTGACTCCGCAGCCTTGACCCCCCCGGCGGCCACTACCAGTTTGTTCTCGTAGAACTGCATCTCGTTTATCAGCCGCGCATGGTCCACAAGCCCGAAAGCGACTCCGGTGTAATGTGAATCCCTCACAAGGTAATCCATCTTGTCCACATCTATCTCGCTGTTGAGTATCTTGCCAAAGTCTGTCTCGCCTTTGATGTGCTTCTCTATCCTTGCCGGATTGATCCCGTGGTCGGCCAGTATCTCGGCAAGCTCTCCCTTTCTGAGTATTTCCCTGATGTCTTCGTGTCCCTGACGGGTATAATGCTTAACGAGGCCCTCGGTCACATGTGAAAAGGGCCCGTGGCCAAGATCATGAAGCAATGCGGCTACCCGAAGTTCCTCTTTCTCATCTCCTGTAACAGTATCTATCCTTGTTGTGAGCATGCCTGCAAGATGCATCACCCCCAGAGAATGTTCAAAACGGCTGTGGTTGGCTCCGGGGTAGACAAGGTTTGAAAGCCCCAGCTGGCTTATCCTCCTGAGACGCTGCATGGGGGATGAGTCTATCAGGGCCAGGGTAAGGGCGTCAAGCTCTATATATCCATGGATGGGGTCACGGATGACTTTCATATGTTTTAAATATATTTCATGGTATAAATGCTATCTTGAGCGTTATCCCTTTATCATCTATACCGATAAGCGCAGAGAGAAATTATCATGCTGGTACTATCAGGCGGGACAGGGACTCCCAAGTTATTGAACGGCCTCCGTAAAGTGATGCCGGAAGAGGATATCACCGTTATAGTGAACACTGCAGAGGACTTGTGGGTTTCCGGTAACCTGGTAACTCCCGACATTGACACTGTGCTTTATCTCTTTTCGGACATGGTCGATCCGGACAAGTGGTGGGGCGTGAAAGGCGATACTTTCCGCACCTATGAGCTCATGAAATCACTCGGGCACAGGGAACGGATGATGCTGGGTGACCTTGACAGGGCCACTCATATAATGCGTACGGAATATCTAAGGGAAGGCCATACCCTGACCGATGCCCTCAGGAAACTCTCGGCATCCATGGGGATAAGAGCCAGGGTGCTTCCCATGTCGGATGATCCCGTATCCACGATGATAGTCACACCTCGGGGTAAGATGCACTTCCAGGATTTCTGGATTGCCAGCCGCGGGGAACCTGAAGTGCTGGACGTCTTCCAGGAAGGGATGGAACAGGCATCTATCTCCCCTGCTGTTGCAGAGGCGCTGGAAAACGGGGATGATGTCCTGATAGGTCCCAGTAACCCCATCACCAGTATCGGACCCATTATCGGGTTGCCGGGAATGGCCGATATCCTCCGGAAGAAGAACGTGGTAGCGGTCAGCCCTATAATAGGCAATGAGCCCGTGAGCGGCCCTGCAGGGAAACTTATGCGCGCGAAAGGCCTGCCTGTTTCTTCTTTAGGAGTGGCTGCATACTACAGGGATTTCCTTGATGTGATGGTTATCGATCAGCGCGATCCGGTGGATGATGCAATGTTTGCTGATATAGGCTGCAGGGTCGTGCGTACTGACACTCTCATGAAGACCCGGGAGGTCAGCATGGAACTATCCCGGCAATTGATACATCTGTTTAAGGCCTAAGGATTATCCCGGCATCAGGCCGGCTTTTTCTTCATATCCAAAAGCGCTTTCATTCACGAAGGTTTATGTAAATACATTTTTATTATTATAATATCATAATAGACTTGATATATTCACAATGACATTAAATACTCTGAAAAAGGTGAAATTTTGGGTGATGAATGGAAAATTGACCTGAAGATCCCTGACGTAGGAACAATGATCACACTGTTCGCAACTGCAGTGTGTTCTGTCATCCTGAGTGCGGCAGAGATCGCTTACACAATGATGTGGATAACCTCGGCATATGAAAGGAACGGCAAGGACTTTTTTATCGACCTTCTGAATGCCAAGGCTCTTACCTGGACAGCGGAGTACATAGTCGTGGCAGGTTCGCTCCTGCTTGTTTCGTCTATCATCTTCCTGATCTCCATGGCAGTTTCATTGTATGAACTGAACGCCCTTGCAAAAAGGGATGATAGAAAGACACATACGAGAGTTATATTCGGACTGTTTGCCATTGGACTTGTATTGCTTTTCCTGGCACTGATATCCGCAATAATACTGAGGTACCTGTAAACACGATCCTGTAATCTTGCCTGGAAGGCGATAAAATGAGCTTGAACATCAGTGGAACAATAACAGAAATCCCCAAAGACATTGAAAAACCAGTCAGTCCTCTGGAGGATGTCATCCGTCCGATAACAAAAGTAGAAAGGGTGTTGTATCCCATATCTGCTGTGGTAGGCCAGGAGAAAATGCTCAGGGCCCTTATACTGAACACGATTAACCCTTCAATAGGCGGAGTGCTTATACGCGGCCAGAAGGGAACAGCCAAGTCCACAGCCGTAAGGGGAATTGCGGAGATACTCCCTGAGATAGAAATAGTCGAAGGCTGCAAGTTCAACTGCGATCCGGCAGATCCGGAGAACTTATGCTGGGAATGCATGGGAAAGCGCTCGAAAGGGACCCTGCGTATCCTGAAAAGGCAAATGAAAGTAGTGGACCTCCCGGTAGGTGCCACCGAGGACAGGGTAGTGGGCAGCCTTGACATAGAAAAGGCTGTCAGGCAGGGAGTACAGGCTTTCGACCCCGGTATCCTTGCACAGGCAAACCGCGGTATCCTCTATGTGGATGAGATCAACCTCCTTGACGATTTCGTGGTTGATGCACTGCTTGATGCGGCAGCTATGGGTGTGAACACCGTTGAGCGTGAGGGAGTGAGCGTAAGCCATCCTGCAAACTTCATAATAGTTGGCAGCATGAACCCGGAAGAAGGAGAGCTCAGGCCGCAGCTGCTTGACAGGATAGCACTCCAGGTGGAGGTCACGGGTATCTATGATGTGGAGCAGCGCATCGAGATAGTGGAGAGGAGGAACCGGTTTAACGAGGATCCGAAGATGTTCATGCGCGAGTTTGAGAGCGAACAGGAAAAACTGCGCTCAAAGATCCTCAAGGCCATGCAGCTGCTGCCAAAGGTGACCACTACAAGGGATAACCTGCGCACCATTGCAGAGATATGCATTGTCTTCAATGTGGACGGCCACCGGGCTGATATCATGATCGAGCGCACGGCGCGCACCAATGCAGCCTACGAGGGCAGGGAGCGCATCACAAACGATGACATCATCGAAGCTGCTGAGATGGTGCTGCCACACAGGATGCGCAAGAGACCCTTCGAGGAAGAGGAATTCAGCGCTGACCAGTTGAGAGCGGTTGTAGAAGGCAATCTCTGAAGGGTGTGCATATGAACTCGGGTGACCATGTCCGGAAACTTAGGGCGAACCTGCCGCGCAACTACGGGGTAAAGGTGATGTACCTGGGCGCAGCCGTGCTTGGCTTGCGCATACCCCGGGAGGGAGTGACGGATATCTGTAAAAAGGACACTGATGCTCTTTACGGGATCCTGTACAGGAACATCGAGCAGATAAGGCCCGGGGAGATAAGCGCAGTCTATATCCTGGCGGACTCCGATCATCTGGAAATGGAACCCTCAAGGTTCTTTGAGCCCCTGCTGGGAGGCATGGCAAACAAAGCCCCCGGGATACCGTCCGCAGAGGCAGGAAATGCCACTGCTTCTATCCTGAGCATGAAGGATGTGCCGGTTTCAGACACCCCTGCTGGTATAATTGACGGGAGCTCAGGTGCCCTTGTTGAACTGATGCCAAGGGAGTATGTGCCTATAGATGCTACCTCCGGGGATGAGGGACATTTGTCGTCTGAGCTGGAGGGCCGTCAGGAAGAAAAAGGTGTCAGTGCAGCTTCTGCAGTGCACAGGGAACTGCAGGAGGACAAGACGGTGGGCAGAATAATGAACGATTTTGCCCGCAACTCCCAGAAGAAGAGACTTGCCTCCGGCAGGCTGAAATCCGGGAGGCGTGCGGAAGTGCTGACCAAGAGCAAGCGTGGGCGCTATGTCCGTTACAGGATGCCAGGCGAGAAGATCACGGATATCGCGATAGCTCCTACGGTGCGTGCAGCTGCTTTCCACGCAAAGGATGGCAAGCTTGAGATACTCAAGGGAGACATCAGGGAAAAGGTCAGAAGGAGGCGCGTCTCAAGCCTTATCACCGTGGTGTTCGATACCTCGGGTTCCATGGACGAACATGATAAGATAATGATCACCAAGGGTGTTGTCGTAGCTCTCCTCAAGGATGCCTACCAGAGGCGTGACAGGGTCTCACTGGTAACCTACAGCGGCAGGTCTTCCCAGCTTGTACTGCCTTTCACGTCATCGGTGGAGGCTGCCAAGCGTTATCTTGAGAAGGTTCCCTTCGGCGGCACCACTCCCATGGCAGCAGGCATGATGACCGGGCTGGACACAATACTGCGCGAAGTGAAAAAGGAGCCTTCCGCTGTGCCGATACTGGTGCTCGTGACAGATGGGACCGCCAACTGTGCCCTGCACCTGGGAGGCAACATCAGGAGGGAAATACTGCAGGTGTGCAAACAGATAGCCAGTCACCATGTCAATATGCTTATGGTGGATATCAGCCCCACGGGCTCAAAACTGGTAAAGGAGATGGCTGAGCAGAGCAAGGGCAGTTACTATCATCCAGGCTCGCTGAGCAAAGAGGCATTGTATTCTGCGATCGCTCAGGAAAGGGACTCGAGGACTGATTTCGCGCTTGTCTAGTACAGGCGCTGACAGCCTGCTTTTATATCATATCGCGTATTAAGCCATATTATGCTTGAAAAACTTCACGAGTCCCTGAGGAACGCCCCTATAGTGCGCAGGGGTGATTATAACTATTTCATACATCCGATATCTGACGGTGTCCCTTTCCTGGAGCCGGAGCTGCTTGAAGAGATCACTGATCATATTCTAGAGATATCCGACATGGATGTTGACAGGATACTGACCATAGAGGCAATGGGTATTCCCCTTGCAACATCCCTTTCCATGAGAACCGGTATCCCCTTTTCAATAATCAGGAAACGTCAGTACGCTCTTGACGGGGAGATCGTTCTCTCGCAGAAGACCGGATACTCAAAGGGCGAACTGTATGTGAACTCCGTGAAGAAGGGCGACAGGGTGCTTATAGTGGACGATGTGGTCAGCACCGGTGGCACTCTCATACCGCTGCTCACCGTGCTCAGGGATGCAGGGGTGGAGGTATCGGATACCGTTGTGGTCATAGAGCGTGGTGACGGCGCTTCAAGGCTGAAGGACATGGGCTTCAGGGTAAAGACCCTTGTCAGGATCAGCGTGAACGAGAAAGGGGTCTGCATAGAGGATTAAGATGGCAGTGGAAGGTTTTGATTTCCAGATAGAGCGCATCGTTTCCATAATCAGGGATACCGGCGCCAGGGTCATAGGCCTGCAGTTCCCGGAAGGCTTCAAGCGCAGGTCGCCTGTAATTGCAGCGCAGCTGGAAGCCGCAACTGATGTAGATGTAATCATATCCGGTAACCCATGTTTCGGGGCATGTGATCTTGACGTGGCCCTGCTGGACAAGGTTGATGTGCTTTTCCATTTCGGTCACGCCCCCCTGGATGATAATGCACTGCAGGACAAGGTGTATTTCATCGAGGTAAGGTCCGGGGTGGATGTATCCGATGTTGTCAGGAAGGCACTGCCTGAACTAAGCGGGCACAGGATATGCCTGCTCACTACAGTGCAGCATGTCCACAAGCTGGAGGATGCCTGCAGGATACTGGAAGCCTGTGGCAAGGAGTGCGTGATAGGCCACGGTGACAGCAAGATCGCCTATCCAGGCCAGGTGCTGGGCTGCAATTTCTCTGCAGGACGCAGGGAGGAGTGTGACGAGTACCTTTACATAGGCAGCGGCGAGTTCCATCCCATGGGTGTGGCGCTGGCAACAGGGAAGAACGTGCTCATTGCAGATCCATTCGTAAATGAGGTCCGCAGGGCCGACTATTCAAGGGTGCTCAGGCAGAGGAGCGCAGTGATAGCAAAATCCCTTGATGCACAGGTATTCGGGATAGTCGTGTCCTCCAAGCCGGGACAGGAGCGCATGCAACTGGCGCGGCAGCTGAAGGAAATGGCCCTCAGGCATGACAGGAACGCACACATACTTATCATGGACCTGGTCACGCCGGACCAGTTGCTCCAGTTCAAGGTGGATGCTTTTGTTAATACGGCATGCCCGCGACTTGCGATCGACGAGGTGGGCAGGTTCAGTGCTCCCATGCTGACGCCACAGGAGTTCGAGATAGTGCTTGGGGAGAGAGACTGGGAGTCGCTTGTATTTGATGAGATCACAGGTGATTGACCCTTGAAACAGCGTAAGCTTGAGATGCTGCTTGAGAGGGTGGAGGGCTTCGAGTCCCCCAGTGCCGCTCTTGAACAGTACGCAACCCCGGCTGTCCTTGCTGCCGAAATACTGCATTTTGCCTACATGCAGGGAGACCTGGAGGACACGGTATTTGACCTGGGGTGTGGGACCGGCATACTTGCCATAGGGGCGAAGCTGCTGGGTGCAAGGGAGGTCACCGGTTTTGATCTGGACAGGAAGGCCCTTGAGACCGCCCGCAGGAACGCCGAGTCTATGGGTGTGGATGTGGAATTCGTGCATGCTGATATCTCTGAGATAGAGGGGCATGCCCATACGGTGGTGATGAACCCTCCCTTCGGTGCCCAGGCCAAAGGCAACGACCGACCGTTCCTTTTAAGTGCCTTGAGAACCAGTGATGTGGTATATTCCATCCATAATAGTGGGAGCCATGATTTTATCAGCAGGTTCATAGGTGATGCCAGGATAAGCGACTGGTATACAACCGCGTTCCCGCTAAAGAGGACATTCAAATTCCATAAGAAAGATGTAGAGATTATCAATGTAGAGATTTACCGCATTATGCGATAAATGCTTAAGGCATAATGCTGTTTTATTCGAGGATCAGTATTTTCAAACTTTTAACCCAATTCCAATTTCATAAGAGGGATGCTAATTAGGATAAGAAATAGGAGAAAGACTTCACGCAGAAAGATAAAGTCCTCCACTTCCGGGGATGTGCAGGCCAGTGAAGTTGATACATCTGTTGAAGCCCCCCTTGCCCGGGCCGAACCTGCAGAAACCAAGAAAGCCTTTAACCAGAAAGCGGCAGCTAAGAAAGCGCCAGCTGCAAAATCAGGGGCAAGGAAGAACTCTGCTGCAAAAGCGAAGGCAAAGGCCGAAGAACCTGAGGCAGAAAAAATCAAGACTCCGCCAGTGAGCGGTTCAAAGGAAGAATACAAAATGGATGCAAAAGAAAGTGTTTTTGTCATGCCCGGTGATCTGATAGGTACTACGGAAGAGTTCACAGCCGGTAAAGGCACCTATGTTGATGTAGGGGACATACATTCGATAGGTACGGGATATGTACATGTTGACAGGAACTCAAGGGTGATATCCGTGCTTCCCAAGACTAAGACACCACCGCAGCTCAGTGAAGGGGATATTGTCGTTGGCAGCATAAGCAACATACGTGAATCCGTCGTCCTTGTGGAGATCGGTGCCATCAAGGGCAAGGGAGAGCGCGAGTTCCAGATGGATGGTCCCGCAGCTATCCACGTTTCAAATGTGAGGGACTCCTATGTAAAGAACCTCTCGCAGGAGTTCTCCATGTCCGACATCGTCAAGGCAAGGGTGATCAATACCCAGAACATGCGCCTGAGCACTGCCGAAGAGTCGCTTGGCGTCATGAGGGCCAACTGCTCCAGGTGCAGGACAGTCCTTGAGAAAGACGGCAACAAGCTCAAGTGCCCTTCATGCGGTTATATTGAGAAGAGAAAACTATCTTCCGATTACGGAACCGGAATAATCTGAATATTTATTACTAAGGTGAGATAAAGATGGAATTGAAGATCATTGATAAGACCGGAGACGAGATGCATCTTGAGATCAAGGGCGAGACCCATACCCTTCTCAACATGCTCAAGTCGGTCCTCCTTGCTGACAGCAGGGTGCAGATAGCGACCTACGACATGAAACACGTTTCTATCAGCGACCCTGTGCTCTTTGTTAAAACAGACGGCGCCGATCCAATTGAAGTCATAAAGGATGCTCTCAGGGTGCTGGTTTCCCAGTGCGACGAGTTCATCACTGTTTTCTCAAAGGCCGTAGAGGCATGAAGCACCTTTCCCAAGGTGCATTTTCTCTTTCTGCTCATTGCTCGTGGGGCCAGGCGGGTGCAGCTTTGCGCCTGCAGATGTCACCTGTCTTTCACATGATCTTTTCCCGGCTTGCCTCGATGAATATTCTTAATTAGTATTGGGTCACTATGCAAAAAGGTAATTGTAATAAGAATCCTTGCAGGTGAAGACGATGGCACTTGATGATGCAGCACTGAAGAAGTTTGGTTTTATCCCACGTGAACCGAAGGATGCGATCAATATCGATCCGCTCCAGACAGGCGGCAAGCTTACGGAAGAGGCCCGCCGTGCACTCCTTGAATGGGGAGACGGTTACTCGGTGTGTGACTTCTGCGGCGGTGTGCTGGACCTTATCAAGAAACCGCCGATAGAGGAGTTAGTTCACAGCGCATTACCCGAGTTTCTCAATACCGATGCTGTAAGGCTCACCCACGGGGCCAGGGAATCCAAGTTCGCTGTCATGCATTCAATAGCAAAGGAAGGGGACTACATGGTCCTCGACAAGGTGGCGCACTACTCTTCCTTTGTTGCCGCCCAGCGTGCAAGGCTCAACGTTGTCACAGTTCCGCACAGTGAAAGCCCGGAGTACAGGACGGATGCTGAAGGCTATGCAACGGTCATAGAGGAAGTTATCAATAAGACCGGAAGACCGCCTGCACTTGCACAGGTGACCTACCCCGACGGCAGCTATGGTAACCTTGCGGACGTGAAGAGGATATCCGATATCTGCCACAGCTATGACGTACCTCTGATGGTGAACGGGGCATACTCAGTAGGCAGGATGCCCATCGATGCAAAGGCTCTGGGAGCTGACTTCATCGTGGGAAGCGGGCACAAGTCCATGGCTTCCTCGGGACCTATAGGCATCCTGGGTGTCAGGGAGGAATATGCTGATACGGTATTTGCAAAATCCCCGACGCATCCAGCCAAGGAAGTGGAGCTGCTGGGCTGCACCGTGAGAGGTGCTCCCGTAATGACCATGATAGCCTCCTTCCCG
This sequence comes from Methanolobus chelungpuianus, assembly GCF_024500045.1. Lineage (NCBI taxonomy): Archaea > Methanobacteriati > Methanobacteriota > Methanomicrobia > Methanosarcinales > Methanosarcinaceae > Methanolobus > Methanolobus chelungpuianus. The sequence continues at coordinate 258,960 of NZ_JTEO01000004.1, forward strand.
CATGTGGTGCAGCGCACCAGGAACTGGGACAATGAGGTGGCGGACGCCAGGTGGTTCTCTTCAAGGATGGCCGACCTTGGCATCGTGCAGAAGGGTGAGAGGCCGCACAATCATGACCTGATGTTCTTTGAGGCGCCGGTGTTTTACGAGATATCCCAGAAAGCCAAGAAAGGCCGCTATTTCCTGTACCGGGAACTTAAGGAAAGGAACATCCACGGCATCAAGTCGGGACTGACCAAGTATTTCAAGCTCAGCACCTATCAGGTCGGAAGGGATAACTTAAAGTATGTTGCCGACTCCTTCGAGGAGATAATTGAAAAACACAGGACCGCTTAGTAAATTCCCCATGTGTATTCCCCAATAATATCCCCATTGCACGCTTTAACGACTACCCCGATGGATTATGCCCATTAGTAAGATACTGAGGAAAAAACGTGCAGACGAAGCACTGACCAAAGTGAAGGTCAAGGCAGGGACGATCAACAAGGCTCTCAACAAGCTGATACTTTTTTTCATGTTTGTGATCCTTCCCCTCCAGGCCGCCATAATAGCGATCAGGCAGGAATACATAGTTGTTCCCGAGCTGATCCTTGTCTTCCTGGAGGCGATTGTCACCATATTGGTGTCATATACCCTTGCAACGGTCTTTATCAAGCTGACCATCTACCTGGTTCCCGACCGCTTTGATGGTGCAGGCACCCAGGAAGAGAAGATACTGTTCAGCAAGATCTATGTCGCTTTCATATACGCCCTGTCGACACTGGTGGTGTTCTGGCAGCTTGGCATAGATTCCAGGGACATGGCTATATTCCTTGGTCTTATTGCTACGGGTTTTGCCTTTGCCCTGAGGGATGTCATATTTTCCTACTTCGCATGGTTCATCCTTCTCACAAAGAAGCCCTTCAAGATAGGCGATTACATTGAGATCGGGGACGAGGAAGGCATGGTCAAGCATATCGGCCTGTTCTATGTGGTCGTGGACCACACTCCTTCCACATACGAGGACTTCCATAAGATACCCAACAAGGTATTCCTCGAGAAAACCATCACCAATCACGGTAAGGGCAAGTTCAGGCTGACCTTTGATTATTACCTGAAGGACATCCCTGCATATCTCGACGACCGCATAGAGAGCATCCGGGAGAAGGCAAGGTCCGCCGGCTACGGAGACGCCCGCTTCCACCTGGATTCCGACCACGACGGCCTGAAGCTCACCACAGAGTACAGGGCCACGTTCGAGTCAAGGGAAAAGACGAGACACAACCTGCTCTGCATTATCATGGAGGAGCTGGGCATCCTGGGAAGCAATGAAGCCCCGGTTGCACACGACCGCAAGAAGGCCAGGTATTCCCTTTGAGAATACCCCTGACCGGACCCCCCGATACCATAAAGCCTTTAATCTCAGAAGTAATACTAAGGATGTATCATGCGCGCGGCTGTGGTTTAGCGGTATGACAGAGGCTTCCCAAGCCTTTAACCCGGGTTCGAATCCCGGCAGCCGCATGCGGTTTTTGTATTGTTGGTTAGTTTCATAAAGGCCGTTGTTTTAAACGTTCATTTTTGATAGGTTCTGGTTTTTGATTGCACAAAAGCTGAGTAATGGTTATTTCGAGTTTTTTGTACTCTAGTCTAGTTAAAACTTTTCAATAAAAAATAGAAACATATATATTATTTAAGTATTAAATATCTTCTGTCAAGATAAAAGAGACAAATTAGTTAGATAATTAACTAGTCAGCAAAAAGTCATTAATAATATAGAAGGTCTAAGTATGAGTCCAACAGATAATGTTATTGAAGCTTTCCGTTTAATTTTCGTTCTAATGATATTAGGTTATATATTGTATGTAACTGCCCAAACACTGGAATATATATGATAAGGCGAATGCAATGGATTTAACAAACATTGCATATCTTTTAGGTTTTGTTTTGCTTATCCTGATAGTTTCACTTTTTATAAAAGACGATTCAGCTCATTCTAAATCTCATACTAATCTAAAATTAAGAAAAACAAAGAGGACTTATAATAGCTTTTCTCAAAATGTTGAAAAATCAAAAATGGATACTAATTTTGAGAATATAATTAGTTTTTTAGAAAATGAAGTTAAACTTCGATATGGCAAAAACAAAATCGAAAAAGATTATCAAGATGATTTGTTTCAAGCTTTTGGAGTTTTGAGAGAAAGACACGGATATGAAATAAAATATGAATCTAAAAATGGAAGACATAGGGTTGATTTTTCAGTTAATGATTCTATCGGAATTGAACTAAAAGTTCATAGAGGTGGTGCGCAAGTTAAGAAGGAGCTATTTAATCAACTCACTGACTATGCAAATTATTATCCGAAAATGATTGGTATTGTTGTTAACGTTAGCGATAAAGATGCTCCTAGTAAAATCCGAGATGACATTTATTGCAAGATGAAGCAACAAAATGTAATTTCACAAAGTAATTATTATATTATTATATTGAACATATTAAGTAGGTGACAAAATGGCAAAGAAAAGTAATAAAGGGTTATTAGACATGAACCCCTTTGGGGAAACAAAAGGACCAAAGACCTCAAAAGGACAAATGAATAAAATGATGACAGGCGACGGCAGACGAAATTTCGAAAATTTGTCTTTTGATGATAAAATTAGTTGTATAGCAGGTTTGGGTGTATCAAAGAAGAAACAGACTAAAAAGGGTAAATAACATTTTCACTTTTTATAATCCCTCTACGTTTCCAATTTTTCCATTACATAAGCGTTCAGGTTAAAAGGCTTATCAGCTTTTGTATTTTGCTTCATCACTCGCTACTTCCATTCAACTCTCTCTTCAACTCCCATCATGACCACCAAAAATGATATATGTTAATTTATTACATTTATTGTAATCACTGGAAATCGCGTAAATGTGGTTATGATGAGGACTGCAAAAAAGGAATTTGAGAATCTGGTGTATCAGGGGATAAAGTCCCAGGGATTTGACGAATTGTCTTCCAGGCTGGTCGCAATCCTGTATTCTGAGCCGGGCCCGGTGACACTGGAAGAGCTTTCTGTACTTACGGGATATAGTTTTTCGGCAGTCAGTGCAACAATGAAACTGCTCAGCGGCATAAAACTCGTGGAGAAAACAAAGAAGCCCGGTTCAAAGAAGCTCTACTTCTCAGTTCAGAGGAATATGCTGACGCTGACCATTGCTGCAATACGGACCAAAAGTGAATTCATGGTAGCCCCTGCGCTGAACGACCTTCCCGGCATAATTGAAAAATGCAGGAACAGCAAAACTGAAGGTTCCGAAAGGACACTCAGGGTAATAGAACAATATTACCGGCAAATGGTTGCACTGGATCTGATTTTTAAAAACCTGATCGAGTTTACGGAAAAAATACAAAAAGAGATGATCACGGAATGAATCACACTACAAAACAGACATACATGGCCCTGCTGATACTTGTAATCCTTCTGGCAGGAGCAAACACTGTCCAGGCAGTATCTGCCGGCGATGAGTGCCTGACAGCGGTCGTGGAAGACATAAGTCCCAGTTCGGTAGGCATCAATGAACAGTTCACCGTAGGTATCAGCCTTGAGAATTGCGGCACCAGGGTCCCTGAGAACATCACTTTTGAGATAATCCGCATCCCTCCGGATATCATAGTCACAGAGAGCCTGGTCGCCTATATTCCAAAATTCGTGTACCGTGACAGCGAAAGGCAGCTGAGGTACCATATGAGGACGACCCCTGATGCAAAACCCGGCCCTCATATCATAAGAATGAGGCTGACATACGGAAGTGACGATGCATACGTGGTAAAATATTATGATGCCGAAGTGATTGTGACAGGCGAACATGCAGAGCCAAGGATATCCTCTGTCAGGACAAATCCCCGATACATCTATGAGGGAGATACTGTCGATCTGAGTCTGGAAATAGAGAATTTCGGTAAAGGGATAGCAAAATCCGTGGTAGTCAACCTGGATCATGATTTTAAGGGGATAACCAACTCTACTGTCGGCTCCCTTGCCACAGGTGGCAACCAGACAGCATTGTTCAAGTTCAAGGCAGGCACGGCAGGGACATTTGTCATCCCTGTTATAATAAGCTATGAAGACGACTACGGGAAGCAGAGGGACGAATATGACATCCAGCTGACCGTGCTTGACAGGAAAGGGAACCTGAACGTCGCATCTGTGAAGGTCGATCCGGTCCTTCCTTACGAAGGGGATACTGTCGAACTGACAATGAGAATCGAGAACTCCGGCGACAATTCCATAAATTCTGTACGGGTCTATTACGATCACCCGTTCAAGGGATTGAAGGAATCTTTCATCGGAACCCTTGACCCCAATGAAGACGGGCCTGCCGTAATCACCTTTGTAGCGGATGAGGCAGGAGAATACCAGCTGCCGGTAACCATAACATACAGTGATGATTTCGGAGAGGAGCAGATCAGAACGAACATCAATCTCATTGTTATGGAAAAGAGCAGCGGGGCAGGAACAGCTATAATCGTACTGCTGATCCTGGCAGTTATCGGCGGCCTTATCTATTATAATTACAGGACCACAAGATCAAAAGATGCGGTCATCAGGCAGCTCATGGAAGGCAATGGCAATTCGGATGGCAGCAAGAAAGAATGAGGGCCCGGCATGATCAATGATATAAGGGTGGGAGCCCTCATTGCATATTGCAGTGTAAAAAGAGGGAACAAGAAAACCCTCATTTTCATAGTTTTTGTCCTCTCCCTCATCTTCATGAACCTGGTGTTCCTCCCGTCAATGATAGGAGGGCTTTCAAGCCTGTTCACCGGGTTCATGCAGGACTATCCCTACGGGGATATCGTCATTGAGCCGACCGGCGATAATACCTACATCAACAATGCTGATAGCGTATTGAGTAAGGTCAGGTCTGTGGAAGGCGTGAGAGCCGCTACAAAAAGGCTGGATGTGGGTGCATCCATCAACCATAAGCAGAAGGTCGTAGGTGTAACGATAACCGGAATGCTTCCCACAGAAGAATACGAGATCTCCCGGTATCCGTATATCATCTCTGAAGGGGATTTCTTAAGCGATCTCTCCAGGGATGAGATCATCATTGGCGCTATGATCGCAGGGACCGGTTTCGGATCAGAGATATATGACAACCTGGGCGAAGTAAGGCCGGGAGCATTTGTTGACGTCACGTACAGCAACGGGGTAAAGAGGATATACAAGGTCAAAGGCATCATGGAAGGCACATTCGAGGTTGTCGATCTCAATGCCCTGGTCCACTACAAAGAGATCGAGGATGTGTACGGCCTGGAAGGAAAAGAAGCCACCAGTGTAGTGGTCAGGGTTAAAGAACAGGGGACGGAAGCACAGATACAGGACAAGATAAGGGAAGCGGGCGTGAATGAGCAGATATTTACATGGGCTGACAAGTCGGAGTCCCTCATAAGGCAGGCAATGCAAAGCATGGGCGCCATAGATACCATGTCCAAGATCGTGAGCCTGATTGTGGGTGCGGCACTGGTGCTCATCATAATCTACATCAATGTGCTGAACCGGAAAAAAGAGATAGGCATCCTCAAAGCAGTGGGTATCACCCCAAGGTCCATTGTGCTGTCCTATGCATTCCTCAGCACCTTCTATGTTTCCCTGGGAATATCCGCAGGATTGGTGCTGTACTTATCGCTTATGCTCTACTTCCAGGCAAATCCGGTAACATTCTATGAAACCATGCAGATAAGGCCCACTATTGATCCCGTGCTGCTTGTCCAGAGCATAGCCACCATGCTTACGCTGTCAGTGATAGCCGGGATACTCCCTGCCTGGAGCGTATCAAGGGAAAGCATACTCAAAGCGATCTGGGGAAGGTAAAAATGATAATAGTAAAGGACCTGAAAAGGTGCTACGGCACGGGAGATACGGCTGTCAGGGCACTCAAAGGTGTCTCATTCGAGATCAGCAAAGGGGAATTCGTAGCCATAATGGGTGCATCCGGAAGCGGGAAAACAACCCTGCTAAGGATACTGGCACTCCTGGACGATGCAACGGGCGGGGAATATACTATCAGGGGACTGAAGGTTTCAAGCCTGCCTGAAGCAGAAAGAAGCTATTACAGGCTGACACAGGTCGGTTATATCTTTCAGGACTATGCGCTTATCAGTGAGATGAGCGCCGCCGAAAATGTGTACCTGCTTTCGCTGATGGAAGGGAAATCAAAGAAGGAATCGTACAGGACTGCCCTTGAGGCGCTGGAAAAGGTTGGCCTGGAAGGAAAGCATGACAGGGTTCCCGATGAATTGTCTGGCGGCGAAAAGCAAAGGGTGGCGATCGCAAGGGCCATTGCAAAGAAACCGGACATCCTGTTTGCCGACGAGCCCTGTGCCAACCTGGACACCGCCAATTCTAAACAGGTGCTGGACGTATTCAAGGACCTGAATGAGAAATATGGCCAGACGATCGTGATGGTAACACATGAACCCTGGCACATCGACTATGTTGACAGGGTGATCACTTTCAAAGATGGCAGCCTGCTTAGCGATGAGAGAAAAAGTGAAGGACCGAAGGAGCATTAAAGAGTTAAAGAGCATGATCGCTCCGCCAGCAAAAGCATTATATCCTTCCTGTCTTTTTATTCCGCTCTTATATTCTTTTATGAACGAAGACAGAGTCGGTGAAAAAGATCATGGGAGAAAGCGTGGCCATCAGCCTGGCCGTAAAAAGGGCAGTCCGTTATGATATCATCCAGAGCATCCTCAGGCATTACGAATGCCCGCCCTCATGCCAGTCCCATTGCTGCAGCAAAGGGCAGATACACATGTTCGAGGATGAGCTGAAGGTGCTGTCCTCCCTTGATCCCGCAAGGGCAGGGAAGATATGTAATGACGCTACTTCACCCAGTCTTTATCTTATGCAGGCTCCGTGTTCCTTCCTTAACGACACAGGCAGGTGCCACGTATATGAGAGGAGGCCCACGGTATGCGGCCTGTATCCCTTCAAGGTGAACACATCAGGCAGTACCATTGGCCTGCAGCCATGTCCTGTGGGATTTCTGATAATCAGGGATTTTGCTTCCTGGGTAATTGACACCCTCTCAAAGTCTGATATTTCCTCCGGGGAAAGGTCCAGGCTGATCGGGGAGTGGCAGAAGAATGTGGAATCCTATGAACTGGAGCTGTCGGAGTTCCATTCCAAGCCGGTCCTTCTGGAAATGCAGATCCCATATGAGGATCTTGAGATGCTTTCCATGTTCCTTGCCTCAAGGAAACTTCCGGCAGAGAACTAGGGTCGTATCCGTCCTCTGAGGGCGGTCATGTCTCACATAGTTCTCATGCCACTGGTTACGCCTTCCAGAGGTTGGTTTTAAATAGTTGCGGATTCATTTTTTCTTTGGGGAAGATGTGCTGTAGTGTGAGCTTTTACCCCAGGGAGTGAAAGAATAACAGTTGGAGAAGTAATGTCAAAAGACCCTGTATCCATCAGGGAGGACGACTACATGACTCATGCCCGGCAGGTGATCCGGGATAATTTTCTCAGAGTTCTTCCCGTGGTGGACGAGGGGAACAGGGTGCTGGGTGTCCTTTCGGATCAGGACGTGCTTAATATCAGGTCCAGTAAGTCCAATGTGACCGTTAGGGGATACATCCGGGAAACACCCCTGATAACACCGGATATGGACCTTCTAAGGGCCGCCAGGGAGCTGCTGGATGCAAAACAGCACCATGCACCGGTGGTGAGTTCGAGCCTTGACAGGTCGATCGTCGGTATACTGAGCGATGTAGACCTCCTGAGGCATATTCAGCCAACGAAGAGGTCTCCCGCCTCTGTTGAAGAGATAATGACAGCCAAGGTAGAGACAGCGTATCCGGACGATAGCATTTCCAGGATATGGGACAATATGCTTCACTGGGATTACACCGGCATCCCTGTGGTATCCCACAAAAAAGAACCAATGGGAATTGTTACCAGGATTGATATAATAAAGGCGGGTTATGCCAGGATAGGCACCGCAAATATGCACGGAAGAAGTTCCGGTGGTTCTATGAGGGTGGAAAAGGTAATGTCCACTCCTCTGTATTCGGTAGCTCCGGAGTCCTCGATAAGTGAGGCAATCGGGGAGATACTTCGCAATGACATCGGCAGGATCAGCGTTACGGACGGGGGTAGACTGGTGGGTATTGCGGACAGGCATGATCTGCTGAGAGCGTGTCTGGAAGGAACGGGCTTATGATATCCGGTTCTTTTTACGGCAACATATGTTCGCAAACATCTATTATGTATTCCGTATTTTCGCTCCTTCTTTTTAAAGGGGTTAGACATAGCAAAAAAGTGTGGTGATATATTTGACTATAAGGGACAATGTTAGGATCACAGAGAACGAGGCAAGAGTGCGGCAAAACCTGCATTCCAATGGCAGGGCTGCTCAGCAGAAAAGTTCGATATTGTTTAATAACAGCCCTATAACGGAAGCCAGCCCTGTCGACTTCGATGAGCGGATATCAAAGCATGAGGGCGGTGTTATGGCCGTGGCAAGCAGGGAGGTCGTGACCATGCCTCCTACGACCAGCATCATAAACGCCATCAAGGCCATGACAGGTAACGGCTTCCGGCGGATCCCGGTGGCAGATGCCGGCACGAACAGGCTGGAAGGTATTGTCACATCAGTAGACATCATCGATTTCCTGGGAGGCGGCAGCAAGAACCTGCTCGTGGAAGAGCGCCATCATGGAAACCTGTTGTCTGCTATCAATTCTCCTGTGCGGGAGATCATGCAGGAGGATGTCGTCAGCATAAGGGATAATGCTGGCATTGATGATGCCATACAGACCATGCTTGACAATAACACAAGCGGGCTACCGATAGTCGACAGTGAGGGCAGGGTTGAGGCCATCTGTACTGAAAAGGACCTGATAAGGTTTGCAGCAAGCATCGCTTCCAGCAAGCCTGTGTCGCAATACATGACCCGGAAGGTCAGGACCACATCTCCTGACACCACCATCGGCGAAGCAGCAAGGATAATGATCGACAACGGCTTCAGAAGGATCCCCATAGTCAATAACGGGCATGTGGCGGGCATAGTCACTGCCTCTGACATCATGCATTACCTGGGTAAAGGCAGCGCCTTTGAAAAGCTTATTACCGGCAACATCCATGAAGCATTCGATGAACCTGTACTTCCCCTTATATCAAAGGACACAGTAAAGATAAGCCCGGAAACGGATATGGGCGAAGCAGCACGGATCATGGCAGAGAACAATATCGGTTCGCTGCCCGTAATGGAAGGCGACTACCTCGCCGGTATAATAACCGAAAGGGATTTCCTCAGGGCCATATCGGAATGAAGAGCAAGATCTTGCTCTTCACTTTTCCATGTTCTGTCAATCATCTTCTCAATGACTTTTTCCCTTAATTGTCTTACATCTCTACTGACCCTGCTGCTCTGTCTCTGCAAGATCGGTCATGTATATGTCAAAATACCCGCTACGCATGTCCACCCACACGAGAGTGTCCTCATAGATGGCAGGATACTCCTGTGAGGAAAGATCGGTTATTACCTGGCTCTCCTCTCCCGATGAGATATTGTACATATATATATCCGAATTCCAGCCTACCTCCGGGCTTGTGTTCGTATCAGCCATTGTATCGTGGTTCCTGTAATCCTCCCATACTATCCTGTCCCCGTAGATTGCGGGGAGGAACTGGTTTGATTCGTCTGTGGTGATCTGTGTCTCCTCTGCGGTGGTTATATTGTACATGTATACGTCCACATTCCATTCCAGCCAGTTATCTGATGTCAGGTCAGCATTACGCATATCGGCCCATACTATCCTGTCCTCATGGATGGCGGGTCCCTCCTGCCAGGAAGTATTGTTTGTCACCTGTATCTCCTCACCTGAGGAGATATTGTACATGTAGATATCCGCGTTGGAGCTCAGCACATCCTGCAGTGTCAGGTTCCCGTTATCCGTTGTGAGATTCACGTCGCGCGTATCTGTCCACACTATGATGTCCCCGTATATCACGGGGTCCACCTGCGGAGCCTCATCGTCGGTTATCTGTACCTCTTCTCCCGATGTGATATTATAAAGATATATGTCTGCGTTCCCGTTGCGGGTATCTTCCCAGACTACCCTGTCGTCGTATATGTCAGGATACCACTGGTCTGATTCGTTATCTGTCAGTCGTGTCTCTTCTGAGGATGTGATATTGTACATATATATGTCAGCGCTTCCGTTGCGGGTGTCTGTCCACACGACCCTGTCCCCGTATATCCTCGGCCCTATCTGCAGGGACTCGTCTGCACTTATCTGCATCTCTTCTCCCGCCGATATGTTGAACATGTATATGTCTGCATTCCATAGAGCCTGCTCATCAGAACTTATATTGGAGTTGCGCCAGTCGGTCCATACGACGGTATCTGCATACACTGCAGGATCGTTCTGGTCCGCCTCCTCCATTGCCACGGGTGTGATGTTGACTTCAGTCTGTGCCGCAGCATTACCGCCCGCAATGAGGAGCAGTGCCGTAAAAAAACAGATCGTGACTTTCTTTTTAGTGATCATTATATATCTCCCTCTCTCCTGTCCCATTTTGCATGCAGGATTATCTGGCCCTATATACCATATCGTTTTTGAACCAATGTTTATAAACAAGGATGCGCTGAAGTATGGCCCGATTTTCCTGTTTTTCTCGAGGTTTTGGAAAAAGGATCAAAAATATGTGTAAACACATATGAAAACCCGTCAGTGCAAAAGAAATAAGGATATAGTGTTACCCGTAAGGTTTTAAAACAATGGACAATTATAACTATTCGTTAGAGTTACGGCACGAGGTGTGTTTGTTCTCAACGTACCACCCACCCCCCACATACCCAAACCCTATTCTTAAGGCACACCTCTGCTACTAACCGGGTGAGGACACACAGGAGAACTATGGGGACCAATGCTGTCTGTAGTCTCGTTCGGCATAAACCTATATAAGCATCAAAACCATGGTAGGTAAAAGCTTTTGAAAAAGGTGCTTGTATGGTCACAGAGCCACCCAATGGGAAGAAAAACGGAAAAACGCTCAATGAGTTTACTGGACGGCTCAAGCATACGTTTCTGAACAGGACTATCCTGCTGTTCGTGTTCCTGAGCCTTGTGATGGCATCCATAGTCTTTGCCAACCAGCGGAGTCTCATCAACATACCTCAGCCCATCATGGAGTATGTGGAGCTGATCATCACTATCCTTGTTTCGTATGCACTGACTTCTGTCATCGCCCGGTTAACGGTTAACAGGATAGTGAACTTCCTCGGGGATACATTTGAACCTGAACAGAAGATACTGCTCACCAAGGCCTACATAGGTTTGCTGTACTCTATAGCTACTGCCTTTATCTTTGTACAGCTGGGAATAACGGTCCAGAACATAGCGATATTCTTCGGTCTGATAGCAACCGGTTTTGCTTTTGCTATAAGGGACGTTATCCTGTCTTACATTGCGTGGTTCATTCTCCTGACTAAAAAGCCGTTCAAGATCGGGGACTACATAAGTATCGAAGGGGTCGAAGGGCTTGTCAAGCATATAGGCATGTTCTACGTACTGCTGGATGATTCCCCTGAGACGTATGAGGATTTCTTTAAGCTGCCTAACAAGATGTTCCTGGAAAAACCTATCCGTAACTATGGGAAAAACCGGTTCAGTAATGAATTTGATCTTTACCTGAAAAAAATGCCTGTTAATCTCGATGAAATATCCACGGACCTTGATGGTCTGCTGGAGAGGCTCTCAGAGGAAGCAAGTAAAGCAGTTTCCACAAGGGTGACCATGATGCTAGATTCTGACAAGGAAGGCATGAAAATAAGGATCTACTATAAATCTACTTACAAGGATCGGGATCTAATAAAGGACCGGGTCCTCAGGCTGATGTTCCGGGAGTTCCATAGTATCTCAAAACAAAACAAGGACGAGGATGACAGCTAAGGAGAAGATGCTCCTTTTCTCTGTCACCAGATAAGTGAGGCATATTCAAACTCAAAATCAGCCACCTCCTCAGGGTCCAATCCCAGGTCCGAAAACATTTTCCTGAAAGTGTTCCTGTAATCCTCCTCAGGGATCTCTGTTCCTATTGAAAGCCTGACCTCGAGGTTTACTCCTCCCTTGGGGTCGATCCGGACAATATAGTCGTTTCCATTCTCACGATGGATTATCCTTGAGTTCTGGACAACATACGTGATGCTCCCTACAGGCCTGTTATCCTGGTAGAATATCTGTCTTGTCAGACCCGTTCCTGTGGTCGCCGTAAAGGCGAACCTGTCGCTTATGGTTTTCATATCGTCATAGGCCGAGTTAAAATCCGGTTCCTTGGTAATTACCTCTGTATAACTGCTCTCATTCCCAATACTGCCCTTTAGCCGGAGAACATGGGTCTGTGCCTCTGCATCACTGATCCTGAAAACGGCTCTGAGGCGGGCTCTTATTGTCCCGTCGTCAGGCATGTGATCCGTCCCGGTGCCTTCAAGCTCTGTATCCTGACGGGCCTCATCATAAAAAGTGAGCTGGGTTGTGCCGTTCTCAAATCGCAGCTCCATGAACACGCCTTCTGAAAAATAATAGTTCATGGAGCGGACCCAGAAATTGTTTCCCAGGTATGACCTGACCTGTGAGACATCAGGGGACCAGACGCCTTCGGCATCATGCAGTTCCGAATCGATGAAGTTGGGACCATCAACTACATAACCTGCCTGTCTGGCATTGGCCATCACCTGGTTGTAATCCATTTTTTGCAGATTACGCCCTTCACTGTAATAGGATGCATTGTCCATCGATATCAGCGCGAAAGCAAAGGAAGCATATATAACTCCTGCCAGTCCCGTAAGCAGAAACACGGTGATCTGACCTTTTTTACGCAATGTGATGCCCCTTTTGCCCCACACCCACAGCATCAGCCCTGCGAATATCGTTCCTGAAACGATCACGGACAGATCGAATGCTGTGAGCTCTGCCATATATCCTCCAAATTTGATTCATGACTGCCATCAGGCAATGCCGTCTTTCACAATGAGATGCAAAAGGACCTCCCAGGTACTGATACCAAAGACGGGGAATCGTTCAGTTACTTTCTCTTCCTCTTGAACAAGGTAGCTACGACCGTTGAAGCCAGAGCCATGACAGCCATTTTCTTGAGTCCCATATTCAGTGTACCTCCTGTATTCTTTGTAGAGAGTTACGTACTTTCATGTTTGTCACTCTTACCCCCAATAATTAATCCTGATAAAAGTCTATATACTTTAAGGTAATATTCTTACTTATCAAAGGTACCGTGGTGCACTTCGAGGGGTACAATGCATGCGATACCCAATTATATAAGATTTGCTTTATAATAGATTGCTGGCAGAAGGAAATAAGCCAGCTACTTCGGGGATAATATGAAAAACGGTTATTTGCTCTTACTGTTCTTTGCAGTATTGTTTATTGCAATTGTAGGTTCAAACCTTCAGCGTGAATACACTCCAGTGGAGATCACTGACAACATTACCTCTCCTGCAGCGTTACGGTCCGTTCCTGACAACAGCTCCTCCGGCACGGAAGATACGGCGGATGAAAAGCCCGGCTGGTGGCTGCACAAGGGCCGCAGCTATGTGTCATCCGTTTACCTGAATGATACGGAAGATATGTCAAAAGACAATACATCAGAGAACGGTACCTTTGCAATTACAGGTGTAGACCTGGTGATCCTTCTCAACGGCCAGAATGCGGGAAGTTACCCCGGAAATGAATTTGCTTCCAACTCGCAGGTGACTGTTGAATACCTTGTTACCAATACAGGCACAACAGCACTTGATGGTGTAGTTATCACAGATACGGTGTTTGGAGATATCGGGGAATACAAGTCTCTCGGTGTCGGGGAAAGCATTAGTTTTGGAAGCCCGGTCAGCGTTCAGGAGGGCCAGTTCTCCAGCAAGGGGAAAGTCATTGCATTCAATGAGAGCCTCTCCCGTACATGCAGTGACGAGGAGGATCTCTACTACTTCGGTGTAAGGTCAACGGAAGACCCGGTCTCAGAGATACCGGAGTTCCCGACAGTGCTTCTGCCAGTGGTGCTGGTACTAGGAATGATGTTCGTATATGGAAGAAAGGTATAGGCAGGCACGAACCTGCTGTTTAAACGTATCAGGGTGATGTCTGGAATGCAGGATCCCTGTCATTCCTGCGACATCCTCTTATAACTTTGTGAAAGCTCCACATACGAGGCAGCATTCTCTTGGATATGTTCTTTCTCCCTTTCCGTTACCTGCCTGTTGAGCTTTCCGGGAATGCCAAGGATGACGCTCCCTTCAGGGAACACTTTTCCAGGGGATACTACTGCGTTGGCGCCGATGATGGAATGATCCCCTATGACAGCACCATTCAGTACTGTAGCGTTCATTCCTACCAGGACATTGTTACCTATACTGCACCCATGCAGGACTGCCCCGTGACCTATTGTCACATTATCCTTTATCTCCACTTGCAGGGAAGGGTCAGTATGGATTACCACGCTGTCCTGGATACTTGTCGCCTTGCCTATGATTATGCTTCCCATATCGCCTCTGACCACTGCATTGAACCACACGCTGGAGAAGTCTCCTATCTGCACGTCTCCGATTATCTCCGCAGATTCAGCAATGAAGGCTGTATGGGCAATTAAAGGTGTTTTCGACCTGAATTGCCGGATCATCCACTCACTTCCTGACTCGTTAGCTTTCTGACTCTGTATGTTTAAAATGCCATCGGAATATTAGACGCCTTATTATTTAAGAAAGGCTCTTTAAATTCAATAGGGTTTATCTTAAATAAAAACGAGCTGTTATATGTTAATGTCAGGATGAGTTCCAGGGGCACCCGAATCAGTCTATTATTATGGGTGGGAACGATATATTCTGCAAGAGTGGGGTGAATAATTGAAACAGCTAAAAGAGTGTCCTCAGTGTAAGGCACGCCTGCACGAAGGGAGTCAAAACATACAGCATTGTGAGATTTGTGGATATTGGACCCGGAAAGGGACAGCCAGACTGGATCCGTTGATGGTATTTGCATAAGGTGGGTATATGGAAAAACAAGAGCGTAAATCTTGTTCCAGGTGCAAGGGAACTCTTAAGAAGCAGATGCTTGGTATGAATCTGCTTTATTTCTGTCCGGGCTGTGGGTACCATGTATCGGACCACTTCCTTTAAGCACGCAGGAACACCTTATGGAAGTACTTCCATTTTTTAGTTGCCTTCTTTCAGAAAGGCTCAGTCATCGAACATACCAAGCCTGATCTTGATAAAATTGTATATCTCGTCAGCTATGTCTATATCACAGCAACTCTCTATACCGTGGAAGCCGGGTGAGGAATTAGCCTCGCATACCTTGAAGTGATTGCCGTCAAAGAGAAGGTCGATACCGGCGATATCCAGTCCGAAGATGCGTGCGGTCTCGGTGGCAAGCCATTCTATCTCAGGTGTCATCGGGTATTCTTTCACTTGCCCGCCGGTAGAGAAATTTGCCTTGAAGTTGCCGTTCCTGGAGGTTCTTTCTATACAGGCTATGGGCCTGCCTCCAAGGACAAAGACCCTGAGGTCCCTGCCTTTGCTTGTCCGTATGAACTCCTGCAGTATTATGTTGAGTTTCTGGTCGGTGGAATGTATCAGGGTCATCAGGTCATCGAAGCTTGCCTTGTTCTCAGACAGATACACACCCTTTCCACGGGAGCCCGATATGGTCTTGATCACAAGGGGGAAACCCAGGTATCTGTCCACCAGGTCTACGTTCACCGGATACTTAGCCAGCATGGTCCTGGGTACGGGGATGTTGTTCTCGGCAAGTATCTGTTGTGAGTAAAGCTTGTCCTTGACAGTGTCTATGCTGTGTGCCGAGTTGAACGTGTGGACACCAAGCTTTTCGAGGTGCCTGATGACAGCCATTCCAAAATAAGTCGTTCCCGCTCCGGTGCGCGGAAGAAGGAAATCCGGCAGTGATACGATCTTGCCGTCAAGAAGTATGCTCTTTCTGTCCTCCCTGGTCACAATGAGGTCTATCTGCTCAGGTCTGACCACCTGTATCTCTATATTCCTTTTTTGAGCCGTCTCTATCAGGCGGTGAATCTCATAGGCATCAGGCCACAGTTCGTTCTGGGCGTACTTGTAAAGAATCCATCCCCTCATCCCGGTAAACCTCTATCGTATGTTGCTATATGATTGATTTATTAGTATAAAGACTGTGTGATAAAAGTCTACAATAACACTCCTTGCCTGAGTACCCGATGGTCAGGATTTTATAGCATCCGGTCGTTGCGCAGGAAAGATCAGGCAGGTCTTAAAATGAAAACAGAAGATATGGTTATTTATGCGATTGCTCTTGGCGTACTGGTAAGCTTTGTTATATATATGTCTACAAGCCCTCTTCCAAGCAGCCACAATATGGTGGAAACAGTTACGATTGGTGGCATATTTGCTTACATGTTCAGTCACGCAGGCCTTCTTTGAAGATCATCTTCCGGTCAGCCTGTAAAGCACATGCCAGGTGTCCGCTGTCAAATATCTCCTGCCTTATCAGTTCCAGTTTCACTTCTGTTCCCGTAGATTTCCCGAACAGGCACAGGCGATCTTTTCAGGCTATCACGGGTGTGACTTCAAGGCTGACCATGAACCGGCCCCCGGTCCGGCAGTATGCCGAAGAGGGTGCTGCCAAAATGCATCACTATTTCCCTGAACCCATATCTCTCATTACAGATCTCAAGTGCCTGGCTGTGCCTGGGCCGTCCAGCATTGCATCCGGTCCAAGGGTGCCAAGTGTCCTGTAATGTAGTCCAATGCCTGATGAAGCTTTTTATTTAAACGGAATCAAGTACTCATGAGAGTGATTCTTTTTCTTTGTGATATCCTTCATTGTGCTGCTGCATCATACCGGGACTGTTAAAAAGCATTATATCATAATGATGATACTCATTATATATTAAACTATAGATATATTTATATAGTAAAATCAATTACTAGAATATGCAGGTACAACACCTGTAATGCAGGCAACTGCAGTGACCAAAAGTATAGGTACGGTATGCAACTCAGCCGGAATACCGGCATAAAAACGGAAAAACGAATGTAACTGCAAACGGAACAAGGGCAAATTTCCATCCCCCAAAAACGTAAACTTTGCCCTTATCCCGTTGCAGTGGTACACAGTAAGTGGAGTATGAGCGGTTCAGTGGGAATTCATGGGGAGACCGGGGATTCAGAAGAGGGTGGGGAACGGGAGTGTGTGGTCAAAGGGAGCATGAGTATGGGCGAACAGGGATACATTCCGGTGCTTCCGGGATGTATCGGGGTTATTGTCAGAACTAGACTTAGAATTACGATCCGGAATTGCTATTTGATCGTTCCTCCGTCAAAGGTATTGGGTGGTAAATGTCAATTACCACTCAGTTCCCTTGCTTTTTCATACATCCAGTGAGCATCGTTTTCTTTCCCCATGTTCTCAAGTATGTAGCCGAGATTGTTAAGCGTGCACGCTGCGCTCTCCTTATAGGACTGGTTTTCCGGTTCGTCCTCCAGTATGATAGCATACCTCTTAAGTGCGTTCTCATAAAGGAGTTTCGCCCTCTCTAACTCTCCTTCCTCCAGCAGGAAGTATCCAAGGTTGTTGAGTATATATGCTGCACTCTGCTGGTATTCCGTATTATGCCTGTCTTCCTCAAGCATATCCTGATATTGCATGAAGGATGCCTCGAACAGGGCCTTTGCCTCTTCAGTCTGTCCCATGTCCGTCAGCAAGGCCGCCAGTCTGCGCCTGAGGGATGCCGTCTTTTCCATGTAGTGCAGATCCGAGGGATCGTGTGAGGCCAGTTCCTCGTAGGAGGACAGTGCAGTCTCATAATAGTTCTTCGCTTCTTCCATATATTCATTCTTATCAAGCAGCTCTGCCATCCTCTCCAGTATGGTTGCACTATCCTTGCCGATGAATGCATTCCCGGGGTCCATCCCGGCAAGTTTCTCGTACATCCTGAGCATCGTGTCATAACCTTTGATCTTCTGCTCGAAATCCTCTATCCCCGGTATGACCTCTTTCAGGTTATCCAGCATGCGGACGACTTTCAGGCGGTACTGCGATGTCTTGCCTTCCCCGGAAAGCAGTCTGAGGTAGATATCCAGTCCTTCAGCAAGACGCCCCTCCTCTATCAGCAGGCTTGCGATCTCTTCCCTGAGGTCTCTCGTGTTCTGGAAGTACCGCAGGTTATCAGGCTCTAAGGCTACCAGTCTCTCACGCATTGCAAGTATCTTTCCATAATCACGGATCAGTGATTCCCTGTTGCCTGCGTTGAGTGGCTCCCTCTCCAGGTGCAGAAGGATGCTGTCCACTTTTTCCCTGTGAGCCTTTACTGACGGTTCCAGCTCACACAACCTGAAATAGATATCAAGTGCCCTGTGCTGCTCCTTCATGCTGAGAATGATGTCCCCGGCTGCTTCAAGAGCAGATGCCTGCTTACCGGCATACTCCCGCTCACCCTCATCACCGGACTTCAAAAGGCCGTACATTGAGGCGGCCCTTTCGAAATATTCGGCAGCCTGTGCCTGCATGCCTATGTCCGACATCAGTTTCCCTGTTTCATCCAGCAGGCCTGCGATATCCTTCTTTGTATCAGCATCATCCGGCATGATGGCAGCAAGATCATCAAGCTTGCCGATCACGGTCTGATAGGCCCGCACCCTCTCTGCCGTATTCCCATGACTGCCTGCGAGATTGCGCAGGTCATCGATAATGGACCTGGCGCCGGACAGGAATATCTCATCGGATGCGTCTTCCCGGAGTGCCTCCAGCGCGATATCGGAAGCCCTGATAAAGTCCTGCATGGCTGCGGTTGCCTCGCCGGTCCCTTCAAGGATCTTCCCGCGGATATCGAGTGCAAAGGCAAGGTTCACCTGATATGACATGTTGGAAGGATCGGCCTTTTGCAGGATCTCGCAGGTGGTAAGTATGAATTCATGGATACGGAGTTTTTCCCCGGGCTCTTCTTCCTCATCCGTCATCTCGTTGAGCTCCCTGAGAGCAGATATGGTCCTGGAGCGATATTCCAGGTCGTCCGGATACTCTTCAAGTGCCTGCTGAAGGGAGAGAAGCTTACTGATGAGCCTTTCTTTTATGTCCCCTGGCTCAGGTGCCGATCCGGCACCAAGTACGGGGATAGTGCCCCCGGAAGGGATGTCTCCGGTGCCATCGGTATCTTCCGTCTTTTCTTCAGCAAGGCGCTGCTGTATCTCATGTGCCTCACTGTAAAGTGCCTCGGCATCTTCAGTCTTGCCGGAAGCAGCGAGCGTGTCTGCATAGCCTGCCAGGGCAAAGGTCAGCCTCTCCTGGTAAAGCGTTGTCGGGTCCATCCGGACGATCCCGCGGTATGTGTCTACCAGCTGCCTGTACTTCTCCTCAGAGATGCCTCCCGGAGAACTGCTGCTCTCGAGGCTGAGTAGATTCTCAAGGATGGTTGCCATCTTTAATTGCAGGGTTGCGGCCCTGGCAGCATCCTCCGGGCTCTCCCTCAGTATGCGGAGAGCCTTCTCAAAACTTTTCTGCGCTGCCTCCTCTTCACCCTCTTCTGCAAGCAGGGCGCCAAGGTTATTCAATGTTGACGCAGCATTTGACCTGTAAGTCATATTGTTAGTGTCACTTCCCAGAAGTTTATCATAAGCTTGTACTGATATATCATAACTTTTCCTTGCTTCTTCCCTTGATCCTCGCTTTTCAAGGATACCGGCCAGATTGCTGTAAATACCCGCCCTCAGCTCGTTGTCCACATGACCCCTGGCCGAAAGCTCGTTGCTGATTTCAGCAGCGGCCCTGTACCTCTCAAAGGCCTCCTCCTCCCGGCCTTCAGAAAGCAAAAGGTCGGCGTGTGTCTGCAACACACTGGCACGGATGTCGGGTGAGTCTGAATCCTCTGCACTGATCTCTGCCAGCTCCAGGGCATGAAGCGCGTCCGCATACAGCCCTTTCTCGATGAGGGACACCCCTTTGTTCAGGTGCCTGACTGCTATATCTCTTGATTGTTTGGACATGGGTGGTATTTCTCTGGATTTTCGTTATAATAGTGAGCATTGCTAGTAAATACTAATGTCTGTTGATGCTATAACCCAAAGCAACAGTCAGCATGGTATTATAATTTTCTGCCGTGACGCTGCTAGTTACACTACGTGCTTTAAAAAATCACCTGTAAAGCCTGCGGCAGCCAGGGAAGTGATTCCCGGAAGGGCCTGTCATCAGCTCCTGTCCGGTAGTCTTATTACGGGGCTCCTGATCAGCTCTTTCTGAAGTTTATTTTTACTGCTGTGAACCCAGATGGGCCGTGAACCATTCCCCTGCCAGTGCAGCTACTTCTTCCAGTTTGCCAGGCTCTTCGAACAGGTGGGTTGCGCCGGGAACTATCC
This sequence comes from Methanolobus chelungpuianus, assembly GCF_024500045.1. Lineage (NCBI taxonomy): Archaea > Methanobacteriati > Methanobacteriota > Methanomicrobia > Methanosarcinales > Methanosarcinaceae > Methanolobus > Methanolobus chelungpuianus. Next base: position 279,349 of record NZ_JTEO01000004.1, read on the forward strand.
TCAGTTCCTTCTCTGCTCTCAGCCGGTCCAGGGCCCACTCGTTCATACCTATCACCGGCGTGTCCCTGCCCCCCACGATAAGCAGTGTAGGGGACTTGACATTTTCCAGAGGCTCTTTTGTAAGGTCCGGCCTTCCTCCCCTGGATACCACGGCTTTTATATTGTCCGGCCTGAGGGCAGCGGCTGTAAGGGCCGCAGCAGCGCCTGTACTAGCCCCGAAGTAACCGATGTCCAGATGATTCGTGTCCGGACGCTGCAGCAGCCAGTCGGTAGCTGCAACAAGGCGGATCGCAAGCAGTTCGATATCAAAGCGAAGCTGGGCTGTGATTGCATCTATCCTTTCCTCTTCCGGAGTAAGCAGGTCAAAGAGCAATGTTGCAAGCCCTTCTCCCTGCAGCTGCTGCGCAACGAACCTGTTCCGGGGGCTAAGCCTGCTGCTCCCGCTTCCATGTGCGAACACTACGATCCCGGTGGCATTATCCGGTATGCTCAGGTTCCCTTCCATCCGGATGGAGTCCAGAGGGATGCTTACAGGCTCGTCAACCACGCTCATCCTTTTCCCTCCTGCCTGTTCCTTGCTGCCTTTTCAAGTAATTCGCAAACTTCCTTGTCACTGGTCTGGGTAAAATCCGAGTACCAGGCACCAACCCCGTAAAAAGGTTCAGGCGTTGTCAGGCATATTGCCTCGTCAACCTCGGCTGCAAACTCTTCGCAGGTGTCCTTTGCTGCGGTGGGCACTGCAACGGTCAGATGCGCAGGTTTCTGTGACATGACAGCCTTTACTGCAGCATTCATGGTAGCACCCGTGGCAAGCCCGTCGTCTATCAGGATGACCGTCCTGCCAGCCAGATTCGGCTCGGGACGTCCTTTGCGGTATAACTGTTCCCTTCGTTCCAGTTCAACCTGCTCCGCAGCTGCGACGGCAGCAATTGTATTGTCTGTTATCCCCAGCGACCTGACCACATCCATATTAAGCACGCGTATACCCCCGCTGGCAATAGCGCCCATGGCAAGCTCCTCATGGCCAGGCACTCCCAGCTTTCTCACAATGAACACATCAAGTTCCGCCCGCAGTTCCCTGGCAACCTCAAAAGCCACAGGCACTCCTCCTCTTGGTAATGCAAGTACGAGCAGGTCCTTGCCTCCTGAATACCCGGAAAGCCTCTCTGCAAGCTTTTTGCCTGCATCTGTCCTGTTCCTGAACAACACTATTGGTTCCCTCCCCTATTTTATAATGTCACTACTTACTATTTTACTTATGCGCACGGGACCAATGTGAGGAAGTCCGGGACATTGCAGCGTTTTCCCCATGATGTCATAAGTTTAATTTTGGGAGCGCAGCAATGCGGAAATACTGAGCATATGCTCATGATGTTAAGTAACAAAGTTAATTAAATAATATTCGTTATATGTATATATCTTAAAATCTATCCTCGAGTAACCACATCACGCTAAAGGATTCCCATGAAAACGAGAAGATATGTGCTTTCCTTGACATTGATGCTTATTGCAACATCTCTTTTTTGCTCTCTGGCAGCCAGTACCGGCAATGAGGCAAAGGATCTGAATTCAAACGCTGTTGCTCTCACGAAGAACGGTACTTATGACCTGGCCCTTCAGTATTATGACCTATCCCTTGCTCTGAATCCTTCCGATGCGGGAACTCTGGACAATAAAGTCTCGGCTTTGTTCCTTTCCGGGCAATACAAGGAAGCCTATGAAGCAAACGAGGTTCTGCTGAACAGGTATCCCGGCTCTCCGGCTGCCCATTTCAAGAAAGGGCTCATCCTCTACGCGACAGGGGACTATGAAGGTGCTGTGAGTTCTTACGACATGTCCCTGAAGATGCTTACAAAAGGCGGTTCGGACTATGACAATGGATTTGATATCGGAAGCGTTGTTCTTTCAGGCAGTGACACCAGTTCCCTGGCCGGCTCTCAGGATAATTCCCTGATTGCGTCCTTTGATCCAAGGGCTGCCAGCATCCTTTACCAGAAGGGTAAGGCGCTTGAGAAACTGGGAAGGTATGAAGAGGCTCTGGAATGCTATGAGAATGCAACGGGCGTCACTTCGGGCTTTGCAGACTCCCTATTCAGGAAGGCTGTCAGGTCCTATGAATCAGGGGAATATGATAAGGCTGTCCAGTCCCTGGACAGTGTTCTCCTGATGGAACCTTATAATGCTGCAGTATGGTACCAGAAGGGCCTTGCACTGGACGCAATGGGTGATCATGAGGGTGCCATCAGCTGCTACAGCCAGGTGGTTGAGGTCGATCCCTTTCACAGCAGTGCCCTTCTGAGCAGGGCAAAAGCCTGGGAAAAACTGGGTGATGCAGGATCAGCAATAGAAGATTACGATCGTTTGCTCCTTATCGATCCCTCCAGTACCGAGGCGTGGTATGGCATAGGACGCAATTATGAGGCACAGGGTAACTATGAATATGCCTTGAGGGCCTATGAGCAGATCCTTGTGTATGATCCTGGCAATAAGGCGATCTGGTCAAAGAAAGGTTTCCTGCTGGATTCCCTGGGCATGTATGATGAGGCCATCCTGGCTTACGACACGGCTCTTCAGCTCAGGAGCGAGCGCGTAAATTCTGTTGCAGGCCAGCAGGCTCAAGTGTCTGACATGTTTGCCTCTGCCGTTGAATCAATGCCAGCCTATGATGAAAATCCCGCCTTCACCTCGGATACCGCAGGTATCTGGTACAATAAGGGTCTGGCCTATGACAGGCTTGGAAGGCATAAGGAGGCTGTTGATGCCTATGACAAGGTGCTGGCCCAGGAAAAGGGTATTGCCGTGGTATGGTATAAGAAAGCTGTTGCACTGGACAAGATGCAACAGTATGACAAAGCCATTAACTGTTATGCTCAGGCTCTCAAGATAGATCCCTCAAGCGCCAGGGTATGGTACGAGACGGGCCGGGACTATGACCGCTTAGGTAAGACCGGCCAGGCGCTTAAGGCATACTCGTCTGCTCTTGAGCAGGATCCGTATTTCGCAGCAGCATGGTATTCCAGTGCTTCAGACATGTCCAGGCTTGGGAAGCATAATGAGTCCCTGGAATACTATGACAGGGCCCTCGAACTTGAACCGGGGTCCGTCGATGCGTGGTTCAGGAAAGGTAATTCCCTTGAAAGCCTCGGAAGATATGATGAGGCTCTTGTGTGTTACGAGCAGGTGCTTCAGCTGCAGCCTTCCCACCCCGATGCTCTGGAAAAGGTCAATTCCGGATTGAAGGGGCAAAGCGGTAATTCCAGTATCCTTCTGGGAACTGCTGCGGGAGCGAAAAACAATAGTCTGATCGGAGGTATGGGCAACAGTGTACAACTGCCCGATGCCTTTGTCCTGTACAATGCCAACCCGCTCACTTCCGCACCCGCTACCAGGAAGGCAGGAAGCACTTACGAGATACTTGGCATGCCTGTAGGCCTTGATCAGCTTTGGGCAGGCAGAGGTGACGCCCTTAACGGGCTGAACAGGCCTGAAGATGCTATGGCCTGCTACGACAAGGCACTCATGCTCAACAGCAATTCGGCTGCAGCCCTCTCAGGAAGAGGCTCCTCTCTCGATCTCCTGGGGATGCATCAGGAAGCGCTCTCATTACATGAGAAGGCTCTACGCGCACAACCCAATGATCCCGATGTACTTCTAAGGACAGGTATATCCTATTACGGTAGCATGGATGAATGGACAGCACTGGAATATTTTGACCGGGTGCTGCAGCAGGACCCCAATAACCGTGAGGCTCTCTATTATAGGGCAAACGTAAGTGAGAGGCTGTCGCTCTACTCCTACGCCATAGACTCTTACGATGCTATGCTTGCAGAAGATCCCCTGGACAAGGACATCCTCTATAAGAAGGGATTAGCTCAGTATGAGGCGCAGATGTATGCAGACTCAATGGCCACATTTGACATCATCCTTGAGCATGATCCCGCCAACCTGACAATGCTTATGCACCAGAGCATGTCCTCAGCAAAGCTGGGTAAGTATGAGAAGGCTATAGGGTACTATGAGCGTATACTGGAAGCAGAGCCCGGAGACATTGAAGTGCTCTTCATCATGGGAGCTACCTATGAGAGATCCGGCCAGTATTCAATGGCAATCGAAACCTACGATCGCATACTGGAACTTGAACCTGAGAACACCAGGGCATTGAACCATAAGGGATTTGCATATTACCTTATGGGTGAGCCGGCAAAAGCGGCTGATGTGTTTGACAGGTCGATATCCATAGACTCAAGCAACCCGTCCTCATGGTACCACAGGGGCATGCTGGCATATCTGCTCAGCAGTCCCAAAGGGGCGGTCTACTATTACAACAAGGCGCTGGAACTGGATCCTGACTGCACTACGGCATGGTACAATAAAGGTTTCGTTCAGAATGTAAGAGGAGATACCGAAGGTGCCATCGAAAGTTACGACAGGGTTCTGCAACTGGACCCTGTTTCCATCTCGGCCATGTATAACAAGGAATTTGCCCTGTATCGACTTGGCAAGTCTTCGGAGGCAGCTGAGATACACCAGGCCATAGAGCTTATCGATCCGGAATTCGTAATATCGCTGCAGGACAGGGGCACAGCTTTCTTCCTGCCAGGGTCATACAGCGATACCCTTGATTACGAACTGCCTGTAAGATGGTACGATGGCAATTCCGAAATCATTAGCGTGAATCAGACATGAGCTCAGGGGCCTGACTTCCGTCAATGGGGATATCACAAGCTTTATCGTGCATATCTCCCTTTTTTCACCCATGCTGAACTCTCTTATCTTTGACATGGACGGCGTACTGCTGGACTCCATGAACTCGCACGCAGATGCCTGGATACAGGTTTCCCGCGAATGGGGTGTGGACGTCTGCAGGGATGATATATACGAGATAGAAGGGGCCAATCATGTACTGGGTCTCCAGTGGCTTTTCCAGAGAGCCGGCATGGAATTGTCTCCCGAACACTACGGTCCTATACTTGCAAGGAAGGTAGAGATATTCTCAAGCATAGCCTGCATCAGGCCCTTTGAAGGGACCGGCGACTGCCTTGATAAACTGAAGGCATGCTTCAATCTTGCAGTTGTAACAGGCTCCGAGAGGGTAACTGTCACAAGATTGCTCGATGAGTTCTTTCCGGGCATCTTCGATGTAGTGGTCTGCGGCGATGATGTGGCCAGAGGGAAGCCCTTTCCCGACCCTTATCTCAAGGCAGTTGAAATGCTTGGCGTATGCAAGGAGGAATGCATAGTTATAGAGAATGCTCCTATGGGTGTGGAAGCGGCTAAGAATGCAGGGCTTTTCTGTGTCGGTATCCCTACATATGTTGCTGCGGACAAGCTCTCAAAGGCTGATATAGTGCTTGACGGCCATCCCTCCCTTCACAAGTATCTTCTCCGGATGCTTCCTTGATAGCTTCGGAAGGTTTTAAAGCGAAATTTCCAATATATCATATATGGACAATACGACAAACAGCACGGATCCGGGAAAGAAACTCCTGGAAGATCTAAATAGACACAAACAGGATTTCAGCCGTAATCCCAGCATGGACAATCTTTTCCAGATCGTTGTCATTTATGATGCACTCGGGCAGACTGAACGCGGTTTAGGATTTGCGGAAGCCTTTCTGATGCAGGTGGAGGACGAAATGGAGAGGATTGTGCTGAATACGATGGTCCTGAGCATGGTGGACAGGGATGATGAGGCAATCGAGCTTCTTGGAAAGGCGGAGAAAAAGTTCCCGGAGGACATCAGGCTCAAAAGGTACAGGGGTATGCTGCTCAACAAGCAGGGGAAGTTCGACGAAGCTGTCGGCGCCTTTGACGCGTTGCTGGAAAATGAGCCGGATGATCTTGAATCAGTGTCCGGTAAGATCATGGCCCTCCTGGGATTGAGGAAGAATGAGCAGGCCATGAAAGCGTATCAGGACTCTATCGGCATTACTCCCACGGAAGCGCCGCAATGGCACTTCAAGGGCATGATCGACGGGATGATGAGTGAGTGTCTTTTGAAGATGCAGCAGAGCGGTAAGGATGAGTCCCGTGAGAAGAAGCTCGCCGGGAGCTTTGATCGCATAAGCAACCTGATTGATACCTTCGGTCCGGATGTCCGGGATTTCTACAGGATGGGGCAGGTTGCAGGGAAGGAGGCCTATCATCTTACCATGAATGACACGGGGAAGGAATGAACCGGTCCCGGGGCAAATTCTTATTTTACTGCTCCTTTGTTCTCCACTCTTTATGCAGAGGGGTACACTTAAGATCATGATCTGTTCTTGGTGGTCCTATATGGCAGAATAGTGAATGCTATTTTAGCCTTTTCAGGCAAATTTAGCTTGAATCAGGGAAAGTCTTATAAGATATTTTTGTCCACCTTGGGTTGATGGAAAAATATACTGCGACTTGTTTACACTGCGGGGAAAGGCATGATCCATATTCGCTGAGTTGCAGGAATGGTGATGATGCATTATTGCGCACCATTTATTCATCCAGTCGCCTCAATTGTGCCGACCTGCCGGGAATATGGCGTTACAGGGAATGGCTGCCTGTCCGGGGAATGATCGAAGAGGGCTCAGGAAGGACTGTAACCTACAAAAGCACGGCTTTTGCCTCGGCATTGGGACTTGAGGACCTGTGGATAGCCTTTAACGGTTACTGGCCGGAAAAGGATGCCAGGATGATGACCTGTACGTTCAAGGATCTGGAGTCCTTCCCTACCATGCAGCGCCTTAGGGAACTGGGTGATACAGGGGTGATGGTGGTTGCATCCGCAGGCAATACTGCGAGGGCCTTTTCCCATGTCTGCAGCATAACCGGTCAGCCCCTGTTGCTGGTTGTCCCGGAGGGGAGTGCACACAGGCTATGGACCACACATGAAGATACCTCTGCAGTCTGCCTTGCCACAGTGGAGGGTGATTACTTCGATGCCATTTCCCTTGCGGGCAGAATAGCTTCCATGGACGGCTTCGTGAATGAGGGCGGGGCCAGGAACGTAGCCAGAAGGGATGGTATGGGCACGGTGATGCTTGATGCTGTCCTCACCGCAGGCTCACTGCCGGACCATTACTTCCAGGCTGTAGGAAGCGGTACAGGCGGCATATCGGCGTGGGAAGCATCTATAAGGCTCATCGGGGACGGAAGGTTTGGCTCAAAGCTCCCGCGTCTTCACCTGGCCCAGAACATTCCCTGTGCACCCCTGTATTCTCTCTGGCACGGGAAAGATGCGGTATCGACATCATGCCCCGGGGAAATGTATGATGATGTGCTGTTCAACAGAAAGCCCCCATACGGGACAAGGGGCGGTGTCAGGGATGCACTTGAGGCTACCCGCGGCACGATCTATGCGATCAGCAATGATGAGGCTTCCGGCGCACAGTCCCTTTTTGAAGCGGAAGAGAATATCGATATAAATCCTGCTGCAGCCGTGGCTGTTGCAGCACTTGTGCAGGCTGTCAGGAAAGGCAGCGTGCTTCCGGAAGACCGCATAGTCCTGAATATCACGGGAGGAGGTCAGAAAAGACTGATGCAGGACCTTCCAGTGAGATTGATGAAGCCTTCCGTGAGGGTATCGGCAAATGACCCGAATGCGGAGAGAACGATCATAACTACGGTACAGAGTATGTTTGGTGTGAGAATATGAGCGAAGAACTGACTTTAACAATACTTGGCGGTGTCGATAAGGACGGAGTCCCCGAACCGGTAAAGTTCCTTGAAGTAAGCAAGGGTGAGATCATAGGCATAGTGGGACCTACCGGTTCCGGGAAGAGCACACTTATAGATGATATAGAACAGCTCGCCCAGGGTGATACACCTACCGGCAGGTCCATACTGATCAACGGTAAGAAACCTGATGCACTTACACGTGTCGACCCGCGCAAGAAGCTGGTTGCCCAGTTGTCCCAGAAGATGCACTTCCTGGCGGATATGACAGTTGCGGACTTCCTGCAGATGCATGCGCGCAGCAGGGGCAAGGGCCCCGGTCTTGTGGACAGGGTGATAGAGCTCGCCAACACCCTCACTGGAGAACCCATCTCCCCTGACACCTACCTGACGGTTCTCAGCGGGGGCCAGTCAAGGTCCCTGATGACCGCAGACATTGCGGTGATAAGCGATTCCCCTGTAGTGCTCATAGACGAGATCGAGAATGCCGGTATCAAGAAGCAGGAAGCTCTCCAGTTGCTTGCGGGCGAGGGCAAGATCGTGGTTGTTGTCACACATGACCCTGTCCTGGCACTCATGGCATCCCGCAGGATAGTTATCCGCAACGGCGCAATGGTAGACATTATTACCACCAGCAGGGAGGAGCAGGATGTGTGCGGCAGGATCACCCAGGTGGATAACTGGCTCATGTCCCTGAGAGAGACCATCCGCAGGGGAGAGATCGTAGAGGAGCTTGCATGAAGCTGGTGGTACTCGCAGGTACGCCGGGCTCAGGTAAAACCTCCGTACTGCTCCACACCATCAGGACACTGGTAAAAAGCGGAAAAAGACCGGCAGTGGTCAAGGTCGACTGCCTGTGGACGGATGACGACCAGCGCTTCGGCAAGCTTGGCATCCCTGTGCACGTAGGCCTTGCAAAGGATATGTGCCCTGACCATTTCACGATCTATAATACAGATGCAATGCTGGACTGGGGTGCATCGAACAATGCCGATATAGTGCTCAATGAGACTGCAGGGCTTTGCCTGCGCTGCGCACCTTATCCCGACGAGTGCATGGCCATTTGTGTCATTGATGTCACAACAGGGCCCAACACACCCCTTAAAGTAGGCCCTCTCCTGACTACAGCGGATATCGTGGTAATGACCAAAGGCGACCTGGTCTCCCAGGCAGAGAGGGAGGTATTCAGGGAGAGGGTGCTTGACGTGAATCCCAAGTGCATGATCATCGAATCCAACGGGCTTACAGGGAAAGGGGCATTCGAACTTGCGGAGCTGATATCGGAGGGTCCGGAAGTGCGCGACAATATGGTACTGCGCTATAACCCTCCTCTTGCGATATGTTCCCTCTGCACCGGGGAGACCCGCGTGGCGCGCAAGCATCACATGGGAGTGCTGAGGCAGCTTGACGGCTTCATGGAGTACAGGGGTGAGTAACGTTGAGCGACATCCTGTCCCTCCTCCCGGGGTATAACTGCGGAAGCTGCGGCTTCAGGCAGTGCAGGGACTTTGCGGCACAGTTGAAGGTTCCCGGAGACCTGCAGAAATGCCCCTTCCTTGAAAGGGATATGTTCAGGGAGAACCTGGGGAAACTCTCCGCGATTGTAGGTGCCGAGGCACCCGCAGAAGAAAGGATAGTAGGTGTCATCGACGGGCTCGAGGCTGATTTCATGCTGGCGCCCCTCAGGGACGAATGCTCCTGCAGGGAGTTCATCCATCCCTTTGACGGCTCGGTCGAAGTACGGGTAGGGGATTATATCCGCTACAGGCCCCTTGCATGCCCTGTGACACATTTTGCAAAGGTCATTGATATCGACCCCGGTATATACACGATACATCTGGTGGGTCCCCTGCACCGGCTGGGCAGGGAGGACTTTAAGTTCAAGGAGCTGGGCCTCTGTATGATACTTGCCTTCGAGGGCAGGGTCTCCAGGGGAAAGCTCCCGAAGGTCGGCCAGACCGTCAGGTTCGTTCCCGAGTACTGCATGATGCAGAAGGTCCACTCAGGGATGGTCGTGGGCGTAGAGGGTAAGGATATACGTATAGAGGGCATAGACCTGAAAGTATGGTGAGGGAACTATGCCATTGCAGGAAGAAAATGACTCCGTCCAAAGCAGTGTACAACGGTATTAAGGATGCAGGTATTGATCTTATAGTCAGCGTGCCCTGCATTAACCTCAGGGAGCTCATTTCCCTGGTTGACAGGGACCCTGAGATCATCCACGTGCCTGTTACACGCGAGGAGGAGGGTGTCGGGATATGCGCCGGCGCCTATATGGGTGGCAGAAGGCCTGCGATACTCATGCAGAACTCGGGCCTTGGCAATTCCATCAATGCTCTCGCTTCCCTGAACCTTCTGTACGGCATCCCGCTCGTGATGATAATGAGCCATCGCGGTGTGGAAGGCGAACCTGTCTGCGCCCAGGTTCCCATGGGTGAGCTGACTCCGAAACTGCTGGATACGCTTGGTATCCCTTATTTTATCCCGGACTCCATGGCAAATGCAGCAGAGGATGTTAAAATGGCATGGGAAAGTGCCCTTGAGGGAAAGATGCCATCGGCAGTGCTCCTGCCGATCTCTTTCTGGAGAGGATGATAATGAAACGTATGGATGCCATCAGGGAGATCTCCGGGAAGGCGGTGCAGAGCGATGCGCTTATTGTATGCAACATAGGGATACCCTGCAAGGAATTATGCAGCATACGTGACACCGACAACAATTTCTACATGCTTGGCTCCATGGGACTTGCTTCTTCCATCGGTCTTGGGCTTGCGCTCTCCCGGCCTCATAGGAAGGTCATAGTCATTGATGGAGACGGCTCGGTGCTTATGAACCTGGGCAGCCTGGCAACCATAGCCACACAGGCCCCGGAAAATTACCTGCTTGTGATAATCGATAACGGCTCTTACGGCTCAACAGGCGACCAGCCTACAGCAACTGCAAAAGGAGCGGACCTTGCACAGCTTGCAAGGGGAGCCGGTAACAGCCTTGTGTGCGAGGTTCGTGACCCCCGGCACCTGGAACAGGCTCTGCAGGATATGGATCATGGGATTCTTGTTGTGAAGGCAGAGCCCGGGAATGCTGATGTGGCCACTATCTCCATGCGCCCGGAGGATATCCTTCGCAGGTTCATGTCCGGATCGTGTCGACCATCTGACTGATCCTGAAAGAGCCGTCAAGTATCATCTGCCTGAGCTTTTCCTCGAGTTCCAGTGCTCTCTTGCGGTCCGACTGCCTCAGCACTATGGGAACCTCATGCATCTTCCCTCCGGCTTCGAATCGGATGCTCCCAAGCTCTGCGCTGAACACGCTGCCGGGGCAAGTGGTGGTGCACAGTCCGCAGTTGAAGCACTGGCGCATGTTCATTACGGGCCTGTTATCCTTGTAATGTATGGCATCCATGGGGCAGCATTTCTCAGCAGCGCACTCATCGCACCGGATACAGAGCGAGGGACTGAACTCGACAGATATGTCAGTGTTCCTCCAGCCATCTGCGTAAGTGGTGCCCCCGATGGTCACGCGTCTGTCCACATCCATTACCGGCATTGGCACATCCTTATCTGTCATGGTGATGGCATCGATGACCGACTGGCTGACAACAGGTATGGGTATCGCCCAGGAGACTATGCACTCGGGGCCGGCGGATGTGGAGAATCCTCCCATGAGCGCCGGGTCCATGTCGTGCATGTCTGCAAACCCTGTAAGATTGGGTCTCGCCGGGCTGCTGCGTGTTCCCTCTCCTATCACAAAGCCCTGTGCCCCGTTCATAAGTATCCGGGTTCCCACGCCTATTGTCTCAAGCATCGGGTCGTTCTTGAGGGGATTGATCTGTCCGCATCCCGAAAAGGTGGCTGCCCTCATATCAGGTTCGAACTCAGTAGCGTGGAATATGGTGCCGATGGGCCTGTCCGAGCAGTTCACAAAAGCGGCATAGTTCTTGAATGTGTGACGGGTTGCAAAGAGCTTTGCGTGCGGTATCGCGTCTAGGGTAACCTGGGTCTGGAAAGCATTGTTCCCTTCGGTGATGACCGAGACATCTATCGTTTTCTTCTCTGCCATCTCCCGGAAAAGATGCCCTGCACCGTATCCGGGACTCAGATGCGAGTGTGCGGTCCCGAAGACTATCAGGTCCAGCATGCCGAGACTTTCGTTGGGACAGGGTCCCACATGTGCAGGCACCCCGTTGAGGAACACCTGTGAGGCTCTCTTGAAATGGAAAGGGGCTTCCACAGGGAAGGACAGCACGGCATACGTTCCGCTCATCACTGCCCTTGTGGCAGTTGTAACCACATCCACGTCCCGGATGGAGATATTCTCACCTTTCTCTACAAGCTCGCAGATCTCCTGCGAGGTCATGACGACTGCACTGTTACTACCTATCTTCTTTCTGATATCTTCAATTGAGCGCTCCATGAATATTACCCCGTATCCACTCAGAGTGGTGTGTGAAAATAGAATAGGGGCCGGGATTTAAATATCTCTCGCTATCAGTCCAGGCCAAGGATGGTTGCCAGCTCGAGCCCTTCACTTCCGATCTCAGCAAGCCTGTCGAAGGCCTCCTGCTTTGTTATGTACTTCTCGGTGCGTGTGCCATCGGAGGATTCCACCTTGATGGTTATCTCGTTCTTGACATATCCACGCTCGAAGGATTCCCTTACGATCTCCCCGTACTGCTGGGCTATCAGCTTGAGACAGTCGAACACTTCATTGTTGCGAACGGCATCCCTTCCGTCGAGCATCACCTGTGTGAGGGTCTGGGAACGTATGAACATCTCAACATACTTACGCAGCTCGTCCATAAGATCCTCAATGCTTTCCAGCTTGACTGACTTCACGAGGGTTTCGTCGGCTGTTATGTCCGTTTCCCCGAAATTGATCTGGCAGATGCCATCATTGCAGCTGACCCTGAACTGCTGATCTTTCTTCCTTGTCTCAAAAACGGCATCAATATAACCTATGCCATCGTATTTTACTGAAGTGACCAGGTACTCGGAAACATCGATCATCTTGACCTTGTTCTCCTTATGGAGCAGGCCAGCCTTTGTCCACGCAGGCAGGAAGAGATCGCCGTACGCTTCCCTGATGGTAAGCGTATCGTGTGCATAAGTGAGTTCGGATGTATACTCCATGCCTGCGAAAGCGGCAGTCATCGTACCCCTGAGCACTCCTTCTCTCATGGATACGTGATACCTGTTCGTTGTTCCGTAGATGCCGGACCTGAAAAGGGGATTGAGGCTTGCCAGGATCTCCTTCTCTATCTTGTAGAGTCCGCTCTCGGAATCATTCCTGATGATGTCAAGTTTCTGGCTGAGGTTCTTCAGTCCCCGGGTGGAACTTGCAATGCATGCATCCATGATGGCGTTACGGCACTCCAGTATCTCCTTGTCCTTTGCTCCCCTGGAAATGTCATCCACATAGGCCTGGACATCCTTACTGAACTTATCCAGCTCTGCGATTCTCAATTCAAGGGAGGATACTTCCTCGGATTCATCCTCGCTGAGCTCGATGGCAGAATTTTCCAGAGGAATCACTTTTTTGGCAGTTCCTATGAAGTCATTCAGGTCCTGAATAAAATCCCTTTGCAGTGGTAATGCAGTTGAGTCCTGGAATGTGTATTTCATCCAAATCCCTTTTTGAAATATACTTATTTTATATATGTCCTTATTTCGATTATATATATTTCGATTTAAGGCTTTGGCCGTCCAATCAATGGAACTTCCCGTTCATATTACTGATCTTACGGTTTCCAATATCATATTCATGTAGAGTGCAGCGCCGCTTTTGAGGTCCATGGGATGGAGCTGGCCGCTTGCGTACACCTGCTCAAGTTCGCCGTAGCTTCTGCAGTGAAGGTCCCCTCCGAACTTTTCAGGACGCTTGAAGACAACTTCTTCATAGCGCGGACAGATGTGGTACCTGAACAGTTCCAGCACGGGGTTATTCTCCACCTCTCCGGCAGGACAGAAGGCCTTTTTCATCTTGGCATTGATCTGCTCCTCGGTGTCGTCAACGGATATGAAATTATCATTGGACGAGGACATCTTGTTACCATCAAATCCAAGGATTATGGGTGTATGGATGCACAGCGGGGCAGGGAATCCGATCGAGGGGAGGCCTTCCCTTGCAAGCATATGGATCTTGCGCTGGTCAATACCTCCAACCGCCACGTCAACTCCGAGCATTGCTATATCGATAGCCTGCATTATGGGGTAGACCATCTGCGATACTTTCGGGTCGTCCATCTGGCGCCCCACCTCGTCCATGCTCCTTCTGGCCCTGTTGAGTGACGTAAGGCGGGTGAGCTTGAGAACATTGAGCATGTACTCGGATGAGAGCTGGTAGTCCGATCCGTATACGAAATTCGTCTCTTTCGGGTCCAGTCCCAGGGCAATGAAGCAGCGCTTGTTATAGTCAGCGATCTCGCGGACCTGCTCAAGCGTTCCCTTCTGGTTGAGATATGCGTGGACATCTGCCAGCAGCACTGTAATCTTGAAGCCTGCTTTCTGCAGGTCCAGGAGCTTGTTAACTGTAAGCACGTGCCCCATATGGATCTTGCCGCTAGGTTCGTACCCGACATAAGCAGTAGGATGCTCTTTTGTCTCCAGGAGCTGTGTGAGCTCCTCTTCCGTTACTATTTCCTGTACGTTCCTTTTTATAAGTTCAAGTCTGTCCATAGGTTCACCGTTACAATAGTGTGCCTTATAATTGCCTATCTCTTTAAATGCTTTTTCTTACATATCAGCAGTAACCTCAGGCCCCAAGCGCATCAGCGATGAAAGCCTCCCCTTCCGGGGATCTGAACAGGGGCAATTCCCATTCCTGCCTGACCCTGCTGCGTGTGGCAAGTGTCCTTTCCTCCAGACAGGGGTTAAAGCCCTCTATCTGGTAACTCTCCCTGAGCACCATGATCCCGCGCCTCTGCCACGCAGGCACGGCTGCAATATTGGTTCCCCGCCGGAAGAGCAGTTCGTGCATCTGCTCCGATCCTTTCTTCCTGAGGGATGATGCAGCCTCCCTTTCTTCCATGCCCTCGCTAAGCAGTGCATAGTAGGCATGGGAGTTGATGCAGTTACGCCATGCTTCAGCCTGCCTCCATACAAGGTATTCCTCGATATGCTGTCCATGTACCGGTATGATCCTGGAATCAAATGAAAGAGGCTCTTCTGGCTCCAGCAGCATGGTAAGTGCGCTGCTGATATAGGACGGTATCACGGAATCAAGCTTCTCGACCCTGCCATCGAAGGCGACATTATCGAAGCAGAAGCTGATCTCATCCGAAAAGGTATAAGCAAATACGGGGCTCAGGCCACTATGCCTGAAAAACAGTTCGATCGCATCCGCCATGGCAGATGCGAACTTAAGGTCATATGGTCTCTCAAATCCCATGCGCGACAGCACATGCTTGAAATTGCGGCCGTCAATACGCACAATCACAGGCGGTATACAGTAAAGATCTGAATAGATCTCTCGCCTTTTCATAGACCGGTCATTCTTCAGGTTCTTGCTTGGCCGGTTTTCTGAACCTGTTCACGATGTTCCTTATAAGGACGATATCGCCTGTTGTGACCACCCACCTGTAGGGTATTATGACACCTTTTGAAGTGACATCGAACAGGTCACGGTTAATGGACGTAATGGCTATCCCTTTTACTGTCCTCTCATCAACATCCAGCACAAGATCGGCAACCTTGCCTACATATGTGCCTGTATCGGTGTAAATGTTCAGTCCGAAGAGTGAAGTTATGTCTGCACGCATGGTATCCCTTCTTACTTATATTTTACTTATATATCAATATTTGTATGTAAGTGCCGGGGCCTTACTTATTTCTGTTACCACCGGCCAGCATAACACCTTATATCTTTGAGATACCCTGACGCACCTCGTCGGCAGATCTCTTCAGTGCCTGCTCCTGCTCCGCGGTAAGTTCAAGCTCTATGACCTTTTCAGCTCCGCCCTTTCCTATCCTGACAGGGACACCCAGGCAAACATCCCTTAGTCCATACTCGCCATCCAGATAGACAGATGCCGGTACTATTCTTTTTGTATCCTTCAGGATAGCTTCGGTCATCATCGCAACCGCCGCGGAGGGTGCATAGAATGCGCTTCCGGTCTTGAGGTGACCTACGATCTCCGCTCCGGCATTCACCGTTCTCTGCACAAGCCGGTCGATAGTTTTCCGGTCAAGCAGCTGGGGCAGCGGTATTCCTGAGATGGTCGTGTATTCGGGCAGGGGCACCATGGAATCCCCGTGGCCTCCGAGGACCATTGCATCGACATCCTTAACGCTGCATCCGATCTCCTTTGCAATGAATGTCGCAAACCTGCTGGAATCCAGCAGCCCGCTCATACCAAAGACCCTGCCTCTTTCCTGCTGCATGTATTTGACAGCAGCATAGGTTGTAACATCAAGCGGGTTTGTAACTGCCATGACTATGGATCCGGGCGCATGTTCCCGTATATTGGCACATACTTCCCTGATGATCTTGATGTTGATAGCAAGCAGGTCGTCCCTGTCCATGCCGGGCTTCCGGGCAATGCCCGCAGTAACAATAACAATATCGGAATCGGCGATGTCCCTGTAATCGTTAGTGCCTGTAACATCCACATCGTATCCCATGACCGGCGCTGCCTGGGCGATGTCCAGTGCTTTTCCCTGAGGCAGACCCTCCACGACATCCAGCATCACAACATCCGCAATATCAAGCTCAGCAAGACGCTGCGCAGTGGTAGCTCCCACGTTTCCCGCTCCTATTATTGAGACTTTCATAAATATCACTGTTTAACTTATTATGTCAGAACCTTAAGCCTTTATCTGTGGCCGGGGTGCATTATATAAGGAATGGTGTATTTGTAAATTTCCCGGTGGAACCTTATGATTTATGACATATCAGACATAACAGGTTAAGTGAAACAAATGCTTACCAGTACATACATCCATATTCCCCGGGTCGGCGCCACGGTGGAGAAAAAGATATGGGCCAGTGGGATCAGGACCTGGGACGATTTCATGAGTAACAAGGGTGATCTTCCCATCTCCCGTTCCAAGCTAGAGCTTATTGTCCCGGGCATAGAGGAATCCCGGGAGCGGCTGCAGTCCCAGGACTACGGGTTCTTTGCCAGGTCACTTCCCGGTGCAGAGCACTGGCGTGCTTTTCCGGAGTTCCGGGACAGGGCCGCTTATGTTGACATAGAGACCACAGGCCTTTCCCCCGGCCATTCTCACATAACGGTGGTGGGCATATACGATGGTAAGGAAGCCAGGACATTCGTCAGGGGCATTGACCTGGACGACATAGTGGAAGAGTTAGAGAAATACGATTATCTTGTCACTTTCAACGGCGCAAGGTTCGACCTTCCTTTTATCAAGCGTGAGTTCCCGCAGGTTGACCTGGACAAGCTCCATGCAGACCTTATGTATCCCCTGAGGCGTATCTGTCTTTCAGGTGGACTCAAGAAGATAGAAGTGGAACTGGGTATCACCAGGAGTGAGGATGTTGCCGGCATCACCGGCTTTGATGCGGTGCGCCTGTGGCATCAGTACGAAAGGGGCGACCAGGAAGCCCTTGAACTGCTCCTTGAGTATAACCGTGCTGATATAGTTAACCTGGAGACTATAATGAACACGACCCTTCCAAGATTCATAGACAATAAGTTCGCAGACTGCAGATGATATGGTTCCTGACTTAAGCAAGATACCTGATTCTCCGGGCGTGTACCTGATGAAAGGCGCATCAGGTGACGTCATATATGTGGGCAAGGCAATATCGCTCTCCCGCAGGGTGCGTTCTTATTTTCAGGCTTCGGCGGGCCATACTCCAAAGACGAAGGTGCTTGTAAGGCAGATAGAGGACATCGAGGTGATCCTCACGGATACCGAGATCGATGCCCTCGTACTCGAGGCCAATCTCATCAAGAAGTACAGGCCCCGCTATAACGTCCGGCTGAAGGATGACAAACGCTATCCCTATGTCAAGGTCACTGTCAATGAGAGCTTCCCGCGCATCTTTCTCACCCGCAGGAGGCTGATGGATAATGCCCTCTATTTTGGCCCTTACACTAACTCCCGGGCCATACGCAGCATTGTGGAACTCATAACAGGCCTTTTCCAGCTCCGCAAATGCCGGAAGCCCATCGTTGCAGGAAAGACGAGACCCTGCCTCAATTATCATATAAAGCTCTGCACTGCCCCCTGCAGGGGTGCACCGGAGGAGAGTGAGTACAGGGAAAGGGTCATGGAGGCAGTGCGCTTCCTGAAAGGTGATACTTCCGGCCTCCTGAAACAGCTCGAGGGAAAGATGCATTCCCTTGCAGAGCAGCAGGACTACGAGTCTGCGGCGCAGGTGCGCGACCAGATCGAGGGGATAAGGTGCCTCACCCAGCAGCAGATAGCGACCTCGGGCACCGATGACAGGGACATCATTGCAGCGGTATCAGACGAGACCGTGGTCTTTCTGCAGATATTCTACGTAAGGCACGGAAGCATGGTGGGCAAGGCGGATTTCTCCCTTGTGGGAGCCGAGGGCTCGAAGGAGATCCCTGAGGCTCTTGCGACATTCGTCAAGCAGTACTATCAGGATTCACCCATACCTCCTGAGATACTTGTTCAATACGAAGTGCCTGAGAAGGAGCTTATCATGACCTGGCTCAGCGGCAGGTCCGGAAGGGATGTAAAACTGCACGTACCCCAGAAAGGCGACAAGAGGAAGATGCTTGACATGGCTGTCCGTAACGCAGAGATGGCCATGCGGGTGGCTGAGCTGCACAAGGGTCCGGCCGAAGCAGCGCAGCTTGCGCTTACACAGCTGCAGGAGGTCCTGTCCCTTGAAAAGGTGCCGCAGCGCATAGAAGGCTTTGATATATCCAACATATCGGGAACCAATGCTGTCGGGTCCATGGTTGTCTTCGAGAACGGGCTACCTGCCAACAGCAAGTACAGGCAGCATAACATCAGGACCGTGAAGGGCATAGATGATTTTGCCATGATGGCCGAAGTGGTCACCCGCAGGTATTCGCGTCTCATGAGGGAGAATCTGCCCATGCCGGATCTGATACTCATAGACGGGGGCCCGGGCCAGGTAGGGGCGGCAAAATCCTCGCTGGACTCCCTGGGGCTTGACATCCCGCTCATTGGTCTTGCAAAGCGTTTCGAGCATATAATAACACCGAAAAAAGGCCCCGGAGAGGTGATCATACTTCCGAAGGCCTCTCCTGCGCTAAAGCTCCTTATGCACATCAGGGATGAGGCTCATCGTTTTGCCGTGACGTCCCATCGCCGCCGGAGGTCTGCAACCCTCACGCACTCCGAACTTGACGCGATACCGGGTATCGGTCCCGGCAAGAAAAGGCTGCTTCTGGAACATTTCGGTTCGGTGGATAATATAAGGTCGGCATCAGCTGAATCCCTGGCTGAGGTCAAAGGGATAAACAGGAAAACCGCTGAGCGTATCCTTCAGCATCTCGGGGCGAATGCTGAAAGTACCCAAAATTAAAATATATTGGGCTCCTACTTCCCTCTAGGAAGTTTGAAAGTTAACCGGTTTGTGGTTGAAGGGCGAGTTTATCATGGGAAACGAACTTGATTTTTACGGCAACATCAGGTCTCCTGATGTAAGGATGCTTTATGATATGGATGAGGTTCTCTTTGACAGGGAGTGGCTCCGGTCTGCAGAGAACATGGAGCTGTACTACATGTACAGGAACCTGTACCGGAGCAGCTCCGAGCATGAGATCATCAGCAAGCATAACCTTAGTTATGACATCACGGTGATACCTCCCAGAATGCTGGGCAGGGAGTATGTCAAGACCGCAGGACATTACCATCCGCATGTTCCCGGGACAGAGCTCTCCTACACCGAGGTCTACCAGGTGCTTGAAGGCAAGGCCACCTACCTGCTGCAGAAACAAGAGGATGACAGGATAACGGATGTGATGGTGTACAATGCTGAGGAAGGGGATTGCGTGCTCATACCTCCCGGCTACGGGCACATCACGATCAATGCCACCGGAGAGGCCCTGAAGATGGCAAACTGGGTGTGCCGTGACTTCTCATCCATCTATGGTACCATCAGGGAACTTTCGGGCGGAGCCTACTATCTGCTCGTGGACGGCTTCGTTAAGAATAACCATTATCAGGATGTTCCTCCCATCAGGTTCATGGATGTTGTCGACTATCCTGAACTGGGGCTGGTCTCAGGAACGGATATGTACGAGCTTGTCAATGATATCTCCCGACTGGGATTCCTGGAAAGGCCGCAGGACTATGCGGAAGTCTTTGAGAGGGCTGTAAAAGGGAAGTAACGTTTTTATTGTACTAACATATAAATGGTCCCAGCTACTAGAGCGGTTAGAGGTGTGTCGTTGCAGAAAAAGAGCCGTATACAGTTTACTTCTGTCAAGATCGAGGATCTGATGTTCAGGACTACCTTTGACCCCAGGACCCGGGAGGGAGATCTCATAGTCAACCTCTCCCTGATCAACAGCAAGGATTACGATGATGTCATCAAGATCTTCAGTATGGCAATGAACAGCGGTCTTACTGTGAGCCCCATGATAAAGGTCCTTCATGAAGGTGACAAGTTCGGTGAGATGACCATCGGGAAAGACGAGGTTGGCTTTGCCACAGTGTGCAGCATAACCATCGACGGCGTTCTTCTCAAAGCCGGCGTGATGATAAAGCCCAAGTTCGGCGGTCTGGTTGAGATAAGGGATGGTCTTCCGGTACGCTTCACCAATGTCCTCACATACCAGAGCACCACAATCGATCCCCTGGAAGTGCTTATGTCGCAGGAGCTCACATCCGTTATGGAAATGCTCAGGACAGGCACCGGCAAGATCCTTGCGAACTTAAGGGAAGCTCCCATGATCGCAAGGGATATCATCGACAGCACACTGTCCGACATGGTGGATGCAGGCATAACAGGCATCCTTGAGGTAGGAGAACCCAATACCAGGATACTGGATGTTCCAGTCGAGAGGGACCATCTGGGCATAGTGGTGATCGGCGG